>NZ_JBGLYM010000015.1:0-140676 GCF_047303955.1 Pseudomonas sp. Pseusp88 | reverse complement strand
GGGGTAGGTGGGTGGTGATTGCTGAAGAGCTGTCCCATACGGTTTGGCGGGGGCGCTATCGTAGGCGGTTGCTATCGGCCAACCCTGACAGTCAAACCCGCTCTCAGGCCCCACTGTATGTCCGTAGCCTGGCTGCCAACTGCGAGGAGGGCGTCAAGATGGCCAAGACAACCGCCACGATCAAGAGCGCGGGCACGTCACCTGCCAGGTGCCCCATTTGCCCCGGTTGGATGACCGCCTGGACGGCCATGATTCCTCCGTGTACGGCGCTAGACCACACGGTGAACCAGATCAGGCTCAGATTGGCTAACGGATCACGTGCGGCCAGGATCAGGAACACGCCAAGTGTGGCGTAGATGCCAACGATCATCATCGGGTAGTCCGAGTGACCGACGTGCCAGGCCCAGCCGGACGGCCAGAACAACATAAGAGGGTAGAGAGCAAGGCACGCGAGGCCTGCCGAAACGAGAACGACGCGCAAATACCTGAGGCGATCGACTAAGGTCATGGCGGACTCCTCCTTGGGCCTGCTCTACCTGGACACCAGGTGGGGTGATAACCCCTTCATGGACCTGGTGGGCATTATCCTGTTCCAGGCCGGGCATTGTGACAGTCAGGTGACTGCTGAAGGGATTGATGCACCGGGGACGGAAAGCCAGTCCGCTCAATAGTTCCAGCATTAGATCAAGCATAGCTTCTTATTTGCTATTGCTCCGGCCATCGATTGCTTGCGACCCAACGCTGCCGTTCGCTACCGGCAGAAATCGGCCAAAAACATACCGTTCAGCAATGGCCTGACAGCTGGTCTACGTCGAGGCTTGTAGGTTTCTTCTAAATCCGTAGCTTCAAAGGGATGCGTGGCTAAACGTAGTCACTCTACAACCTCGGCGCTCTGTATCATCCACCGGAGCATTAACGCTGCGAGGAAAAATACTGAGTAGGCGGTTTACCCAGGGCTTTTTTGAACATCGTGATGAAGGCATTAACAGAGTCATATCCCAGAATGCCTGCCACACGTTGCACTGAAACCCCCTCCGCCAAATGACTCGGTGCGATCATCAAATGCAACTGGATATCGATCGCGCATCTGCAAGGCGAAGACTTCTTGTTTCCCAGTCGTATTCGAGATTCCGAGCACCTGTCTACGCGGCAATACGCACGTATCGTCAAGGCATGGGTTGCTTCGATAGGTCTCGATCCCGTTTTGTACGGTACTCATACGCTACGCCGAACCAAAGCGACGTTAACCTACAGAAGAACCAGGAATCTGAGGGTTGTGCAGCTGATCCTCGGACATACCAAGCTGGAAAGCACGGTACGCTACCTGGGTATTGAGGTAGACGATGCTTTGGCGATTTCGGAGCAGACTGAGGTTTGAGCGATTCAGTATGACTCAGCGCAAGTGGTGTATGAAGAACAGCCTTGCGGCATCCACAAGGTGAATTCTCATCGTACCCATCTCCAGGACCGCCATAATTTGAAGCCGACTATCGCGGGCCAAACCCGCGATAACTTTTTAGGCCCAAGTTGAGCGCCGGGAAGCGTTAAAATGGTGATGTCTGTTACATCCATACACCGTTTTGCAACTCGGCTGCGGTATTGCTGAGGTTCTCGTTGCTCTCGGAAAACGCCACCAGAACATCATTGGCCCCAGCGCCGTTGGCCATTTGATTGCTCCAGTATTGCAAGCCAGTTGCGTCAGGCGCGCGATGCAATACGTGTTGATAGTAGCTGTTAATCAGGGAGGCAGAGTCAGCATTCGGATTATTAGCCTTGAACTCGTTGCTGTTGACAAATCCCATGGCAACTTCAGCCATGCTGACACCTTGGTCCAATTTTTCAGTCCAGAGCTTCAAGCCCTCTTTATCGGGTTTGCGATCAAACGCCGCCTGATAAAGACGATAGGCCGAGCCTGCGTTTTGACCGGCCTGGACGTCTAGCGCCAGAGTCGTACCATCTTCCTGAAAGTTGATACGTTCGATGCTGAACAGCGTATCGCTTTTGCCCAGGCCTTTAACGGTGGCGACAGTACCTGCTGACGAGACTGCAAAGTCACTTTTGAGTGCTGCGTAGTGCACGGTATCAATACCTGCGTTACCGCTATAGGTATCGTTACCCGGCCAGGCGTAAAAATGGTCATTGCCGTTGGAACCTATGTACTGATCGTTACCGCTGAAGAGCGAACCAGAGTTTGCTGTATCGCTTACTTTTACGTTAAGCCCGCTAATGGTGACGTAAGGTGTGTCATTGAGAGAATACGTGATGCCAGTAAAAAAGCTCGCCTGTGAATTACCTGATGGAAAGAAGCCACTCAGGTCCGCCTTATAATTACCCTCGCCGTAGACGATGTGAGTGCTTGACATCGACACTACTTGCCCGGTAGCACCAACCTGGGCCGCTTTGTTCAGGTCGAAGTTGTCGAGAGGTTGATTATAGGTAATGCGTGCCATTGTGATGAGTCCTTATCGTTTGTATATAAATCGGGAGCAAGCGTGATACTGCCAAATCAGGTCAGCCACAGCCCGGTGCTGAGCACAGCCTCGGAGTTACTGAGGTTTTCTTGACTTTCGGAGAATGACACCAGCATTTCGCTGGCCGACATGCCATTAGCCGTTGCGTTACTCCAGTACGCCAAACCCGTTGCGTCGGGTGCCCGATGCAAAACGTGTTGGTAGTAGCTGTTGATGAGGGTGCTGGCGTCAGTGCCTGGATGGGCGGCCTTGAACTCATTGCTGTTGACGAAGCCTGTAGCGACCTGAGTAAGGCTGGCGCCGTTGTCCAATTGCGTGATCCAGAACGTCAGGCCCTTGTTATCTGGCGTGCGATCAAATGCGGCCTGATACAGGCGATACGCCGACCCCGCATTTTGGCCCGATTCAACGTCTATCGCTAAAGTCGAGCCATCACTAAAACCAATGCGTTCTACGTTGGACAGGACGTCGTGCTTGCCGTCCACCGTGATCGCGTACGCTCTGCCATTGGCATCTACGGTGCGATTGACGATCAGGCCAGCCTTGCTGTTGTACTGAACGGTATCGATCCCGCCGCCGCCGTTGATCGTGTCATTGCCTGCACCGCTTTTGATCACGTCATTGCCTGCCGAGCCAATGACGATGTCATTGCCCTTTAGGACTTCATTAAGCGCGCTTTTGAAATCGAAACCGCCGATGTATTCGGCCACAGTCGCGGCGTCGGCGTTTATACCGGTGACTTCGTAGTACAGGCCGCCGTTCTGGTAGGCGGCTGTGGAGGTTAGGGTACCGCCGCTGACTTCGCCGTTGCTGAACTGGAAGCTGCCGAAGTAATCCTGGGTTCTGAAACCGTCGGTAGCGCGAATGTGGCCAGAATCCACAATGGGGAATGTCCCGTCCCACGCCTGCAAATTGCTCATGTTGATCGGTTGATGCAGCTTGAGGGTCGCCATTAGTCTTCCTTAACCGATGCATCGACGTGCTACCGGAACTGGTCCCGGCCAGCGGTTTTGACAGCTTCATGCTGTCAGTCGATGCGGATACAAACCGGATACAAATTGAAATACGTAGGCTGTCTGACTCGGCTTATGGAGAATTGTTCCCATCCTCCGGCATCTAAGACTGCTGGCGCTGATCGAAAACTGACCTCACGGCTGTGACTGCGAATGACAAATGGCTTGCGGGTATCACGAGATTCCAGATTCGGACCGGCACGTGTACGTGTTCTCCATGAACGACCGTTTCTGCGTAATTGCAGGGACCTGACCACTTATTTGCATTGGATTTGACCAGTCGTTCCCAACGGACTTGACTAGCGCACCTAGTCGCCTTGACCGGCAGAAGTCGACCCATGGCGGTCGCTGGTGGACGAAAGCTTCCGGCCAAAATCGGCCGCTCAATATCTAAGAAATCCGGGGCGATTCAAATCTCCGGATAAACAGGTCTCACTGACCGATCCAGACAGTCGCTTCATGATGACGCTCGGCACGGGAATCGTTGGCTACAACGTGCAGACAGCGGTCGATACGCAGCACCATTTGATCGTTGCGCACGAGGTGACAGCGGCCACACTCAGCGTCTGATCCATCTTTTTATCCGCTTCTGCATTGACGATTGGCGAACTTTGGTGTTTCCTGAAACCGGTTTCAGAGACCCGTGCTCTATCCGTACAAGCCTGCAGACAACACCAAAAAGGACCAGGCCGTGAACAGTTTTCCCGCATCCTCGCGTGCGCGCGTGACCATGAATGACGTCGCTGATCTGGCGGGCGTATCCAAGGCCAGCGTCTCCCGTTTTATTGGTGATGACCGTCAACTGCTGTCTGTCGCCATTGCCCGGCGTATCGAACAGGCTATCGAGACGCTCGGTTATCGCCCCAATCAGATGGCGCGAGGGCTCAAGCGCGGGCGTACTCGCCTGATCGGCATGCTGATGGCCGACATCCGCAATCCTTATTCCGTTGCCGTCATGCATGGCGTAGAAACCGCGTGCCGCAAGCACGGCTACAGCCTGGTGGTGTGCAACACTGACCGCGACGATGAGCAGGAGCGCCTGCATCTGGCGGCGTTGCGTTCCTACAACATCGAAGGGCTGATCGTGAACACGCTCGGCCATCACCTGGATGAACTGCGCGAACTGCATAGCGAACTGCCAATGGTTCTGGTCGATCGTAAGGTCGATGAATTGCACAGCGATTTGGTCGGGCTGGACAACGTCGCCACTGTCAGGCAAGCCCTCGATCATCTGCACGCCTCGGGTTATCGCGACATTCTGCTGGTGACTGAACCGCAGGATGGCACCAGCTCGCGGATCGAGCGCGTCGAGGCGTTCATGGCGCAAATAGCTCTGCGTTCGGACATGCTTGGGCAGGTCTGTGAAACCAGTGACAAGCTGGGGGAGCGGTTGCAGGCATTCCTGGCTGCCAGCGGCCCCGGGCCCAAAGCATTCTTCACAGGTAATGGTGTGGCGACGCTGATTACGACGCGTCGGCTGCATGAACTTGGCTGCCCGTTGTTTGACGAAGTGGGGCTGATCGCCCTCGATGAGCTGGATTGGTACCCGCTGGTAGGAAGCGGCATCACCTCACTCGCTCAGCCCACTCATGAGATAGGCATCACGGCGTTTGAGTGCCTGCTCAAGCGTCTGTCGGGCGATCAGGCGCCGGCGCGAACCTACGATTTTGCCGCACAGCTGATCGTGCGCGGTTCTACACGTCCGCGCCACTGACGCGACCCCCTTTAATACCGCAGGTCTACCGCCAGGATTTACGCGAACTTTTGTAATGCTGCCCATTCAAATAAAAATGAAACCGGTTTCAGAGGAAAACAATAATGAATCAATACCCCGTTGCCATTAGCTTGGGTGCCTTTGGGGCCGATCTGGTTCGTGAACGAGGTCAGGCCAGTTTTATTCCGCTGTTGGTCGAGGCTGGTGTGACGCGAATCGAGGTGCGTGAAGAACTGCTTCTCGACGAGGATCTTTACGCAATGGCCGAGGAGATCGCTGCACAGGGTCTGCAATGCTTGTACTCGGCGCCACTCGAACTGTGGCTGCAAGGTCAGACTCAGGTTAATCCTGAGCTGGAACCTACCCTCAATCGTGCCATCGCCTGTGGCGCAGCATGGCTCAAGGTGTCGCTGGGGTATTTTTCCGAGCGCTGTGATATTGCGCAGTTGGCGGAGCACATGGCGCGCCACGATGTTCGTCTGTTGGTGGAGAACGACCAAACCTCGCAAGGGGGTCGAATCGAGCTGCTCGTGGCTTTTTTCAGTGCGGTACAGCGGCTTCAATTGCCCATCGGCATGACGTTCGATATTGGTAACTGGCTGTGGCAGGAGCAATCCGTGATTGGCGCTGCGCAGCAGCTGGGACGTTATGTCGAGTACGTCCACTGCAAAGCCGTCCGACGCAACTCGGCTGGCAAATTGATCGCTTTGCCACCTGAACAGGCCGACCTGCAACTCTGGGAACGGCTGTTCGAGCACTTCGCGCAAGGCTTGCCCCGTGCTGTGGAATACCCGCTGCAAGGTGATGACCTGCTTGGCGTGACGCGAGAACAGGTCGCGCTGCTCGCCTGCCTCGACCCTCTACAGCCAGTTCACAGTGCTGGGGAGGCCAGTCATGTCTGATATCGACATCCTTTCGTTCGGCGAAACCATGACCATGCTGGTCGCTGAGCAACCCGGTGATCTGGCGCAAGTACGTCATTACGAAAAACGAATCGCCGGGGCCGACAGTAACGTCGCTATCGGCTTGTCCAGGCTGGGTTTCAACGTGGCCTGGCTGAGCCGGGTCGGCAACGACTCCATGGGGCGATTCGTCACTGACAGTCTTCGGCAGGAAGGCGTGGACTGTCAGCACGTGACCGTCGATTCGCGGCATCCCACCGGTTTTCAATTTAAATCACTGGAGCTCGGGGGCGCGGATCCGGTCGTCGAATACTTCCGCCGCGGCTCGGCGGCCAGCCATCTCTGCGTCGACGACATTGTCCCCAGGCTGCTCAAGGCGCGCCATCTGCACGCCACCGGTATTCCGGCTGCTCTTTCCGACAGCTGCCGTGCGTTGTCCCGGGAGCTGATGGGGCAGATGCGTGAGGCCGGGCGCAGTGTGTCGTTCGATCCCAATCTGAGGCCGTCGCTGTGGTCGAGCAAGGCAACCATGATCCGCGAGATCAATCACCTTGCCAGCCTGGCCCATTGGGTAATGCCGGGCATGGCTGAAGGCCAATTGCTCACGGGTTTTGACACTCCGGCGGACATTGCCCGGTTCTATCTGGACAAGGGGGTTGAAGCTGTGGTGATCAAACTCGGCGCCAATGGCGCGTATTACCGCACTCAATTGGCTGAAGCTTTCGTGCCTGGCCAGCCTGTGGCGCATGTCGTCGACACGGTAGGCGCAGGGGATGGTTTTGCCGTCGGTGTGATCAGCGCGTTACTGGAAAATCTCGGATTTGCAGAGGCTACCGCGCGTGGTAACTGGATTGGCAGCTTGGCTGTGCAAAGCCGGGGCGATATGGAAGGGCTGCCCACCCGTGCTGCCTTGCAGGCGGCGCAGCTTGCGCAAATGTCACCTGCACGAACCGCCTGACCCTTTTGGGGGGCTGCCTCATTCACCACCTGCTCAACAATAACAACACTGGAGCCTGACATGACAAAGCTACTCGATACCACCAGGCCTGGCGGCCTCAAACGCCGCTGGCTGCTGATCATGCCCATCGTATTCATCACTTACAGTCTGGCTTACCTGGACCGCGCCAACTACGGTTTCGCGGCGGCGTCGGGCATGGCCGAGGACCTGCACATCACCCCCGGCATGTCCTCATTGCTCGGGGCGTTGTTCTTTCTTGGTTACTTCTTTTTTCAGGTGCCGGGGGCGATCTACGCGCAAAAGAAAAGCGTGAAAAAGCTGATTTTTGTCAGCCTGATTCTCTGGGGCGGCCTGGCCACCCTGACCGGTGTTGTCTCTAACGCCTATATGTTGATCGGTATCCGTTTCATGCTGGGCGTGGTCGAGGCCGCAGTGATGCCAGCCATGCTGGTATACCTCTGCTATTGGTTCACGCGAGCCGAACGCTCACGGGCCAACACTGTACTGATCCTGGGTAACCCAACGACCATGCTGTGGATGTCGGTGGTGTCGGGTTATCTGGTAGCGCATTTCAGCTGGCGCTGGATGTTCATTGTAGAAGGTTTGCCAGCGGTGATCTGGGCATTTATCTGGTGGCGGTTGGTGGACGAACGTCCGGCCGAGGCCAAGTGGCTGACGGCTGAAGAGAAGGATGAGTTGCAGACCCGACTGGACGCCGAACAGGTTGGCATCAAGCCGGTAAAAAACTATGCCGAAGCGTTCCGCTCGCCAAAGGTGCTGTTGCTGGCTGCCCAATATTTTTGCTGGAGTATCGGCGTGTACGGCTTCGTGCTGTGGCTGCCAACCATCATCAAGAAAGGCATGCAAATGGATATGGTTGAGGCCGGCTGGCTTTCTGCGTTGCCTTATCTGGCCGCCGTTATCGGCATGATCCTGGTGTCTTGGGCGTCGGACAAATTGCAAAAACGCAAGGCGTTCGTCTGGCCGCCACTCTTGTTGGCTGCCGTGGCATTTTATGGCTCATATGCCTTGGGTACCGAGCATTTCTGGTGGTCGTATTCGCTGCTGGTGGTCGCGGGCGCGTGTATGTACGCACCCTATGGTCCGTTCTTTGCCATCGTGCCGGAAATTCTGCCGGCCAACGTCGCGGGTGGGGCCATGGCGCTTATCAATAGCCTTGGCGCACTGGGCTCGTTTGCCGGCTCCTACCTGGTGGGCTACCTCAATGGGGCCACCGGCTCACTGAGTGCGTCGTATCTGTTCATGAGCGGGGCTTTGTTGGTCTCGGTGGTGCTGACGCTGCTGCTCAAGCCGGACAATAAACCGCAGCCCTTGCAGGATGATCCGAGTGTTCGTCGTGCCCCTGCGCACTCCTGACTGGAATCGACCTATGAACAACCATGTAGTGCTGTACAAAAAACTCTCGGCACCGCTGATGCAACGTTTGCAGGCGCACGCTGAGGTCACGTTGATTGATGACCCCAAATCCGACGATGGCCTGGCTTGCCTGCGTGATGCCTTGCACAAGGCCGATGGCTTGCTCGGCGCGAGCCTGAAGCTTGATGCCGCGTTGCTGGATCTGGCGCCCAGGCTCAAAGTGGTTTCAAGCGTCTCGGTAGGCGTCGATAACTACGACATTGATTACCTGACAAAGCGCGGCATCCTGCTGAGCAATACCCCGGATGTCCTGACCCAAACTACTGCCGATACCGGCTTTGCCTTGATCATGGCCACTGCCCGGCGTGTGGTCGAGCTTGCGAACCTGGTACGCAGCGGTCAATGGACGCAAAACATCGGTCCTGCGCATTTTGGCAGTGATGTTCACGGCAAAAAGCTGGGCATCATCGGCATGGGCAGAATTGGCGAAGCGCTGGCCCAGCGCGGCCATTTCGGCTTCGGCATGCCGATCATCTATCACAGCCACTCGCCCAAGCCTGCCGTTGAGGCCCGCTTCAACGCCGAGTATCGAAGCCTTGAGGGCTTGCTCAAAGAGGCGGACTTCGTCTGCCTGACGTTACCGCTGACCGCAGAAACCGAGGGCCTGATCGGCGCCGAGCAATTTGCGCTGATGCGTCCGGAGACGATCTTCATCAACATTGCCCGTGGCAAGATTGTGGACGAACAGGCGCTGATTGATGCGTTGAGCAAGCAACAGATTCGCGCGGCGGGGCTGGATGTGTTTGGGCATGAACCTTTGGATAAAGGCTCTGCGCTGTTGCAGCTGGATAATGTGGTCGCCACTCCGCACATGGGCTCGGCAACGTTCGAGACCCGCGAGGCGATGGCACGTTGTGCGGTAGACAATCTGCTCAGCGCCTTGAATGGCGAGCGGCCGGCGAATCTGGTGAATCCGGACGCCTGGTCAGGCAAGCGCTGACCGGGCATGCTGGCTTTCAACGTTGAACCTGGCCGATCGCCATTGGGCTCAGGCCAATCGCGAAGGCCAGTCGGCTACTGAGTCGACACGGGATATTTTTGCGTCAACCAACCCGTGGATCATAAAGATGGCGAGACATGAATGCCGTTTTGCCTGGCGTACTTGCGGTGCCATTTGATCGCCTGTTCAAGCTCGGGAGTGGCAAGCGCGTCTGCATTACTGACGCCGCTGTAACGTTCTAGGCGAGCAATGATTTCACTGGGCGTAGCTGTTGGCGCCGATGCCTAATCAACTCGGTTGTCGGAATTTCACTTACCCAGTCTGACTCCTCGTGGATCATTTTCTGTGCTCGACTTTTGCACTAATGAAGATGGGGCAGTCTTGCGTCGGCACATGGGTCGATCAGAGTCGGCATCGACAGCCTGGCAGGTGGCGGCTTTCGGCCGATTGTGTTGAAAAAGTCGGTCCTTCCAGACTGCCCGCGTACTGACTGCTGAAAATGCCTTTTTTGCGCGCAGCTGCGCGAAATCTCGGCCCGGAGTCCTCTGCTCAAAGTAAAGATTTCAATTTCAAACGCGTACTTTTCTGCTGCGGAAACCATGGCCGACTTTTTCAACAGAATCGGCCAAAAGCGGACGGTCGATTATTTACTATCGAACGCGAACGTTAAGCCTGATTCTGTGCCAGAAAGAATTCTGCATGGGGAACTGAGTATGTCCTGGCTAAGAGCGCCTGGGCGTCCATTAAGGCAAGTCGCCACCTCCCTCTCTACTGGGACTGATGAGCAGACCTCATGAACCCTTGCCGATCTGCCCGTCTAGTCTCCACTCGTTAGCTGGCTTACTGTTTCCCAACGCAAACGTCGGGAGATCGAAATGCACAAGCGCACACTTGGAAACAGTTCACTCGAAGTGTCAGCCCTGGGCTTGGGTTGCATGGGCCTGAGCCATGGCTACGGCCCGGCGACTGACACACAACAAGCCATTACGCTGATCCGTTCGGCGGTTGACCGTGGCGTTACGTTCTTCGATACCGCCGAGGTTTACGGTCCGTACCTGAACGAGCAAGTGGTGGGTGAGGCATTGGCCCCAGTTCGCGATCAAGTGGTCATCGCCACCAAGTTCGGCTTCACCTTCGGTGCCGACAATAAACAGCAGATTCTAAATAGTCGCCCTGAGCACATTCGACTCGCCGTCGAAGGCTCATTGCGCCGACTTAAGACCGATTTCATCGATTTGCTTTACCAGCATCGGGTTGACCCGGACGTACCGATTGAAGACGTCGCCGGTGTAGTGAGAGATCTGATAGGGGAAGGCAAGGTCAAGCACTTCGGCCTTTCGGAAGCCGGTGCGCAAACCATTCGCCGTGCACATTCGGTGCAGCCAGTCACGGCGCTGCAAAGCGAATACTCATTGTGGTGGCGTGAGCCTGAGCAGGAAATCCTGCCGACGCTCAAGGAGCTGGGGATCGGCTTCGTGCCGTTCAGCCCACTGGGCAAGGGTTTTCTCACCGGCACAGTAGCCGCCGACGCCACATACGGCAGCGACGATTTTCGTAGCATCGTGCCGCGCTTCAGCCAGTCGGCACTGCAAGCCAATCAAGGGTTGGTGGTGTTGATCCGCCAGATAGCCGCGCAAAAAAAAGCGACACCGGCGCAGATCGCGCTGGCCTGGTTGCTCGCGCAGGCACCGTGGATTGTGCCGATTCCCGGGACGACCAAATTGCATCGCCTTGAAGAAAACCTTGGCGGCGCGGACATCACCCTCGACGCGGGCGAACTCCAGGCCATTGACACCGCACTGGCGCAGATCCGCATCGAAGGCGAGCGTTATCCCGAGGCCCTCAAGGCGCGCGTCGGGCGATGAACAACGATCACGATCCTCTACGGCGCACGGTCATCGCCGCACTGGCGAGCGCCCCGTTGCTGTCACTCGCCGACACGCAAACCGCCAGCGAAATACCACCTTCAGGCTCGCGAATTCTGGTCGCGTACTTTTCCCGCTCCGGCAATACCCGCGTGGTTGCCGGGCTCATCCAGCGCGGATTGGGTGCCGATCTGTTCGAGATCCGTCTGGCCAAAGCCTATCCCGAGGACTACCTGCAAACCGTGGAGCAGGCGCGTCAGGAGCGCGACAGCGGCTTCGAGCCCGAGCTGGAAAGCAAGGTTCACGCTCTGAGCGACTACGACACGATTTATCTCGGCTTTCCGATCTGGGGTGAGACCACCCCGCCAATCGTGCGTGCTTTTCTGAGCGCCCACGACCTGACTGGCAAGACCCTCATCCCCTTCAACACCCACGGTGGTTACGGCTTGGGCAATAGCCGCAGCATCCTCGAAAAGCACGCGCCTAAGGCTAAGGTGATGGAAGGATTTGTGATGGAAGGTGAGCAAGAGCGCAAGACCATGGAGCGCGTGAATGGCTGGCTGAGCGATCACCCTCACACGCGCTAATCTATTTCTGGATTGGAGAAGCACCATGAAAACCCGCACGTTGGGCAACGGCCTGGAAGTTTCCGCAATGGGCCTCGGCTGCATGAGCATGACCTCCGCCTACGGCCCGGCCGCCGACAAACCGAGCATGATCAAGCTGATTCGCTCGGCCCATGAGCAAGGCATCACCTTGTTCGACACCGCCGAGGCGTATGGCCCATTCGCAAATGAAGAGTTGTTGGGCGAGGCCTTGCAACCGATCCGCGAACAGGTGGTCATCGCCAGCAAATTCGGTTTCGATATTGACCTGGTCACCGGCGCACGAGGCGGCGGCACCAATAGCCGACCCGAGCATATCCGCGCCGTGGCAGAGGCGTCATTGAAGCGGTTGCGCACCGATTGCATCGACCTGTTTTATCAGCATCGCGTTGATCTGCAGGTGCCGATCGAAGACGTTGCCGGCACCGTCAAGGAGCTGATCGCCGAGGGCAAGGTCAAGCATTTCGGCCTGTCCGAGGCCGGTGTGCAAACCATCCGCCAGGCACACGCCGTGCAACCGGTAACGGCGGTGCAAAGCGAGTATTCGCTGTTCTGGCGTGGCCCGGAACATGAACTGCTTGGCGTACTGGAGGAACTGGGTATCGGCTTCGTGCCGTTCAGTCCGCTCGGCGCTGGCTTCCTCACGGGTCAGATCGATGAGCACACCCAGTTTGACGCCAGCGACTTCCGCAATTTTGTCCCGCGTTTTTCACCTGAAGCGCGCAAGGCCAACCTGGCGTTGGTCGGCGTGGTGAAGGCCGTTGCCGAGCGCAAGCAGGCGACGCCTGCACAAGTCGCACTGGCCTGGTTGCTGGCGCAGAAACCATGGATCGTGCCGATCCCGGGCACGACCAAACAACACCGACTGGAAGAGAACCTGGGCGCGGTAGAACTGGAACTGACCGGCGATGATCTGCGCGTGATCAATGAGCAGATGGCGCAGATCCAGGTGCACGGTGAACGCTTGCCGGAGTCGGCGCTGAAGATGACCGGGCTCTGAGCCTTACCCCTGCTGCTCCGGGCTCGGAGCAGCTTCACTACCTGACCGGAGTTCATTCGATGAACCGATTGATCGCACCGCTCGTTGCCTTGTCGCTGTTGAGCGCAGAAACCCAGGCCGCCAGCGAAATCCGCATCACCCATAATGGCGCCCAGCCCTCGATCAAGGGCGCAGCGGAAAACTTCACCGGCACGGTACGCGTTGATGGCCTGTTCAAGGGTGATCTGCCGGCGCGCATCGGCGGCGGCACGGTGACCTTCGAACCCGGCGCGCGTACCGCTTGGCACAGTCATCCATTGGGGCAAACGCTGATCGTCACCGCCGGGGTTGGCTACGTGCAGCAAGAAGGTGGGCCGCGTCAGGAAATCCGTCCGGGCGACATTGTTTGGATTCCGCCGCACACTCGTCACTGGCATGGTGCCGCCGCCAGTAACGGCATGACTCACATCGCGATTGCAGAAGCCGAGGACGGCAAGACGGTGACTTGGGCAGAGAAAGTCTCGGAGGCGCAATACGCCGGCAAATGAAGTAACGGAATGTGTCGGAGCCAGTAGCGCGGCACCTCCGCGGTGAGCCATCAAAACACCTCAAGCCCCCGTGTTTGTGCGAAGACGCCGGGTTTTGAGCGGCAATCGTAAAAACCACTCATGAGCCCTGCTCAGGAGTCCTTGCGCAATATCGGGGTTAATCACTACAACCGTCCTCCGTACGATCCAGTGACACCGCAGTGACCCAGCAATGCACGGAGCCTTTCATGATGACCACTGACGCTAGCAAGTCCCGCCCCCATCCCGCGCTAATGACGCTCTGTCTAAGCCTTGGGGTGATGTTCAGTGTTACCACTCAAGCAGCCGAGGCATCGCAAACCATGACCCGCACACAAGCCAGCGCAGAAACACTGTCGAGCCAACAGCAGGCGATTCCCCTGATCGCAGCGTTTATGGCGACCAGCGACATGCCCAACCTCAACGTAGCCCTCAATCAAGGCCTCGACGCCGGCCTGACTATCAGCGAAACGCGAGAAATTCTGGTGCAGCTCTACGCCTACGTCGGCTTCCCGCGCAGCCTTAATGCCTTGAATGAGCTGATGACCGTGGTACAGGCGCGCAAACAACGCGGCATCGACGATGCGCCGGGGCGTGAGCCTGACCGGGCGATTCCAATCGGTGATGAGCTTCTGGCGACGGGCACTGCGAATCAAACAAAAATTTCCGGTGGCCCGGTCAAAGGTCCGGTGTTCGAGTTCGCTCCGGTGATCAACCGATTTCTGCAAACCCATCTGTTCGGCGACATCTTCGAGCGCGACAACCTCGACTGGCAAAGCCGCGAACTGGCGACCGTCGGGGCGCTGGCAGCGACGCCGGGTGTGGAATCGCAATTGCGTTCGCACATGCTGGCGAGCCTGCGCGTCGGGCTCAGCGCAGCGCAGTTGAGTCAAGTCACCGAGCAGTTGAAAAAGCACGGAGACGCACAGACCGCCGAACGTGCAAACACGGCGCTGGCCCAGGTCCTGGCGGCTTCGAGGAAATAACATGAAATCTGCAAAATACTTGCTCTGCATCACCCTGCTCAGCCTGTTGGCAGCTTGTGCGAACCAGCCCGATGGCTCAGGCCCTTTACTGATTCAGGCGCAAGGCAGCTTCGCCGCCGGTGGAACGATGACCACTGCGCCGGGTACGTTCAACCCGCGCAAGCCGATGGCTCCGGATGGCCAGACCTATCACGGTGACCATGCCTACACCTTCTACCAAATCCCGGTCGATGCCCGGAAACTACCCATCGTGATGTGGCATGGCGCAGGCCAGTTCTCCAAGACCTGGGAAACCACCTCCGATGGCCGTGAAGGTTTCCAAACCATTTTCCTGCGCCGCCATTTCGGTGTGTACCTGATCGACCAGCCGCGACGTGGCGATGCCGGCCGTAGCATGGTCGAGGCGACGGTCAAACCGACGCCGGACGAACAACTGTGGTTCAACCAGTTTCGCATCGGCTTGTGGCCCAACTATTTCAACGGTGTGCAAGTAGCCAAGGATGCACAGACGCGCGAGCAATTCTTCCGGGCAATGACACCGAACACCGGGCCGTTCGACATGGGTGTGGTGTCTGATGGTGTGTCGGCGGTCTTCGACAAAATCGGCCCCGGCATTCTGTTCACGCACTCGCAAGGTGGCGGGCCGGGTTGGCTGACCGCGATCAAGAATGACAAGGTCAAGGCCATTGTCGCCTTCGAGCCGGGCAGCAGCTTTGTCTTCCCGCAGGGTGAGGTGCCCGCGCCGATCCCCAGTGCCTTCGACACGGTACAGGGTGCGGCCGTGCCGATTGATCAGTTCATGGCGCTCACGCGCATTCCGATCCTGATCCTCTACGGCGACAACATCCCGGAGCAAGCCGTCGACCTTCCCGCTCAGGACAGTTGGCGCGCACGGCTGAAGATGGCCCGGCTTTGGCGCGATACCGTCAACCAGCACGGCGGTGACGTAAGGCTGATCCATTTGCCGGAGATCGGCATCAAGGGCAATACCCACTTCCCCATGTCCGATTTGAACAACGTGCAGATCGCGGATCTGGTGTCGAGTTTCCTAAAAGAAAAGCATCTGGACTAACCAGGGCTCACATCCAATTTTTTTTACTGCCCTTCTTTGATTGCTCAGGAGTTTCATGTGATAAACACCTTTATGAAAGCCACGCTCATGTCGGCGCTGGTTGGTCTTTCTGCGGGCGAAGCCGGAGCGGCGGACTACAAAAAAAACCCGTTCACACTGGCCTACGACGGTGCCATTACCAGGAACGAGCCGGGCAAGGTCAACATTCATCCGGTCAGCTACAAGCTCAATGGCATGGACATCGCCGCCAACGTTTACACCCCGGCCAATTACGATGCGAAGAAGGTCTACCCGACCGTTGTGGTCGCGCATCCGAACGGTGGCGTCAAAGAGCAGGTCGCCGGACTTTACGCCCAGCGCCTGGCCGAACAGGGCTACATCACGATCACCGCCGATGCGGCCTACCAGGGCGCAAGTGGCGGACAGCCTCGCAGCATCGACAAGCCGGCTTATCGCATCGAAGACATCCATGGCATGGCAGACTTCATCAGCCAATATGCGGGCGTCGATAGCACGCGCCTGGGCTTGCTCGGGATCTGCGGCGGCGGTGGCTATTCGTTGGCCGTCGCGCAAACCGACAAACGCTTCAAATCGCTGGCAACCATCAGCATGTTCAACTCCGGTCGGGTGCGTCGCAACGGCTACAACGACTCGCAACTGGACAGCGTTCAGCAACGCCTGCAACAGGCTTCCGCTGCGCGCGCTCAGGAGGCGGCCGGCGGTGCTGTGCTCTATTCGGGTGACGCCAACCTCACCGACGAGCAGATCGCCAAGCTGCCCTTCGAGCTGTATCGCCAGGGCTACGAGTACTACTGGAAAACCCACGCGCACCCGAACTCAACGTTCAAGTACACCACCAGCAGCCTGTTGGACCTGATGCGTTTTGATGCTACCAATCAGATTGAGTTGATCAATCAGCCATTGCTGATGATCGCCGGCAGCAAGGCTGACAGCCTGTACATGACCCAGGATGCATTTCCCAAGGCCACCGGCACCAAGGACAAGGAATTGTTCATCATCGACGGCGCCACCCACATCGAGACCTACTGGGTCCCGCGTTATGTCGACACGGCAATGGGCAAGCTGACAACGTTCTACGCACGAACCCTTTGATGGGCTGTTCGGGGATCGCGTATCCATGCGGAACCTGCTTACATGGAGTAATTACGCGATCCCCATGAGAGGCTCTCATCAATGTCACGCGCCAATCTCAACGATCTGCAAGCCTTTGTGATCATTACCCGCGAAGGCAGCTTCACCCGCGCTGCGGCGCAGTTGGGCGTCTCGCAGTCTGCGCTAAGCCATACTCTACGTGCCCTAGAGACGCGACTCGGGGTTCGTCTGCTGACCCGAACCACCCGTAGCGTATCCCCTACCGAAGCCGGTCAACGGTTATATCAATCCATGGCGCCGAGGTTCGAAGAGATTGAACTCGAACTGGCAGCGGTCAGCGAGTTTCGTGACACCCCGGCAGGGAACGTGCGGATTCAAGCATCCGAACATGCAGCCAACAATATTCTCTGGCCCAAGTTGCTGAAGGTGCTTCCCGACTATCCGGACATCAAGGTCGAAATCACCGTCGACTACGCACTCTCCGACATCGTCGCTCAGCGCTATGACGCAGGGGTACGGCTTGGGGACCAAGTGGCCAAGGACATGATTGCCGTTCCTATCGGGCCGTCCTTGCGCATCGCGGTCGTGGGCTCACCCGAGTATTTCAAACAGCGCCCAGTGCCGAAGGTGCCGGGTGATCTGGCCGCACACAATTGCATCAATCTGCGCCTGCCCACCCATGGAAGCCTGATGCAATGGGATTTTGAAAAGGATGGTCACGAACTCAAGGCGCGCGTTGAAGGACAATGGACGTTCAACAGCAGCGTGCCGATTCTGCGTGCCGCCGTTGCGGGATGTGGGTTGGGTTTCCTTCCGGAAGATATGGTTGCCAAGGAGATTACCGAGGGAAGCCTTGTGCGAGTGTTGGAAGATTGGTGCCAACCCTTTGCCGGTTACCATCTCTATTACCCCAATCGCCGCGAACATTCATCAGCGTTTGGCGTTGTAGTTGAAGCGTTGCTCTACAAGCGATGAGTCATCGACCATCAAGCCGTCTCAATTTTTACCCCCGCCTCACAAACCCGCGATTGAGCAGATGCTTTGGATCGATTGCAGTCGTCGACGAACGGCTGCAATGGGGCGATTGCTGCCTGTAGTGAAGGGCTGCACCGCCCCAAAGCCGACGGTCGGCTTGGCTCAGTTTCAGATTGAGCAAGCCGGTCTCTCACCCAACCGCTCTACCAACCTTACGAGATAACCGTCGGGATCCTGAACGATGAATTCGCGCTGGCCTACTTCTACATTTTCAGCCCGATACCAGGTGTCTTTGCATTCTTGATAGAGTGGAAATCCAGCCTGATCAAGTTTTTGGATGATGGGTGCGACAGCCTCAACATCAATCTGTAGGTTGACGCCTCTTCCAAACGGCTTAGTCAACGGCGCAGTCAGCCATTGACCCGCGTCCGAATCAACCTGCTCAAGCATCACTTGAGCACCATTCAAATCAAGGTATGCAAATCCATCTTCCGGGCGTTGATAAGCTACTGTGAACCCCAAGCAAGAAACCCAAAAAGCCAGACTGCTATCTAGGTTGGTGACCATTCACTCCGGAACCAGTTTGTTGCGTTCGAACATGAGATGACTTCCATTTCAAAAGGCTAATTATTGCAGGCGAGCAGGTTATGCACGTATGGCTTCGATGCCACAACGGGATCGTGGCGAGCCTGATGATGCATGGTCGGGTGGCAACTATCGAGTCGCGGTCAGTGGCCGAATGCGGTCGTTCCTGAGCGGTAGCCTTCGGCCAATAGCAGAAACCCTCGCTGGGAGCCCGAATGGTCTGCGCTATGTGTCGTTTAAAAGATTGATAGCCTTAACCGAATTACCAAAACCGCATCACTCATTCCTTCAGGGCGGACCGGGCTCATCCGGAGCGCGCGCCGTAGCTATCAACAAGGCCAGCGAAGCGTGCTGAACTAGCCGGTACAATCGCCTTTCACTGACAACCCGGAGCTTGGGCTTTAATGTCGTTGTTCATTCGTTTGACTGCATTTTCAACCCAAAGCGGCAGGGCGGTCGGCCTTGTCTGGGCGACTTCCCGCCCCTTGTTCGGCGGCTTGATCGTGGCGACGCTGATCGCCGGCATTTTGCCCGCGCTCGCCGCCTGGATCGGCCAGCGGATCGTCGATGCGGTGGTTCAGGCGATGCAGATCCATGGGAATGGCAGCCAGGCGCCCGTATGGCCTGTTCTGCGTTACGTGTTGGCCGAAGCCGGTGTATTGGCGTTGCTGGCCGCGGCGCAACGGGCGCTTTCAATGCAACAAGCGCTACTGCGGGTGCAGTTGGGGCAGAAGGTCAACCTGATGATCCTGGAAAAGGCCCAGACCTTTTCGCTGCTGCAGTTCGAGGACTCGGCCTTTTACGACAAGTTGGTGCGCGTGCGCCGCGATGCATCGACCCGGCCACTGGGCCTCGTCACAAAAGGCCTGGGGCTTACGCAAAACCTTATCTCGCTTGTCAGCTTTGCGGTGCTGCTGGTGCATTTATCCCCTTGGGCGCTGCTGATCCTGGTGCTCGGCGCGCTGCCGGTGTTCTTTGCCGAGACGCATTTTTCCGGTAATGCCTTCCGCCTATTTCAGCGTCGCGCCCCGGAAACTCGTCATCAAAATTACCTGGAAGCATTGCTGTCCCATGAGGCGCACACCAAGGAAGTGAAGCTTTTCGGCATGGCGCCGTTGTTGTTGCAACGTTATCGCGACAATTTCATGCGCCTGTACGCCGAAGATCGCCGGCTCACCGTGCGACGCGATGCTTGGGGCTTTGCCCTCGGGCTATTGGGCACTGCCGCGTTCTACGTGGCCTACGCCTGGGTGGTACTGGACACCGTGCGTGGCCAGACCACACTGGGGCAGATGACTATGTACCTGGTGCTGTTCAAGCAAGGCCAAGTCGCCATCACCTCCAGCCTCAGCGCGATTGCCGGTTTGTACGAGGACGGCCTGTACCTGTCTGACCTCTACGAATACCTTGAGGTGCCGGTGGCACCTAAACGCGGCACGCTGAAGGCCGGTGCATGCCCAGGCGACGGCCTGCGCTGCGAGCGCTTGGGGTTCCGCTACCCGGGTGCCTCGCACCCCACGCTCAGCGACATCAGCCTGCACCTGACGCAGGGGATGAGCTTGGCGCTGGTGGGCGAAAACGGCTCGGGTAAAACCACGTTGATCAAACTGCTTACCCGACTCTATACGCCTGACGAAGGCCGAATCCTGCTGGACGGCAGCGATTTGCAGGACTGGGACGAACAGGCCTTGCACCAGCGCATCGGGGTGATCTTTCAGGACTACATTCGTTACCAGATGACGGTCGGCGAAAACCTTGGGGTGGGTGACGTCGAAGCTTTCGATGACCAGGACCGTTGGCACGATGCGGCCACTCAAGGGATTGCCGCCGAATTCATCGAACGCTTGAGCAACGGCTATCACACGCAGTTGGGGCGCTGGTTCTCCGGTGGGCAGGAACTGTCCGGTGGGCAATGGCAAAAGGTAGCGCTGTCGCGGGCCTACATGCGTCGTGAGGCCGATCTGCTGATTTTGGACGAACCGACGGCCGCCCTCGACGCTGCGGCCGAGGCTGCCGTATTCGAGCACTTTCGCGAGTACGCCGAGGGGCGCATGACTTTGATGATTTCCCACCGATTCTCAAGCGTGCGCAACGCTGATCACATCATCGTGCTGGATCAGGGCCGGATTCTAGAACAAGGAACCCACGTGCAACTGATCGCTTTTGGCGGGCGCTATGCCAGCCTGTTCAACCTCCAGGCGCGTGGCTATCGGTAACCGCCCCGACTAACCACTGACGAGGCAACGCTCGCCTGCGCCGATTCGAGCAACCAATCCTTGAACACCTGTGCTGCGACCGAGAGCGGGCTGGGTTGGGCATCTCCAAAAGGCCTGACAAGGCGGCCGGCACTCAGATCGGCCATGACCAGGCTGCTTCTGCCCAACGCTACGCCACTTCCGGCTATAGCAGCCTGCAAGGCAGCTGCCGAATCGTTTATCCGCAGGACGCGGCTACAGACGGATACCTCATATCCACCTCGTTCAAGCCAGCTTTGCCAAGTGGGGAACGCTGGCGTATCGCGCATGGACAAATCGTGAATCAGAACGTGGTGGTGGAGCATCTCTGCTGAAATCAGCGCTTGAGGCCCTTCAAGCAAAACAGGGCTGCAAACAGGAAAGAAGTTGTCTTCCATCAGGTGTGTAGCACCTAGACCGGCCCAACGCCCATGTCCAAACCGTATGCCTAAATCTATTTTGCAGGTTGGGTTGCGCTAGCGCATTTGAGTCCGGCTATGGCCGCCTATGTTAAGCCTTGCCACCGGATGCCTGACGTGAGCAAAGCGAAGGTTCCGTTTGTCGGGCCCCTGCGTTCGTTTTGAACGTGTCCTTGATCGCTGGCTCACATGCACATGAATAAGCGCACTGCAGTACCGTCAAAATCTCCCTTGATCCTGCTCGTCGAAGACGACTGGGTTATCAACGGATTAATTCAGGACATCTTGGAATTTGAAGGGTTTAAAGTGTATGCGGTCGACACTGCGGACGACGCCTGGCAGTTTTTACTGGCAGGTTCTTGTCAGGTTGATCTGATTTTCTCCGACATCCATTTCCCGGGTCTGCTGAGTGGCATCGACCTTGCGAACTTGACTCATGGGCGATGGCCTCACCTGCCTATCATCCTTTCTTCGGGAAGTCGGTGCCAACAACCGCTGGCGAGCGGCTGCTCTCCTGTATTTGTGGCTAAGCCTTGGCATTCCATGGCGATAGGCGCCGTATGCCGACGTGTCCTGGCCAGGGGGCCAATAAGAGGGATCCGCGAATGAGCATATCCGTCAGTAGCGGATAATCAGCAAGCGGTGAACTGCATAGGGGCGCGATAGCTGCGTATCCTCTCTTGCATAACGCCTAAGTTTTGCGACAGCACTGCCGCAAATCGCGTTAGTAGATAAAGGTAAAGCCTCTCAGCAAAAATCACTCGGCAGCCGCCCCCTCGACCCGTCGAAGCATTCCACCCCAATCAGCCCCCAGCACCCGACACACATCCATAAACTCAATCACATCCAGCCGCCGCTCCCCATTCTCCGTCTTCGACACAAATGACTGAGGTCGTCCAAGCTCGATCGCCAATTCCTTCTGAGTCATGCCCGCCGCGGTGCGCGCCTCCAACAGGAGCGTCAGCAGAAATTGGTAGCGGGTGTCATGGATGCTTTTCACGTGTGGGATGCCGTTCGATGGTCCGGCAATCTAAATAAACCTGAATTGGGATTATCCCAAAATAGGTTTTTGGTTTAGAGTGGCTACCGAGGCTGATCATGAGTTCGCTACACAGGAGGCCAGTGAAGGAGATGAGCAGGCGCTACGGTGTTTATCGAGTATGCCGAGTTGTTGTTCAGTCTGGCGTTGGTAGCGCGGCTTCCGCGGCAGCGCTTGGAGACTTGGGCTTTTTCGTGGGAGTTTTGTGGGAGCGAATTCATTCGCGAAAGCGGTATTTCAGACGATTAAAAAGCGGCGCAAGTACTGGCCCATTCGCGAATGAATTCGCACACAGCAGCGCGTGCATATCGTCGGATCTGTGGGAGCGGATTCATCCGCGAAGGGGCCAATACATCAAACACATTGGTGGCGTCCGGAATAAAGCTTTCGCGAATGAATTCGCTCCCACAGTAGTGCGTGAATACCATTGGATCTGTGGGGATTCATCCGCGAGGGGGCTGCTCTGGCTTTACAGCAAACATAGAATCTCCCACAGGATTTGTTCCCGCCCCCCCGCCAGGTATTTGCTGCTCGGCAGCGCAGTGGCGGGGATATGACGGGACCCAAAGCGGATTGGGGGGGCTTGATGATCAGGGCGTCAGCAAAGCCGCCTCATACTCTTCGACGAACTGCGGCAGGGTGTAGCCGAGCACGGCGCAAAGGTCGCGCAGTTGGACCAGGTCCAGGCGGCGCAGGCCGGTTTCGACGTCGCTGATGTAGGACTGGGGACGGCCCAGGGCTTTGGAGCAGTCGGACTGGGTCAGGCCGGTGTTACTGCGGATGGCCTTGAGCAATTTGATCAGGACCTGATGTTCGTTTCGGTAGATGGCTTTGGTCATGAGGGCTGCTCGTGGTGGAACAGCGACTTAAGCTATAACTGGTTTTCAGATATCTGATATTCAGATATCTTTCTGGTGTTTTTGTTCAAATGGTCAAGGAGGCCAAGGATGCAGAGTCGTAAAACACGCATTCAAATGAATCGACACGAAGTGGCGAGCGCCATGTACACCCACATCATGCGCAGTTGGGAAGAGCTCCCCGAAGACAGCAAACGCGCCCTGGGTTTTGACTGCATACCGGGCAGTGAAAGCGAGGAGCAGGCGCTACGGCATATGGCGCGGTTGTTTATCGAGTATGCGGAATTGTCGTTTGGCCGGGCGCTGATGGCGCGGCGGCGACGGTTGGGGCTGGATGCTTAGGCCTCTTCGTGGGCTATCCTCACGCCTGATAGCGCGAGGCACAATCGTCTGAATTAGTGGTGTTCTGTGGGAGTGAATTCTGTGGGAGCGAATTCATTCGCGAAGAGGGCGGTACAGCCAAAACATTTTCATCGTCAGAGATACCGCTTTCGCGAATGAATTCCCACAGGTTCGGTTTCAGCCCGATTTCAGCTCGCAGGGCGGTTGCGCCAGGGCTTAAGCCACAGCGCCAGGCCGATCAGCAGAATCAGGCCGTAGGCGCAGCTCAGGCCCAGTTGCAGCCAGATGTTGTAGATCGGGTGCAGGCACAGCGCGGCGATGATCATCGCCAAAGCCCCCAAGGCCCACTGACTGCGCCATGGCATAACCTTCAGCAATTCCTGCCGCCGCATCAACAGCAATCCGGTAACCATGGCCCCTGCCAGTGCGGCAATAGCGATGCCGATCAGCCCGAGAAAGAACGGCAATACGGCCAATAAAAGGGCGTTGCACAGGCTGCCAAGCAGCTCGCAATTCAACGGCATGCGCGTATCGCCCGCCGCATAAGCGTAGCGGGCCAGCAGTGCGTTCCATGCGCCAAACATCAAGGGCACGGCAAACCAGGCCAGCAGATCCGGTAACGGGCCGTCGTGGGTCTGATTGGGCAGGAGCAGGGCGACCAGTGCGCTCGCGGCGCCGATCAGCCCGGCAACGGCGGGGAGGGTGAGGAGGGTGGCGCTGGCCAGGCCTTTGCGCAGCAGGAGCAGGCGTTGGTCACCGGCGCTGCCGCTCATGAGGCCGAGCAGGACCTGGTTGAGGCTCATCAGGGCGATCAGGGGCAGGTTGATGAGTTTGCGCGCCAGGTTGATCCAGGTGACGGCGCCTTCGCCGAGCAGGGAGGCGACCATGCGTTCGAGCAGGGCCAGGCCCTGGCTGGCGAGGTTGCTGCTGAGCAGGGGGCCGATGCGTTGCAGCAGTTCTTTGCTGGCGCCGGGTTCGCTGTGCCAGTGCCAGGGTTTCCAGCCCATGCGAAACAGCGCTGGCAGCAGCACGCCGGGCATCAGCAGGCTGCCGAGCACGCAGGCGCCGGCCAGGCCCGTGGGCGTGGCGGCGTGATGGGTTATGGCGAGGTAGAGCACGGGCGGCAGGTTGAATAGCAGGGAGCCGAGCCCGGCGAGGACGAAACGCGAGTGGGCCTGTAACGGCACGCAGAGCAGGCCATGGAGCAGAAAGCCCGGTGCGCACCAGGCCAGCCAGTTCAGGCTGTCGCCCGCCAGCACGTAGCCGTTGTTGTCCAGGCCGGGGCCGACGGCGCGCACCCATAGTGGCGCGCCGAGGCTCAGCAGCAGGCTGATACCCAGGCCGCAAAGCAGCAGGCGCGGAGCCAGGGTGCCGAGCCAGCGCTGTCGTTGCCCGGCGTCGCGCTGTTGGTAGAGGGGCAGGGCGGCTGCGCTGAGCAGGCCCGCCGCTAATGCCATGCGCAACGCTTCAGGCAGAAACATGGAGACGAGGAAGGCATCACTCTGCGCCCCCGCCCCCCAGGCCGCGACCAACAGCCACTCACGGGCAAAACCGGCGGCCAGGCCGGTGAGGGTGGCCAGGGTCAGCCATAGAGTTGAACCAAGCATGGCGCGGCTCAGTGGAACAAAGTGAACAGGCCTTTGCCGCCCACTTTGTAGTTGAGGCCACGGGACCGCTCGCCTTTGATTTCGGCGTTGGGGCCGCTGACGATGGCGTAGGGCGGTATGGGTTTGGACACCACGCTGCCGCCGCCCACCACCGCGCCCTCGCCGATATCGGCACCGAAGGACAGCAACGCGCGGCTGCAGATCCAGGCGTAGTCACGGATATACACAGGCCCGCCCACGGCCCAGAACTCCGGGGCTTGCAGGTCATGACCACCGGCGATGATCAGTACGTGGGAGGCAATGGTCACGTGGTCGCCGATCACCAGGCCGCCCCGTGCGTCGAGCTGACAGTGCCAGCCCACGGTGCTGTCGTCGCCGATGCGCAGGCTGTCGACGCCGAGCACTTCGGTGTTGCGCCACACCGACGAGCCCTTGCCGATTTTCGCGCCACCCAGACGCAGCCAGGCCAGGCGCACGTTGTGGCTGGGGATCTTGCAGATGAGGATGTTGTAGGCCTGCTCCCAGCTGCGCAACATGCGGTCGCGCAGGGTTGGCCAGTTGATGCCGTACAGCGGGATCAGCGGGCCGAGGGTCTCGCGGGTCAGCAGTTTGTAGAAGCGTCGGGCCAGGGGATGCTCGATGCGGCTTTCGATATTCAGGTAACTGATGAAGGACAGGGTGCGGTTTTTCAGCGGCTGTTCGAAGCATACTTCGTTGTCCAGCATCCATTGGTAGGCGGCTTGCAGTTCGTCCAGGGGCACGGCCATTTTCTGCGCGTAGTCGGGCAGCGCCAGGCGCAGGTCGTGGGAGTGGAGCATGCGGTGCTTCATGATTGGATTCCCATATCGGTGCGAGCGGCAGGGGGGGCGTAAGGCCGGACCACGCCACTGCTCTTGAGGCGTTTGGCTTCGTGCAGGTTTATGCCCAGGAACAGCCAGAACAGGGCGATCAGCACGGTGGTGAAGCTGAAGTAGTGGTCGAACACGCCGCTGAGCAGCGCCGCCCGCAGCCCGGCTAAAGTGCCAAGCCACAGGGCGTTGTCCTGGGTCAGGTGGATGCGTCCGCGGGCCGGGCGGGTTTCATTCCACCAGCTCCAGATCACCGCGATGTACAGCAGCATGCCGGGCAGGCCGATCTTGTAGACGAAGTTCAGCCACAGGTTGGAAATGCCGAACAGGGTGGTGCCCGGCACTGGCGGGTCGATCTTGAAGCCGATGCCGAGAGGGAAGTGGCCAACGGCTTCGGGGAAGTGTTCGTATTCGAGGAAACGAATGGCGGTACTGGTGTCGTCCTGAGTGAAGAGGCCGAGCAGGCGTTCCTGCAACGGCGGGTAGAACATCAGCAGCAGTGCACCGGCGACGGCGCCGGCCATGAGTACGCGGCCGACGTGAGGCACGCGCTTGGCGGCCATCATGATCATCACCACGATCAGGCTGACCAGGGCGCCTCGCGAGCCGGTCAGCAAAAGACCGACGCTGCCCAGTATCGCCACCGACATGCCCAGCGCACGCGCCCAACCGCTGCGGGTAATGCCATAACAGAAGGCCAACGGCAGGATCAGGACCATGGCGCCGCCCGCGACGTTGGGGTGCATCCATGGCGAGCCCATGCGCGTGGCCAGGGCCGACAGGCTGTCACCGAGCACGCTGATACCGCCGTAGCCGAGGGCGCCGAGGATCGGTGTCATGGCGGTGGCGCTGCGGCTGACCAGGTAAACCGGGATCGACAGCAGCAACAGAAACAATGTGCCGCTCATCACTGAGAAGACCATGCGCTCCAGAACCTGAGCATTGACAAGCAGGCGTGGCACGAGAAACAGGACCGACAGGTTGAACAGCCAGCGCACCCAGTTGATCGGGCCGTTGCCCTCGGCGCTGATCATCAGCTGGCCGACGACAAAGGGCAGGGCGGTGTAGAGCATGAGGACGAACAGCAGGCGCTCGGTACGCAGCATCGGTGGCACCCGTGGCGGGTCGCCGAACATCGAGTGGGCCAGATAAGCCGCCCAGGTCAGCATCACCAGAGCCTCGGACACCGTAGTGCGAAAGCCGATATTCATGGTCGCGTAAGGCAGGAAGCAGGCAATCAGCCCGAACAGCAGCAGGCCGCGCACGGGTTGGCGAATGATGGTGATGCCCGCGCCGAGGCCCGCCATGGCCACCAGCACCACGGGGGCCGGCAGCAGCCAGAACATCAGGCTGAAGATCAGAGCCAGAAACAGTCCTGTGGGCAGCGCAATGGGCATCAGCGCAGTTCCTCGAGCAGCACATTGAAGCGTTGCCGGAAGGCGTCGATGGCGTAGTTCACCGCCCAGGCCTGCAGAGGCTGGGGATCTTCCGGCGCGGCGGTGGACAATTGGCCCATCAGGCGAATGAGTGCGGCGCTGTCGGTGGGGGAAAAGCGCGGGCTGTCCGGCGGGCTGATTTCATCCAGGGACGAACCGCTGGCGACCGCCACCGGAGTGCCGACGCTCAGGGCTTCGATCACCGGCAGGCCGAAACCCTCGCCACGGGATGGATGCCACAGGCGCCCGGCATCGCGGTAAATGGCATGCAGTTGCGCGTCGCTGAGATCGGTGAGGGCATGCAGGCCTGGTAGCTGGCGTTGGCTTTCGGTCAGGCAGGCATCGCCGCCGACCAGCACCAGGTCTGGCGTGGCGGGGAATTGCATGCGCGCGCTTTGCCAGGCGTCGACGAACCACGGAATGTTTTTGCGCGGCTCGCGGGTGCCGACACACAGCCAGTAGCGCTCGGGCAACTGCAGGTCGCTGATGTCCGCCGGTTCGCCGACGAAGCCTTCGACCAGCAACGGCAGTACGCGAAGTTTTGCATTCGACGAAGGAAACAGTCGCCGCACTTCACTGGCGGTGTACTCGGAAGCGACCCAGACCCGGTCGGCCACGCGCAGGGACCAGGCAATCGAGAGATAATCGGTGAGCCGGTAGAAGGCCGCCTTGAGTCGCGAGCCGTGGCTGTTTTTCTGGGTCAGCTGGAACACGTCGTGCAGTTGCAACACATAGCGCATGCCCGCAGGTTTGCGGCCGATGGGCAGGCCCATATTGAGGTTGGCCATGTAGATTTCGATTTCCGCGTCACGCAGCGCCGTGGGCAGGAAGCAGGCTTCGAACCCGAGGCGGTCGGGCAGGCGATGCACAGCATTCAGCGGCGTGGCGCTGCGCGGGCAGTGGATCAGGCGGCGGATCGGATGATCGAAGGGCGCCACGCCGAACAGTTGCAGTTGCACGTCGGGATGGGCGCGCAGGGCGTGTTCCAGGGCAAAGTTCTGCCGACCGATGCCAGTGGTGGCATAGCCCGCAGCCGGGCGGTAATCAAGTCCGATACGCATAGTGGGCCGGTTCCTTGGCTGGGGAGAGGCGGGTATAGATCGCTTCGAGTTGCCGGGCGGACACCGCCCAGTCATGGGTGGCGCGCACGTAGGCTCGCCCGGCTTCGCCGACCTGTTCCAGGCGTTCAGGGCGGTTGAGGCTGGTGGCAATGATCCGCGCCAGTTCGATGGGGTATTCGCTGCCCAGGTAGTGCTCGCCGTTGGTCACCGTCAGGCCCGTGACGCCCTGCTCAGTGGTGACCACCGGCAGCCCGGCGGCCATGGCTTCCAGTACCTTGAGTTTGGAACCGCCGCCCTGGCGCAGGGGCGCGAAGAAAATTGCGCTCTGGTTTTGCAGTACGCGCAGATCAGGGACGAAGCCCAGCCAGTCGATGCGCGGATCGGTCCAGCGCTCGCGCCATTGTGCGGGCAGGGCGAAGCCGCCGATGCTGAAACGTACAGTGGGCGCGAGTTGCCAGACGTGGGGCATGATTTCATCCAGGGCCCATTCCACCGCATCGACGTTGGGGCCGTATTCGTAGTTGCCGATAAACAGCAGGCGCTGGCTGGCGCGGTCCGGGCGCACCTTGGCGTAGTAGTCGCAGTCAACACTGTTGACCACCACTGCGGTGGTCTTGGCGCTGAGCCGGGCCAGGCCCCGGGCATCGTCTTCGCTGACTGCGATCAGTTCGCTGGCCTGACGCAGCACTCGGCTTTCCCAACGCCGGTAGCGCCAGCGGTCGTAGCGGGCGAATAGCCCGGCCCAATTGGGCAGCAGGCTGTAGGAGGCAGCGCCGAGAGCCGACTCGATATTGTGTTCGGCCAGCACAAAAGGCTTGTGCGCCTTTTGCAGTGGTCGTTCGAAAGGCTGGAAACCGTAGCTGTGCTGGATCTGGATGACGTCCCAGTCCTCTTCCAGCAGTTGCTCGAAGGTGTGCTGCAAGTGCGGGGCGAAGCCGTTGACACTGGCCAGCATCGGCGGCGTGGCGAAGGCCACGGCGAGCAGGGTGCGGGCGCTGCGCAAGGGGCGTCGCGGCAGTACAATCAGGCGCTCCAGCCAGGGCTCGAGCGCCGCGCGGGTGGCGTCGTCCAGGGCAACTTTGGATTGCACCAGCAGGGTGATCCGGTGACCACGGGCGGCGAGGTTGCGCAGCAGATGATATTCCCGGGTCTTGCCGCCGCTGGTGGTGGGCCAGGGCAGGTAGGGCAACGTCCAGAGGATGCGCATGGCTCAGGGCCTCCACTCGAGAATTTGCAGGCTGGGTTTGAGTACCACGGTAATGCCCTGGGCCGCCGCCAGGGGGGTATGGGTGCCGCGCAACGGGTCGTGTACCGTCCCAGCCTTGATCCGCGGGAAGTTCAGGTGGGTGCCGGTGGCGCTCCACAGCATCAGCAGCTTGCTGCCGTCCGGCTTGAGCCAGGGGATGGCGTAGAGGTCATCGGGCAGGTTGCTGACGCCGGGCGGGTCATCGGGGATCAGGCTCGGGCCGGTAATGTCGAGGAAGTTCTTCAGCGCGGTATAGACCGGTTTGGGGTTGGCCGCCAGGTCGAGCAGCCCGTAACCCTGGTCCCGTGCGCTGGCGCGGGTATCGAGGTCGCTGAGGTTGAATAGAAAGATGCGCTGGAAGTCCATGGCGGCCATTAAAGCCAGGCGGCGCAGGGTGTAGTCGGCCTGACCGTTGACGCCAATGATCGCCTGCATTTCCTTGGGCCCCGCATAGCTGGACCAGCCCCATTCGGTGGCCCATACCTGTTGCACGCCGTTGTTGTGCAGCAGTTCGTTCATGGCCCCGGCCCGGACCAGAAAGTCCCGGTCAGGCGGTGAGTCGCCCTCGGGGAACTCCGAATAAGGGTGGTAGGCGGCGACGATGTTCTGCGTGCCCAGCCCACCATCAACCAGGGTTTGCAGCATATATCCCGGTGTGCTGTGCATCTGGCTGTAGTAGGCCATGCCGGCAGTCACGATGGTGGTGTCCGGCACGGCGGTGCGCAGGGCGGCGGCGCTGGTGGTGAGCAGGCGCCCATAGGCGGCGGGGTTTTCCTTGGGCAGCCAGACAATATTCGGCTCGTTCCACACCTGCCAGTTGCCCACTTGTGGATAGCGCTTGGCCAGGGCAACCATGCGTGAGGCGAAGATGTTGTAGTCCTTGGGCGGGTACTGGTCGCGGCTGGCGGCCTTGGCCGGGGCACTGCTGGCAAAGGGCGCCGAGCCGACCAGATAGGCCAGGGTGTTGTACTTGTGTCTGGCGGCTTCGGCCATGGCGGCGTCGAGGTCGGTGAGGTCGTATTGCCCCTCCTTGGGTTCGATGATCGGCCAGTGGATGGTCTGGCGTACCCAGTTCAGCCCGAGCTTGTCGAGCTGTTCCATTTGCAGGCGATAGACGTCCGCCGGGAAATACTGGAACTGTACGTTGACCCCGAGGAAGTCCCTCCAGGCGATGGGGCGCGGGCCTTTAAGCACGGTTTCGGCATGGGCGGCACTGCTGCCCAGCAACAGCAGGCCGACGGCCAACAGGCGATTTCGCCAGGTCGTGGCCCGTTGCGGGAGTGAATTCTGTGGGAGCGAATTTATTCGCGAAGAAGCCGGTACATCCGGCGCGTTTGTATCGTCTGTCCTACTGCTTTCGCGAATGAATTCGCTCCCACGGAGTGAATCGTGAGAGCGAGGCTTGCCCGCGAATGCCGTGACGCGATGTGCCAGCAATAGCGCGTCGCTCAATTCGCGGGCAAGTCTCGCTCCCACAGGGCAGCAATTGTTTAGCAGGAGATCACGACACCGATTCATCAGTCATCCCCCGCGCAAGCCAGTTCGAACAACTGACGAAAACGTTCTGCCGTACGGCTCCAGACCCGCTCCCTGGCCAGGCTTGCGGCTCGGTCGGCCCAGGTCCGGGCCAGTTCCGGGTTGGCGCACAGTGTGCTCAGGGCCTGGGACAGCGCCGCGACATCGCCCTGAGGAAAGATCATGCCGTTGCCATGAGCGACCTCTTCGGCAAAGGAGCGGGCGTCGGACGTAATCGCCCCGCGCCCGCAGGCCACCGCCCAGGACAGCGCGCCACTGGTCCCGCGCAGTTTGCCCAGCAGCTTGAGTTTGCTCGATTCGCGGTACGGCAGGACCATTACGTGGTGGGCCTGAATGGTTGGTGCAATTTGCTCTGCAGGCAGGTCGAGCTGCCAGTCGATCGAGCCGATCAGGCCCAACTGGCTGATGCGTTGGCGCAGTTCGTCCAGGTAGCTGCCGGAGGGGCCGAACGCCATTTCCGGTTCGCTGCCACCGGCCAGGGTCAGGCGCACCCGCTCACGCAGGGCTGGTTGCTGGCTGATGCAGTCGGCCAGGGCGTCGAGCAGGTCTTCGATGCCTTTGCCGCGATAGATAAAGCCGAAATACAGCAGGCGCAGCGGCTCCAGCGGTGGTAGCGGCGCGGAATCGATGTCCGGATTGCCATGGGGGATCACCGCCATCTGTGCCTGGCTCAGGCCCATACGTTGGCGCAGGGCGGCGTTGCCGGCCTGGGTCAGGGTAACCAGCCGGGTCATGCCTTGGGCCACCTGGCGTTCTTCATACAGGCATAACGGATCGCTGAGCACCGTGGCGACCTGGGGCAGTGGCGACGGCAGCTTGCCTGCAATGGACAGTGGCCAGGGCAGACTGGCGCGACGCCAGACGAGGCGCTCGGGGTCGTGCACCGTAGCTGTCAGTGGCATGTGGGCAAAGCGCTGGCGCAGGGCGCGCAGGGCATGGAATTCTGCCAGGCGGCCGCCGCCCAGTTCGGCGTGGACCAGATCGATGCCATGCCAGTGGATCTGCGCCACATGGCGTTCGGCTTCCTGCGGATCGTTGCCGATCCCGGCCAGGGGCGTGCTGATCTGTACGCCGAGCTTTTGCAGGGCCTGCTTGAGGTGGCCGGCATAGTCGGCGATGCCGTTCTGTTCCGGTGGCAGCGGAGCGAGCAGGGCAATGTGCATATCACCCCCGACGGAAGCGGTTGAAGTAGTTGAGGACGCGCTCCGGCACCTCGAAACGACGGCGGTTGAGCACGATGCCATCGACGCGTTTGAACGCGGTATTGAGGGTGTTCAGGGCAATTTCCAGGGCGGGCACCGTGGTTTTTTCCGCACGGATGACCAACATGATCACGTCTGCTTCGCGCAGCAGCACGAAGGCCTCCTGATTACTGAAGAAGCTTGAGGCGTCGATCAGCAGGATTTCTCCCGGGGCTGCGGGGCCAGGACCTTCGATACGGACTTGATGGCCGTGATCCTCGAACAGGGTGCGCATGTGTTCGATGACAAAGCTCACCCCGTCGCCGCGGTTCAACGAAGTCATGCCCACCGCCAGGCCACGTTCGGCCACCTGGCCCAGAGGCAGGATGCCGTACAGTCGATAGAGGCTGGCGGTGAAGGCGCTGTTGCGCTCTGGCTGCCCGCCCTTGACGTCGGGCAGCGTACTCCAGACCGACACGCCAAAACGGCTTTCGATCTTGTCGCCGTCATGGATACGCTGGTCGAGCAGGTAGAAGAAATACATCGCCAGTAAGCCGATGGCCAGGCTCAGGGGAAACGCCAGCACCACCATCACCATGCTTTTCGGGAAGACCCGGCTGGGGTTGAGGGTAGCCTCCTCGATAATGGCGATGTTGCTGATCTGGCTCTTGTCCAGCTCGCGGTCGATGCGGGCTTTTTCCAGGCTGTCGGTGTACAGCGCGTAGCTTTTTTCCGTGGCGGCAAGTTCGCTTTGCAGGCGTGACAGCTCCGGCTCCAGGCTCAGGGCCAGTTGCCGGTCTTTCTCCAGTTGCGCCAGTTGCAGGTTCTGTTGGGCCAGTTGCGTTTGCAGGCGGGCGTAGCTGGTCTGCTGGTCGGCCAACACGTTCTGCATGCGGTTGTAGATCGGATTGGGGGTGATGTTTTCCGTGCGTTGCACGGTCGCTTCTTCCTTGTTTAGCAGTGCCCTGAGGTTCTTGATTTCTTCATTCAGGGCCAGCACGGGGGGCGCCTGCTCCTTGAACGAGCGAAGCAGTTCCTGGCGCTCGACTTCCTTGCCGTTGATGCGGTTTTGCAGATCCTGGCGGTTGGGGTTGAGGGCCAGTTCACGGCCGGCCGACACGGTTTTCGATTGCTTGGCCAGTTGTTGCTGAAGCATGTCCAGGCCGGCCTTGGTCGAGGCAATGGCGCGGATGGTGTTGTTGCGTTCGGTGCGCAGGTCATTCAGGCCCTGGGAGGTATCGGCCAGGCGCTGGCTGATGCTCACGGCACCGAGCTGGTTGAGGTAGCCCTGGATCTGCTGCTTGTGGTCGACGATCTCGGCCTGGCTGTCCTTGACCTCCGCCTCGTAGAAGGCGTACAGGCTGACCCGGCCCAGGGTCTGGGTGCGTTGTATCTGGTATTGCTCGACCCAGGTGCGTAACACGGTCTGGGCCACCACCGGGTCATTCCAGACAAAGCGCAGTTCCATGACCGCCGAGCCCGGATCGTGGCTGACCTTGAAATTCTTCTCCAGCTCTTCGGCCATGCGGTCTTCGGGCGAGCGTTTCTCCACCAGACCAATCAGTTGCAGGAAGCCGTGGCCGATATCCAGCACGGACCCGATGGCGCCCTTGATCAAGCGTTTGGTCGAGGCGAGAAAGCCGGTCTGTTGTGGCACCTGGGACAATTCATTGAGGTATTTGTCGGCCACGGCGCGCATGATCGGGCGCCCGGTGAGCATGCGTTCTTCGTCGAGGATCGGGTCACGCTGGGCGCTGGGGATGACGATGGCCTGGCGGTCGGAGAACTCGATCGGCACGGTACTGCTGTCACGGCCGGGCTTGACCAGCAGCAACGCCGTGGACTCGTAGCGGCTGGGCAGCAGGAAGGCGCCGAGCAGGATAATGATGAAGGACACCAGGACCGTGGCCTTGATCTCATCCTTGAAGATAAAAAACAGGCGCAACAGGTCGCGGAATGAACGGATATTAATCATGTCTGGGTCCCTGACTTATTGGCCGCTGCTGCGCAAGTTGTAATTCACGCCGAAGCCCAGCGACTTGGCGAAGGGGATCAGCTGATTGAAATACAGGTCTACGCCCGCTGCCTTGTTGCCTACCGAGGACTTGGGCACGAACACCACATCACCGCGTTGCAACAGGACCGGAGCCGTTGGGCCGCCGGGCGAGCCGGCCCAGAGCAGCTTGCTGTAGTCGAAGAAGTAGGTCTTGTAGAGGCCGTTGTCCTCCTGACGCAGCAGGGCGACCAGGCTGGCGTCGGCATCCGGGGCGACGCCGCCGGCGCCCATCAGCGCCTGTTCCAGAGTGGTGGTAACCGTGGCGGGCAGGGCCACCGGGTTGCGCACGGCGCCGCCGATGAACACCGTGTTGCTTGGCGTCTGGGTGATATTGATGGTCAGGGCGGTCTCGCGATAAACGTCGTGCAGCCGCGCTTCGAGACCGGCGATCAGTTGCGGCACGGTCAAGCCCGCAGCGGGCACGGAGCCGATATAGGGGTAGGAGAAGGTGCCGTCATTGAGCACCTGAAACAGCGTCAGCTCATAGATGGAGTTGGCGGTGAACGCCGAGATCGACGGGGCCTCGCCGGTGTTGCGCACGATGCGCAAGGTGTCGCCGGGACGGATGCGGGTCGGTGGCAACGGCTTGCCCGCCAGCGCCCGACCTGCGGCCTGCCCGGCGGCAATCACCGCATCATCCTCGGGCACGCCGATACGGGCGGGGGTATTGCAGGCACTGAGCACCAGTAGCGTCAGTGTCAGCCCAACAGGCAACAGAATGCCCCTTGCTCTGTCATGCATGATTACCACTCCCTGTCGGGTAAAACATCATGTCGGCAGTTGTGTTGCGGTGTGTTGCAATAAAACGCCCGGATACGTGCCACTACGACAGGCCTTGGCCCGTCAGACCCGTACCCGGGCAGAAACTTCTCTCACGCCTTGGCCGCCTCGCTGGGCACGCGGCCGTAGATATCGGTAAAGCGCACGATGTCGTCCTCGCCCAGATACTCGCCGCTCTGCACTTCGATCATCACCAGGTCGATCACCCCCGGATTGACCAGGCGATGGGTATGGCCGGGTTTGATAAAGGTTGACTCATTGGTGTCGAGCATGAATTCGCGCTCGCCATTGGTGACCTGAGCCATGCCGCTGACGACGATCCAGTGTTCGCTGCGGTGATGGTGCATTTGCAGCGACAGTGAACCTTGCGGCCGGACGACGATGCGCTTGATCTTGAAACGCTTGCCTTCTTCGAGCACGGTGTACGTGCCCCAGGGGCGCGTTACGGTGCGGTGCAGGCGGTAGGCGTCGTGGCCCTGGCGCTTGAGTTCCTGGGCGATCAGCTTGACCTCCTGGCTGCGCTTGCCATCGGCGATCAGCAGCGCGTCCGGGGTGTCGATGATGATCAGGTCGTCCAGGCCGATGGCGCCGACCAGACGTTTGGAGTCGATGTAGCAATTGCTCACGTCATGCAGCACGGTCTGGCCGTTGCACTGGTTGCCGTTGGAGTCCGCAGGCATCAGTTCGCGCAGGGCCTGCCAGGAACCGATATCGCTCCAGCCCAGTTGGCAGGGGATCACCGCGACCTTTTGCGAGCGTTCCATCAATGCGTAGTCAATGGAAATGTCCTCGGCCAGGGCAAAAGTGTCGCCGTCCAGCTCGACCTGCAATTCGCGTTGACCCTGTTTGCTGGCGCTGTTGGCCAGACAGGTGTCTACGGCGGCGAGTACGGCAGGGGCATGCTCGGCCAGCTCACGCAGCAGCACGTCAGCGCGCATGCAGAACATCCCGGCGTTCCACAGGTGCAGGCCGCCGTCCAGATAGCTTTGCGCGGTGGCGGCATCGGGTTTTTCGACGAAGCGCTCGACTTGATGGCCGTTATGGGCCAGCGACGGTCCCTGCTCGATGTAACCGAAGCCGGTCTCGGCCTTGGTCGGGCGGATGCCAAAAGTTACCAGCCAGCCTTGATCAGCCAGGGCTCGGGCGTCCTGCACGGCCTGGGTGAAGGCGGGCAGGTCGCTGATCAGATGATCGGCGGGCAGGATCAGCAATTGCGCATCATCCCCGTACAGGCGTGAGACGTGCAGCGCTGCTGCGGCGACCGCCGCGGCGGTGTTGCGGCCGAAGGGTTCAAGGATGAAATCCAGTTGGCAGCGGCCTTTGTTGAGCGTGCGGTAATCGTCCATCGTGCGGAAATACACTTCACGATTGGTCACGGTCAGCAGTCTTTCGACGCCGGGCAGGCCAGTGGCGCGCAGGAAGGTTTTTTGCAGCAGGCTTTCGCCATCGGGAAGACGCATGAACGGCTTGGGCATGGCTTCCCGCGAGACTGGCCAGAGTCGGGTGCCGGACCCGCCGGCAATGATGCAGGGGATGAGAGTACTCATCAGTAGGCCTCGCGAGTAAAGAGCACTGCCGGAACAGTGCGCAGAAGGATGTAGATGTCGAACCACACGGACCAGTTTTCGATGTACTCAAGATCGAACTCCACGCGTTTCTCGATCTTCTCCACGGTGTCTGTTTCACCACGATAACCATTGATCTGGGCCAGGCCGGTAATGCCAGGCTTGACCCGATGACGTGACGTGTACTCCTTCACCGCTTCCTCAAACAGAATCCCGGCCGCCTTGGTGGCGGTGGCGTGAGGACGTGGGCCGACCATGGACATGCTGCCGGCGACCACGTTGAACAACTGGGGCAGTTCATCCAGGCTGGTCTTGCGGATAAAGCGACCAACCCGGGTGACCCTGGCGTCCCCTCGGGTGGTCTGTTTCTCCGCTGTCGCATCGGCCTGGTGCTGATGCATCGAGCGGAATTTGCACACCTGAATCAGGCGGTTGTTGTACCCGTAGCGTTTCTGCCGGAACAGCACGGGGCCCGGCGAGTCCAGCTTGATCGCCAGGGCTATCATCAACATGATCGGCGACAACAGCAGCAGCGCCAGGGACGAAAACAGGATGTCCTCGGCGCGCTTGAAGAACGGTGACCAGCCGCTCAGGGGCATGTCCGACGCATTGAACATCGGCAGCTTGGCGACTTCGGTGATGCGGTTGTGGGCATGGCGGAAAGCGATCATGTCCGGGACCAGCAGCACGTTGACAGGCAGACGCCGCAGCTCGCGGATGATGTAGTCCATGCGGTTTTCTGCGGTCCAGGGCAATGCGACGAGTACCTGGGTGACCTTTTCCTCGCGAATCAGCCGTTCCAGGTCGCTGGAGTTGCCCAACATCGGCAGATTGGCCACCGTCTTGGGCATCCGGCCGATGCGATCATCGATAAAACCCGATACGCCGGAACGGATATCCTGATTTTCCAGCATGTATTCGGCCAGGCGCTGGCCGTTTTCCGTGGCGCCAAGAATCACCGCGTTCTGCAGGAAGAAGCCTTTTTTCATCTGGTGCTTGAACAGCGCCAGCAGGCCGATGCGTTCCACATAGAACAGCACCAGGCTGGCGATAAACCAGACCATCAGTTGATCCGGGGTGATGTAGATGAACAGGTTCAGGGCCTGGTGCATGAACAGCAACATGACGAAGGCGGCCGACCAGGCGATAAGGATCAGGCGCAGGCGCAGGGCATTGCTGAACAGCGCTTCGGAATAGAGTCCCAAGGCCTGGAACAGCAGGACGCAGACGAAGCCGAAAAATGTCAGGGTGAAGTAGTAGGTGTCTGGGGGTGTGGCTGTGTTGGCGTCATGCCAGAACGCCAGGATCAACAGGCCGGGTATCAGGGCAGTGATACCGTGCATAAGGCGCACACCGAAGAGAAAGTATTCGATCAGGCTGGTACGTGTGAGCGAAAGACTGTCAACAGGTTGCAACCGCATAATGCTCCCTCACTGCTTCGATCCATGAATGGCATCCGCTGCCGGGCAATGGAATCAGGCGTATGCACGACAATGGTCAATTAAATGACTAATTGTAATTTTTTGTTGAATGTAGACGGTATTTTGTCGTTGTGGGTGTTTTTACAGATAAATTTCTAGACGGATCGTCAGAAAATTACTATTTGCACCAAAGTACTAATCACTTATTCAGTAGGACTTTTCTACTCATGCGACAGAAAAATCCCCTCAAATGGGTGTCTGGCTTGAGTAAAGTAGATGAAACGGCATCTGTCACATGAGTGAATGGATGAATTGGATCCCGTTTCCGTGGTGGTGCCATGATTGCTGGCATTACTTTTTTACGGCGTGGCTTTTTTCACGGCGGCTGCTGTCCACATCGGATGCAACGGATTATTGAGAGGGAGCGGTAATGAGCGAGCGCAGGGCAATTCTGATTCTTCACGGCAAACAATCCCTCAATGAAGAGGTCCGCGAGGCGGTCAACGCCAAGCGGCAGCAGGGCTGGGAAGTTGATGTGCGCCTGACCTGGGAGGGCGGCGATGCCCAACGTCTGGTTGTTGAAGCCCTGGCTGCCGGACATCGACATATTATTGCCGGTGGTGGCGACGGTACGTTGCGCGACATCGCCGAAGCCATGGCCGGCTCCGAAGCCGCGATGGTTGCCATGCCCCTGGGCACGGCCAATGACTTCGCCCGTGCCGCCGGTCTCGGCCTGCTGCCCAGGTCGGCCCTCGACTTACTCGATGCGCCCATACACAGCGTCGATCTGGGGGAAGTGGACGGCAATTTGTTTCTGAATATGGCAACCGGCGGCTTTGGCAGCCAGGTGACTGCCAATACCTCCGAGGACCTGAAGAAAATTCTGGGTGGCGCGGCCTATCTGTTTACCGGGCTGTCGCGTTTCAGCGAGCTGCGTGCCGTGCACGGCGAACTCAACGGTCCGGACTTCCACTGGAGTGGCGAATTATTGGCACTCGGTATCGGCAATGGTCGTCAAGCGGGTGGCGGTCACGTGCTGTGTCCGTCGGCGCTGATCGATGACGGTCTGCTGGACGTCAGTATCCTGCCAGCGCCCAAGGAGTTGGTCGGCACCCTCAAGGGCCTGCTCGAGGGTGGACTGGGGCTGGATAACATGTTTGTTCGGGCGCGGTTGCCGTGGGTCGAGCTGAAGTCGGAGCAGGGGCTGGATATCAATCTCGACGGCGAACCGCTGGCAGGGGAGCATTTGCGCTTCGAGGTGCGCAGTGGTGCCTTGCGGATGCATTTGCCGAATCATTCGCCATTGTTGAAGCGGCATGCTGCCCAGATCAAATGATGCACGGCAGTTTGGGGAGGCAATTCTCTGAGCGCACAGTGTGGGAGCGAATTCATTCGCGAAAGCGTTATTTCAGACGATGCAAATGCGTCAGATCTACTGGCCTGGTCGCGAATGAGTTCGCTCCCACAGTCGTCTCCAGGAAACCTGCCTGCGACTCAATCATCCAGACTGATGATCTGCTCGCGCACGCAAAACAGTACCAGCCCGGCGACGTCGAAAATCTGCAGGCGTTTCATGATCTGCGAGCGGTGGGTTTCCACGGTCTTGATGCTCAGGCCCAGACCGCTGGCGATTTCCCGGGTCGATTTGCCACGCACGATCAGGCGCAGGATTTCCAGTTGACGGCCGGTAAGGTTGTGGTTTTCGACGGCTTCGGGTTTGTTGGCCTGCACGCTGGTCAGGGCCTGGTTGATCACCGTATGAGCGATGGCCGGGCTCAGGTAGCGCTCGCCGTTGCGCAGGGCGTCGAGCGCCTGCTCCAGCTCGGTGGCTGTGGCGTCCTTGAGCAGGTAGCCATGGGCGCCCATCTCCAGGGCGCGCATGATCATATCCGGCTCGGTGTGCATCGACAGAATCAGCACCTTGCTGTCGGGTAGCACGTCGCGCAGTTTTGCCAGGGCGTCGAGGCCATTGGTCTCGCGCATGGAGATGTCCAGCAGGATGATGTCCGGCTGCAGCGCCAGTGCCAGTTCCGAAAGCTGGCTGCCGTCGGCCGCTTCACCGATCACCGCGTAGCCGGGAATATCCGCTACCAGGGCGCGCACGCCGGCCCTGATCAGCGAATGGTCGTCGATCAATAGCAAATTGCAGGTCATGTTGGCTTCTTGTTCGTATGGGCTCTTTCATGGGCGCGTGGTGCCCAGGGGAACAGCACGTTGATCTGCGTGCCACGGCCGGGTTCGCTGTGCACCGACCAGGTGCCGCCCAGCAGTGCAACGCGCTCGGCCATTCCGGCCATGCCGCGCTGACCCTGCTGGCCAGGGTTGGGCGCCGGGTCGAAGCCCAGGCCATCATCGGTTATCAGCAGGGTCAAGCCCTCGGGCAGGCGTTGCAGGCGCACCAGCAAGTTCTTGGCATGGGCGTGGCGCAGCATATTGGTCACCGCTTCCTGGGTGATGCGGAACGCCGCCACGGACATCTCTTCGGGAATCCCCGCCAGGCGTTGCTGACACTCCAGGCTCCAGTGCACCTGACTGTCGGCCAGGGTGCGCAGCAGGTGAGCGCGCAGGCTGGCTTCCAGACCCAGGCTGGTAAGTTGCCGTGGGTTGAGGATGGCCGACAGGTCGCGGACTTTTTCCAGGGTCTCGTCCAGGGTATTGGCAAGCTGAATACTGTAGGTGCACAACTCTTCAGGCAGGCGGCGTTGCAGCCATTCGCACTGCATCTTGGCGGCAGTGAGCATCTGGCCGATATCGTCGTGCAGTTCGCGGCTGAGGCGGTGGCGTTCGGTTTCCTGAACTTCGAGCATGCGGTCGGCCAGCTCTTGAGGCTGGAATTTGATCGAGTGATCGGTGCGCAATTGGCTATGCAGGATGCTGGCGAGGGCCGCCAGGTTGAGCAGCAGCAGGCTGACCGGGAATTCCGAAGAAGTCAGATAAAGCGCGATATTGCCTGCAATAGAACCGAAACACAGAACAGCTGTGAGCCAACGGGAATTTTTCGTACTGAGCGGCCAAAGCCTTGAATATCGAGTGCTGACGTGCATAGCGGCTGGAGCCATCGGGTGGTCACTGCGGATAACCTGAATCAATCACTTCAGGTCAATGTCAGTCACTGTGTCGTAGCACAGTTTCCGGAAAGCCATGATCAATTCTCGGGTCGTGATATTACCTTAATGTTGCAACAATTCATCATAGGATCGTCGTAAATAAGACTATCAGTTAATCCGCCGAGCATTGTCGGCAACTTATCTTGTCCGGATGATCAGAAGTTTTGGCTCGTTGCTTTTTTTTGAGTGGGCTGGTATCGGCCAGGCTTATCGACAATTGTCCCGGCATTGGCAGGCAGGTTTATCACCAACTTGCTGTTTCATCGCGTGATTGACGTCGATATAGCGCTACAACGGGAAGAATTGTCGTTTTTGGATAACGGCTGCGCGGGTTATTGTGCCACTACGCTGTGCTCAGGCGTGGCGCTCGCAGGTCAGATTGCCCGACTGCGGCTGGCTGGCCCAGGCCTGGGGGCTGTCGAGGCCGCACTGGAAGGCCAGACGCTCCAGCAGTTCGCGTTGTTCGCTGTCATCCAGTGGCATCTGCCCGCTGCGTCGATCTATGAACTCCAACTGCCAGGCCAGCAGGGTGATGCAGCTTTTCAGGGTATGCAGGGGGTCGCCTTGCAGGGCGACGCCGGGGCAGGCGGCGTCCAGTAAATCGTGCAGTTGCCTGGCAAATGCGGCGATGCGCGCGACGCAGGCGACGTCGGCTTTTACGGTCAGATTACGCAGCGAGGCCAGCAAGCAATCGATTGCGTCGCGGTCATCAGCGATGAGTTCCAGGTGCGCCAGGCATTCCTGCGAGCGCATTAACAGCGTTTCCGATTCGCTGAGGAATTCGCAGTGTTGCTGCTGCCACTCTTGCTCGTTCAGCATGCTTCATCTCCACACGTCATGGATGGCGACCGACTTGGCGGCGCGGCGAGTGGCTGAAAGTTAATGCGGATTTCAAAGGAAAGTCTGTAGGACGATTCCGATTGTTGCCAGCTAATGGCATTCTGCATTGCAGTACTATTGCTAAGTGATGGCGTAATGATATTGTTTGCGGGCATTGTGTGTTCTGCCCAGACGAGCACGGCATCAGCTGCGCTCTGGCGAGAACGCTTGAAGGTGTTGCTCGATTGGCTGGCCGCGAACGCAAACAAAAGCCTGACTCCATTCATGCAATGAGAATGACGTCACAATAATGGCTATCAGATGTTGGGAATATCGGGTCAGCCCCGATTGCTGGTAAGGCGTACCCTTAGGGGCAGTAAGGCCCACGCCGTGAGCGTGCAGGTCGGAAGACAGACATCAGTAAAGCATGATGTTAATGTGACATCAATGGGCTGGCATGGCATTTTATAACAATTAAGGTCCCGCTGTTTTCAGCCGATAACAGGTTAGTGGACTCAACTGTATACACGCTTCAGGAGCTCTAAATGGCTGGCATTCTCGACTCGGTAGATCAACGCACACAGCTGGTGGGCGAGAATCGCCTGGAAATCCTCATGTTTCGCCTGGCCGGTCGACAGCTGTTCGCGATCAACGTGTTCAAGGTGCAGGAAGTCCTGCAACTGCCGAAACTGACCCTGATGCCCCAGCGCCATCCATTCGTTTGTGGTGTGGTCAACCTGCGCGGTCAGACCCTGCCAGTGATTGACCTGTCCCAGGCCATTGGCATGCGTCCTCTGGTGCCGGGTGAGAACAGCACCATCATCGTCACCGAGTACAACCGTTCGGTGCAGGCTTTCCTGGTTGGCGGCGTGGACCGCATCGTCAACATGAACTGGGAAGCGATCATGCCGCCGCCGACCAGCGCCGGTCGTCAGCACTACCTGACAGCCATCAGCAAGGTCGATGACCAGCTGGTGGAAATCATCGACGTCGAGAAAGTTCTGGCCGAAATTGTCCCTTACAACGCCAAGGTTTCCCGCGACAAGCTGGAAGACCCGGTGCTGGAACAGGCGCGCGGTCGTGAAATTCTGTTGGTGGACGATTCCAAGGTCGCCCTGTCCCAGCTCAAGGACACGCTGTCCCAGCTCGGGGTCAAGCTGCACACCGCCAGCGACGGCCTCAAGGCGCTGAACATGCTCAAGGCCTGGGCCGATAGTGGCGTGGTCATGACCGACAAGCTGCTGATGGTTTTCACCGACGCCGAAATGCCTGAGATGGACGGTTATCGCCTGACCACGGAGATTCGTGACGATCCGCGCCTGCGTGGCCTTTACGTGGTGCTGCACACTTCCCTGTCGGGCAGCTTCAACGAATCCATGGTGAAAAAGGTCGGCTGCGACAACTTCCTGTCCAAGTTTCAGCCGGACAAACTGGTTGATGTCGTGCGCGAACGCATCATGCTCGACAACGCTTGAGTATCTGCCTGACCTGTCATTAAGCTGCGACTTCGTTGTTGCAGCTTAAATTCTCAAGGACCCGGTCATGCATCTCAGCGCGCTCTATCGTTTCCCCCTCAAGTCCTGCAAGCCCGAACCGCTGCAACAGGCGGCATTCGACGGGCTTGGCCTGGCCGGGGATCGACGCTGGATGCTGGTGGATGAAGCCAGCGGACGCTTCTTCACCCAGCGGGCCCTGCCGCAGATGTCGCAGTTGTCGGTGCTGTGGAATGGCGCCGGCGGCGTCACACTCTCTGCGCCAGGGCTGAACCCGCTGGATGTGCCTCTCCCGCAAGACATTGAAGCGAACCTGCGCGGCGTGACTGTGTGGCGCGATACCTTGCGCGTTCCGGATGCCGGTGATGAAGCTGCCCATTGGGTCAGCGAATTCCTCGGCAAGCCGACGCGGATGGTCCATTTGCCGGATCAGAGGGCGCGCTGGCTGCCCAGTGGTTATGGCGCCATCGACGACCGGGTGAGCTTCGCCGATGGCTTTCCGCTGCTGTTGATTGGTCAGGGTTCGCTGGATGACCTGTCATCGCGCATTGGTCGGCCTCAGGAAATGCTGCGTTTCCGTCCCAACCTGGTGGTGGAGGGTGCCGAGGCGTTTGCCGAAGATAACTGGAAGCGTCTGCGCATTGGCGATATGGAATTCCGCCTGCTCAAGGGCTGCTCGCGCTGCATCCTGACCACCATCGATCCGGCCACGGGCGAGCGCAATGCCGACCGCGAGCCCCTGACTACCCTCAAGACCTATCGCGAACGCGAAGGCGAGATCTGGTTCGGGCAGAACATGGTCAATGACGGGCCGGGCGTGCTGGAGGTAGGGATGGAAGTGGAGGTGTTGGAGTAGGTGTCGCCCGGCTGGCGAGCCAGCCCTGCGGATGAGCGTTGTGGGAGCGAATTCATTCGCGAAGAGGTCAGTACAGCCGACATATCCCTATCTTCTGAAATACCGCTTTCGCGAATGAATTCGCTCCCACAGTTCGGACGTCCAAAAAATCGGTTACGTCAGTATTGACTCGACATCACAAATCGTCAAAGAAGCGCTCATGCCAATCAACGAGCGGCTGTGGTGCATTGAGTTTCTGTCCGTAGATCACCGAATATGACAGCACGTTCTGCACGTACTGACGCGTTTCGTCGAACGGGATACTTTCTACCCAGACATCGAAGGCCAGATGGTTAGCGCCCTTTAGCCACTGGCGTACGCGGCCGGGACCGGCGTTATAAGCGGCGGAAGCCAGTACCCGATTGCCATTGAACTGGCTATGTACCTGGCTCAGGTAGGCAGCGCCCAACTGGATGTTCTTGTCCGGGTCCAGCACCTGCTCCGAAGAGGCGAGGGGGATGCTGAACTTGCGCGCGGTCTCCTTGGCTGTGGCGGGCATCAGTTGCATCAGGCCGCTGGCGCCGACGCCGGAGCGGGCGTCATCCATGAAGGCGCTTTCCTGACGGGTAATGGCAAACACCCAGCTGGAATGCAGGCCACGAACACCGGCTTCACGGACCAGTGTTTCGCGGTGGGCCATCGGGAAGCGGATATCCAGGTCATCCCAGTACTGCGCCTGACTGATGGTGCGGATCGCCGGGAAGTACCATTTCAGGTCATAGGCCAGCTTGGCCTGGGCAACCATCTCGTCACGGCTGAACTGGCGGCTGGCGTAATACCATTCGCGACGACCATCGACGACCTGGCCGCGATCATGAAACTCCAGTGCGCGCCGAATGCCGGGGGTATTGCGCACCTTGGTAATGGTGGCCTGGCTCAGCAGCAGCGGTTTGTTCAGAAGTTGATACGGGCTTTGTGTGCGGTCGGCGGCGAGGAAACCATAGAAATCGCGCTCCTTGGCCACACCCTTGTACAGGCTGGGGATCAGCGGGTTATTCGGCTGGGCCAGCTCCAGGGCGCGGGCTTCCCAGTACTTCCAGCGATTGGTATCGGCCAGGTCCTTGGGCAGGCGGCGGGTCAGTTCGTAGGCGTCTTCCCAACGACCCAGGCGCAGCAGCAGGCGCAGGCGCCATTCAGTGACGGTGTTGTCTCGCAGGTCCGGGTCATATTTGGTCATGATTTCCAGAGCCCGGTCGTCGTAACGGCGGGCCAGGGTCAGGCCGATCTCCTTGGCAATGGCTACCTGCTCCTCGCGGGAAAAGTGCAGGCGCACCGCATAGCCGTCGAGCATTTCCAGGGCTTTCTGCGGGTCTTGCTTGGCCAGGCGGCGCAGGCCGAGGCCGACGACATCAGACATGGCCTCATCGACCGGGGCGAACTGCGCCGGGTTATTGAGCATTTCGGGCTTCTGCGCCACGGCAATCAACAGGCGGCCCTGGGGCGCCAGGCTGTTGAGGCTGTTGACCAGGGCATTGGCCAGGCTGTAGTTGCCCTCCTGAGCGGCCAGCTTGGCGCGTTGCCAGCGTTTCTGCTCCGTCAACTGGCCTTCGGCGGCCCACTGGCCGAACAGGCCGTCACAGGACGACGGCAGGGTCTTGCCGGTCATCCACAGCTTTTCGGCGCTGGCATAGCCTTCGGCGCGCTGGTTGTGGCTCATCTGGTACTGGCCGTAGAGGCAGTCCAGCTCGGTGAAATTCATTTTCGCGTCGTAGTACCTGGCGAAGGTATCCCAGTCACCGCGATCGACCAGCCAGCGCAGCCATTTGAGCTTCATCCAGTTGGCCTGGGGCAGATCGCCATGATCGGCGAGGAATTTCTCGATTTCCTCGTTGCTGGCGGTCTTCAGGCGCGCCGACAGCTCGTCATATTCCAGATAGGGTTGCAGCGGGTAGTCGGCCAGGGCGGCGCTGTACATGCGCATAGGGCCGCTGTCGCCCTTGGCGAGGGCGCGTTTGGCTTCGTCGTAGTATTGGCGCTGTTGGTTGAGATCGGCTGCCTGGAGGGTCTGGGCAGCGGTTGCCGATAAAAGCAGGCAGGAAAAAAGACTGAGCAAACGACTGCGCATGAGACTTCCGAGCAGATGAATCGTGAAAAGTGGCGCTAGCTTAGCCTTTTGCAGGCAGGGGGCGAAAGCACCGTTGACCGGGCGCAGAAAGACAGTCGTAGAAGCGATGCATGCCCACGAAGGCAATAGCGCGTGTAACACAGCTTTTGTGGCAGTAATGCACCTTGGCGGGCAAGCCTCGTACCTACGGGATCTGTGGTTGTCCGAGGGGTATGTCGTACGGAAATAAACCGTCGGTATAAAAGAAGGCTTTCGCGCACGATATCTCAGGTAGAATGCGCGCCCGGTTTTTGGAGAAGCTCATGACCCTGCTCAAATTCAGCGATGTGTCCCTTGCGTTCGGCGCCATGCCGTTGTTGGACAAGGTGTCCTGGCAGATCGCCCGTGGTGAGCGGGTGTGCATCATCGGTCGCAACGGCACTGGCAAGTCCAGCATGCTGAAGCTGGTCAAGGGCGTGCAGAAGCCCGATGACGGTGCCGTATGGCGCGCGCCGGGCCTGAAGATCGGCGAGTTGCCCCAGGAATTGCCGGTGGCTGACGCGCGTACCGTGTTCGACGTGGTAGCCGACGGTCTGGATGGTGTGGGCGCCCTGCTCGCCGAGTACCATCACCTGGCGCAGAACTGCGTTACCGAAGAAGACCTGGACAAGCTGATGCACGTGCAGCAGGCGCTGGAAGCCCGTGACGGCTGGCGTTTGCAGCAACTGGTCGACAGCACCCTGAGCCGCCTGCAACTGCCGGCCGACAAGACCCTCGCCGAGCTGTCCGGCGGCTGGCGTCGCCGCGTGCTGCTGGCCCAGGCCCTGGTCTCCGAGCCGGATCTGCTGCTGCTCGACGAACCGACCAACCACCTGGATATCGGTGCCATCGCCTGGCTGGAAGAGGCGCTGAAGGATTTCCAGGGCGCCGTGCTGTTCATCACGCACGACCGTTCCTTCCTGCAGAACCTGGCCACGCGCATCCTCGAACTGGATCGCGGCGGCCTGATCGACTGGAACGGCGACTACGCTAGCTTCCTGGTGCACAAGGAAGCGGCCCTGGCGGCTGAAGAGACCGCCAACGCGCTGTTCGACAAGCGCCTGGCCCAGGAAGAAGTGTGGATCCGCCAGGGCATCAAGGCCCGGCGGACCCGTAACGAAGGCCGCGTACGCGCCTTGAAAGCCTTGCGCGTCGAGCGCAGCGACCGTCGCGAGCGCACCGGCAAGGCCAATATCCAGCTCGATACCGCTGACAAGTCCGGCAAGCAGGTCATGTCCCTGGAAAACGTCAGCTTTGCCCATCCGGGCGGGCCGATGCTGATCAAGGACTTCTCCATGGTTCTGCAGCGCGAAGACCGCATCGGTCTGCTGGGCGCCAACGGTACCGGCAAGACCACGCTGCTCAAGCTGATGCTGGACAACCTGCAACCGACCAGCGGCAAGGTCGAAGTGGGGACGCGTCTGGAAGTGGCTTACTTCGACCAGTTGCGTCATCAGCTCGATCTGGAAAAGACCGTGATCGACAACGTCGCCGAAGGCCGCGATTTCATCGATATCGACGGCCAGAGCCGCCATGTGCTGAGCTATCTGGGCGACTTCCTGTTCAGCCCGCAGCGTGCGCGCACACCGGTCAAGGCGCTGTCCGGTGGCGAGCGTGCCCGCCTGCTGCTGGCCAAGCTGTTCAGCAAACCCGCCAACCTGCTGGTCCTCGACGAACCGACCAACGACCTGGACGTTGAAACCCTGGAGCTGCTCGAGGAAGTGCTGTCAGCGTTCAAGGGCACCGTGCTGATGGTCAGTCACGACCGGGCATTCCTCGACAACGTGGTCACCAGCACTCTGGTCTTCGAAGGCGAGGGCAAGGTTCGTGAATACGTCGGCGGTTATCAGGATTGGTTGCGTCAGGGCGGTTCGCCACGTCTGCTGGGCGTGACCGACACCAAGTCGGGCAAGGCCGAGCTGGCCAGCGCCGTGGTCGAGGCGACTCCGGTCGCTGCGCAGGAGATGCCGGTAGCTTCGGCCAAGAAGAAGCTCAGCTACAAGCTGCAGCGCGAGCTGGAAGCGCTGCCGGGGCAGATCGACGAGGTCGAGAAGCAGATCGCTGCCCTGACCGCCGAGATGGCCGCGCCCGGTTTCTATCAGAAGCCTGCGGAACAGACCGCCGCTGCTCTGGCGCAATTGGAAAACCGTCAGGGCGAGCTGGACGCCCTGCTGGAGCGCTGGGCTGAGCTGGACGAGTAAGCGATAAAAAAGCCCGATCGATGATCGGGCTTTTTCTTGGCCGTAGTGGTGATTCATGTGGGACCGGCTAAAGCCGGTCCCACATCACGCCGTGCGGTCAGTTGGTTTGATCAACCGCACCGCCAGCACATCGCATGGCGCGCCATGCAGCACATCGTTGGCGGTCGAGCCCAGCAGCAGCGACAGGCCGTGGCGGCCATGGCTGCCGACGACGATCAGGTCGCAGTGGTGCTCCTTGGCCAACTGGTGGATTTCCTGGCGCGGCTGGCCGTAAGTCAGGTGGCTGTCTCCCGTCTTGACGTCCGGGTACTTGAGCTTTAGCTCCTCGAGCTTTTTCTTGGCCTGGTCGAACTGCTGCTGTTGCAGTTGCGACAGATCCATCGGTACATCGCCGCCAAAGGCCATGGCCATGGGCTCGACGATATGCACCAGGGATAGCTTGGCGTGGTAGGCCTCGGCCAGCTCCCGACCGCGCTTGATCACGGGGTCGCATTCTTCGGTCAGATCAACGGCGACCAGGATATGTGTGTAGGGCATGAGGAGTTCCTCCAGGGAATTGCGTTGATATGAGTATGGCTCTTTCATGCATAAACTGGCAGGCCATTGTTTTCATTGTTTTAAGGCAAGGTGGGGCATATATGACGGTCTGGATAGTGCTGTCAATCATTGGTGTCATGTTGAGCCCGCTGATCTGGTTGCGGCCGTCGCGGCGACAGAGTGGCAGGATGGCCCTGCGCCTGGAAGCCCGGCGTATGGGCATGGGCATGCAACTGGCGCCTCAGGAGTGGCCGCACTGGCTGCCAGCGGCGCCGCCGAGCCCCTGTCCGCAGCTGCATTTGCCCCGACGCAATAAAGGCGCCAAGCCTTGGGCCTACTGGCAGACCGGGCCCGGGACCTGGGTCAATCGCTGGCGTGAGCCTTGTGTGGACGAGGCGCTGCTGACGCAGTTCAGCACCCTGCCGGCCGACGTGTACAAGGTCGAGCTGGATGAGCAGATGATCGCGTTGTACTGGGCCGAGCGTGGGGAGTCGGAAGTATTGCAGCGTATTGCTGCGGTGCTGAAAACTCTGGCCTGACGCCGCCCTCTGGAAAAATACGCAAAATGACCTGAATTACCGCAACTATGTGGGAGATTCTATATTTGCTGTAAAGCCAGAGCAGCCCCTTCGCGGATGAATCCGCTCCCACAGATTCGACGATATGCACGCGCTCCCACAGGATGTGCCCACCAAATCCCGGGCATTAAAAAGCCCGATAACAACATCGGGCTGGGGTTGGCCAGGCAGGCCGATAATTCTGTAGGCGTTCCGGGAGGGCAGGCGACGCAATGTTGCCGTGAGCCCCTCGCTGAAGCAGTGCGCTGAATGTAGACCTTCTGCTCTGTTTTGTCGCGTATTGCCAAATAAATTTTCATTCATGTTCCTCGGCGGTGCAAAAAGTCGCGGGGACTTTGCCCTACACTTTTCTGTGTGGTCAGGCTTTGAGGCCCGTCCACGGGAGGCGAAGTGGGTCTATTACCTTGGGTGATACTGCTGCATATGCCCGGATTTATGGCCGTTCTGTCGAATTGACAATTCGTCTGTTTTGGCTGATGGTGTGCGTACCCAAATCAAACGGGCGTATGAATTGAGCGTTTGGCTGTCAGACGGCTCTTACAGAACCCGGTACCACGTCAGCGGGTGTGCATGGTGATTTGGCGGTGACGTCTTAGTCTCGCCGGACGCTAGCGTTCGACGTGCATTGTTCAGCTTCCATATCGTGGAGATCAGTTGATGATTTACGAAGGTAAAGCCATCACGGTTAAGGCTCTTGAAAGTGGCATCGTCGAATTGAATTTCGACCTCAAGGGTGAGTCCGTCAACAAGTTCAACCGCCTCACCCTCAACGACCTGCGCCAGGCAATCGAAGCCATCAAGGCCGATGCGTCAGTCAAGGGTGTGGTCGTTACCAGCGGCAAGGACGTATTTATCGTCGGTGCCGATATCACCGAGTTCGTCGACAACTTCAAGTTGCCGGATGCCGAGCTGGTGGCTGGCAATCTGGAGGCCAACAAGATTTTCAGCGACTTCGAGGACCTTGCGGTCCCGACCGTTGTCGCGATCAACGGTATCGCCCTGGGTGGCGGTTTCGAAATGTGCCTGGCGGCGGACTTCCGCGTGATGGCCAGCACCGCCAAGATCGGCCTGCCTGAAGTCAAACTGGGTATCTACCCTGGCTTCGGCGGCACCGTGCGCCTGCCGCGCCTGATCGGCGCCGACAATGCCATCGAGTGGATCGCCTCCGGCAAGGAAAACCGCGCCGAAGACGCCCTCAAGACCGGGGCGGTAGATGCCGTAGTCGCGCCTGAGAAGCTGCGTGAAGCGGCCCTGGACCTGATCCAGCGCGCCATTTCCGGCGAGTTCGATTTCAAGGCCAAGCGCCAGCCGAAACTCGACAAGCTCAAGCTCAACGCCATCGAACAGATGATGGCTTTTGAAACCGCCAAGGGTTTCGTGGCCGGTCAGGCTGGCCCAAATTACCCGGCCCCGGTCGAAGCCATCAAGACCATCCAGAAAGCCGCCAACTTCGGTCGCGACAAGGCTCTGGAAATCGAAGCCGCCGGTTTCGTGAAAATGGCCAAGACCTCGGTTGCAGAGAGTCTGATCGGCCTGTTCCTGAACGATCAGGAGCTGAAAAAGAAAGCCAAGGTCTACGACGCCATCGCCAAGCCGGTGAATCAGGCTGCGGTGCTCGGCGCCGGGATCATGGGCGGTGGTATCGCCTATCAGTCGGCTGTCAAAGGCACGCCGATCCTGATGAAGGATATTCGTGAGGACGCCATTCAACTGGGTCTGAACGAAGCTTCCAAACTGCTGGGCAGCCGCGTCGAGAAAGGGCGTCTGACGCCTGCGAAGATGGCTGAAGCGCTCAACGCGATTCGTCCTACCCTGTCCTATGGCGACTTCGGCAATGTCGACCTGGTGGTTGAAGCCGTGGTCGAGAACCCCAAGGTCAAGCAGGCCGTACTGGCGGAAGTCGAAGCCCAGGTCGGTGAAAACACCATCCTGGCGTCCAACACCTCGACCATTTCCATCAGCCTGTTGGCCAAGGCCCTGAAACGTCCGGAAAACTTCGTCGGCATGCACTTCTTCAACCCGGTGCACATGATGCCTCTGGTGGAAGTCATCCGTGGCGAGAAATCCAGCGAAGAGGCAGTAGCTACCACCGTGGCCTACGCCAAGAAAATGGGCAAGAACCCGATCGTGGTCAATGACTGCCCGGGCTTCCTGGTCAATCGCGTGCTGTTCCCTTACTTCGGCGGTTTCGCCAAGCTGGTCAGCGCGGGCGTGGACTTCGTGCGCATCGACAAGGTCATGGAAAAATTCGGCTGGCCCATGGGCCCGGCGTACCTGATGGACGTAGTCGGCATCGACACCGGCCACCATGGGCGTGACGTGATGGCTGAAGGCTTCCCTGACCGTATGAAGGACGACCGCCGTTCGGCCGTGGACGTGCTTTACGAAGCCAAGCGCCTGGGCCAGAAGAATGGCAAGGGCTTCTATGCCTACGAAACCGACAAGAAGGGCAAGCCGAAGAAAGTGGCCGACGCCGCCGTGCTCGAAGTGCTCAAGCCGATCATCTACGAGCAGCGTGAAGTCACTGACGAGGACATCATCAACTGGCTGATGATCCCGCTGTGCCTGGAAGTCGTGCGCTGCCTGGAAGACGGCATCGTCGAAACCGCCGCCGAAGCCGATATGGGCTTGATCTACGGTATCGGTTTCCCTCCATTCCGTGGCGGTGCACTGCGCTACATCGACTCCATCGGCGTCGCTGAGTTCGTTGCCCTGGCTGACCAATACGCTGATCTGGGCGCGTTGTACCACCCCACCGCGAAGCTGCGTGAGATGGCCAAGAATGGCCAGAGCTTCTTCGGTTAAGCGTCCTTGAGGAGTAATTTTATGAGTTTGAATCCAAGAGACGTCGTGATTGTCGACTTCGGTCGCACTCCGATGGGCCGCTCCAAAGGTGGCATGCACCGCAACACCCGTGCCGAGGACATGTCCGCGCACCTGATCAGCAAGCTGCTGGAGCGCAACAACAAGATCGATCCGGCGGAAGTCGAAGATGTGATCTGGGGCTGCGTCAACCAGACCCTGGAGCAGGGCTGGAACATCGCCCGCATGGCCTCGCTGCTCACGCAGATCCCGCATACCTCGGCGGCCCAGACCGTCAGCCGCCTGTGCGGCTCGTCCATGAGCGCGCTGCACACCGCCGCCCAGGCGATCATGACCGGCAACGGTGATGTCTTCGTCATCGGTGGTGTCGAGCACATGGGCCACGTTGGCATGATGCACGGTGTTGATCCCAACCCGCACATGTCCCTGTACGCGGCCAAGGCCTCGGGCATGATGGGCCTGACGGCCGAGATGCTTGGCAAGATGCACGGCATCACCCGTGAGCAGCAGGACGCCTTTGGCGTGCGTTCGCACCAGTTGGCCCACAAGGCCACGGTCGAAGGCAAGTTCAAGGACGAGATCATCCCGATGCAGGGTTATGACGAGAACGGCTTCCTCAAGGTCTTCGACTACGACGAAACCATTCGCCCGGAGACTACCCTGGAAAGCCTCGCGGCGTTGAAGCCGGCCTTCAACCCGAAAGGCGGCACCGTGACAGCCGGTACCTCGTCGCAGATTACCGACGGTGCTTCGTGCATGATCGTTATGTCGGCCCAGCGTGCCCAGGACCTGGGGATCCAGCCGATGGCGGTGATCCGCTCCATGGCCGTGGCGGGTGTCGACCCGGCGATCATGGGTTATGGCCCGGTCCCTGCAACGCAGAAAGCCTTGAAGCGTGCTGGCCTCAGCATCGCCGATATCGACTTCTTCGAGCTCAACGAAGCTTTCGCTGCACAGGCCCTGCCAGTGCTGAAAGATCTGAAAGTGCTCGACAAGATGAACGAGAAGGTTAACCTGCACGGCGGTGCCATTGCCCTGGGTCACCCGTTCGGATGCTCCGGCGCCCGTATTTCGGGCACCTTGCTCAATGTCATGAAGCAGAATGGTGGCAACCTCGGTGTTGCGACCATGTGCATCGGCCTGGGTCAGGGTATCTCCACGGTCTTCGAGCGCGTCTGATTCGTTCGAGTGACACAAGCCGGGGCCAGGTGCCCCGGCTTTTGTATTTTTGTAAAAAAATAAATTGAAGTTTTTTTCCGTGTCTTGTGAGGGCCGCAATATGAAGTTACAGCCAGGTCTCTACCGCCATTACAAGGGTCCCGAGTACCGCGTATTCAGCGTCGCCCGGCATTCCGAGACAGAGGAAGAAGTGGTTTTCTATCAAGCCCTGTATGGTGATTACGGTTTGTGGGTACGGCCGTTGAGCATGTTTCTGGAGTCTGTCGAGGTTGACGGCGAACAAGTGCCGCGCTTTGCTTTGGTCCAGGCCGAACCCAGTCTGTTTTCCAAGGGGTGAGGCGAGTTCGCACAACAGCCTGTGCTTGACCTCACCTTGTAGCCACTATATATAGCGGGGCCTCGACACCTGGCTTCAACTGTCATTCATTTCTAGATTCAGGAATTTTCTGATCCATGGGCAAATCGCTGGTCATTGTGGAATCCCCGGCTAAGGCCAAGACCATCAACAAGTATTTGGGCAACCAGTACGTGGTGAAGTCGAGTATCGGCCATATCCGAGACCTGCCCACCAGCGGTTCGGCCAGTGCCGCCAAAGAGCCTGCTGCCAAGCGTGGCAAGGCCGCTGTGGGCGAAGGTCCGGTACTGACGCCTAAAGAGAAAGCTGCCAAGCAGCTGGTCTCGCGCATGGGCGTCGATCCTGAGCACGGCTGGAAAGCCAAGTACGAGATCCTTCCCGGCAAGGAGAAGGTGATCGAAGAGCTGCGCCGTCTCGCCAAGGATGCCGACACCATCTATCTCGCAACGGACTTGGACCGCGAGGGGGAAGCCATTGCCTGGCACCTGCGCGAAGCCATTGGTGGCGACGACAGCCGCTACAAGCGCGTGGTGTTCAACGAAATCACCAAGAAGGCCATCCAGGAAGCGTTCTCGCAGCCGGGCGAGCTGGATATCGACCGGGTCAACGCCCAGCAGGCGCGGCGCTTCCTCGACCGTGTGGTCGGTTACATGGTCTCGCCGCTGCTTTGGGCGAAAATTGCCCGTGGCCTGTCCGCCGGCCGTGTGCAGTCGGTAGCGGTGAAGCTGGTGGTGGAGCGTGAGCGCGAAATCCGTGCGTTCAACCCGGAAGAATACTGGGAAGTCCACGCCGACCTGGGCACTGCCAAGGGCGCCAATGTGCGCTTCGAAGTGGCTCGGGAGAACGGCGAGGCGTTCAAGCCGCTGAACGAAGCCCAGGCCATGGCGGCCCTGGAGAAGCTCAAGGCCTCCGCCTACAACATCGCCAAGCGTGAGGACAAACCGACCAGCAGCAAGCCGTCGGCACCCTTCATCACCTCGACTTTGCAGCAGGCTGCCAGCAACCGCCTGGGCTTCGGCGTGAAGAAGACCATGATGATGGCTCAGCGCTTGTACGAAGCGGGCTACATCACCTACATGCGTACGGACTCCACCAACCTCTCGGCCGATGCCGTGAGCATGGCCCGTGACTACATCGAGAACGAATTCGGCAAGAAGTACCTGCCGGATGCACCGAATGTCTACAGCAGCAAAGAGGGCGCACAGGAGGCGCACGAAGCGATTCGTCCGTCCGACGTCAACACCCACCCGAGCAAGCTGACGGGCATGGAGCGTGATGCCGAGCGCCTGTACGAGTTGATCTGGCGCCAGTTCGTGGCCTGCCAGATGCCGCCAGCGCAATACCTCTCGACCACCGTGAGCGTCATGGCCGGGACCTTCGAGCTGCGCGCCAAGGGCCGTATCCTCAAGTTTGACGGTTACACCAAGGTGTTGCCGCAGATGACCAAGCCGGGCGATGACGATGTCCTCCCCGACATGGCTCAAGGCGATAACCTCAAGCTGATCAAGCTCGATCCTAGCCAGCACTTCACCAAGCCGCCTGCGCGTTACTCCGAAGCGAGCCTGGTCAAGGAAATGGAAAAGCGCGGTATCGGCCGCCCGTCGACCTACGCAGCGATCATCTCGACTATCCAGGACCGCGGCTACGTGGCGCTGCACAACCGTCGTTTCTACTCGGAAAAAATGGGTGACATCGTCACCGAGCGTCTGTCCGAGAGCTTCTCCAACCTGATGGACTATGGCTTTACTGCCGGTATGGAGGAGAACCTCGACGATGTGGCCCAGGGCGAGCGCGACTGGAAGAGCGTCCTCGACGAGTTCTACGGTGACTTCAAGAAAAAACTCGAAGTAGCGGAAGCGCCGGACAGTGGCATGCGTGCCAATCAGCCGGTCATGACCGATATTCCATGCAAGGTCTGCGGTCGTCCGATGCAGATTCGTACAGCTTCGACCGGCGTATTCCTCGGGTGCTCGGGCTACAGCCTGCCGCCGAAAGAGCGCTGCAAGGCCACGGTCAACCTCACCCCAGGCGATGAAATTGCCGAGGATGACGAGGGTGAGTCCGAGTCCCGCGTACTGCGTGGCAAGCATCGCTGCCCGATCTGCAGTACGGCGATGGATGCCTATCTGCTGGACGAAAAGCACAAACTGCACATCTGCGGTAACAACCCGGATTGCTCGGGGTATGAGATTGAAGAAGGTACCTACCGCATCAAGGGCTACGAAGGCCCGAGCGTCGAGTGCGACAAGTGTGGCGGCGAAATGCAGCTCAAGACCGGCCGATTCGGCAAGTTCTTTGGCTGTACCAACTGCAAGAACACCCGCAAGCTGCTGAAAAGCGGCGAAGCGGCACCGCCGAAGATGGACCCGGTGAAGATGCCGGAGCTCAAGTGCGAGAAGGTCGACGACACCTACATCCTGCGAGACGGGGCTTCGGGTCTGTTCCTGGCCGCCAGCCAGTTTCCGAAAAACCGCGAGACCCGTGCGCCGCTGGTCCTGGAAATCGTGCCGCACAAGGCCGAGATCGATCCGAAGTACCACTTTCTCTGCGAAGCACCGCAGAAGGATCCTGACGGTCGTCCAGCGGTGATCCGCTACAGTCGCAAGAGCAAGGAGCAGTATGTGCAGACCGAAGTGGAGGGCAAGCCGACCGGTTGGCGCGCCTTCTTCGACGGCAAGGCCTGGCAGGTTGAAGACAAGCGTTGATCGCTGACCGGTTAAGTGGCTGAATGGACCCTCGGTGTACCTGGTACACCGAGGGTTTTTTATTTCAGGGGTGTGCTCGTCCCCCCACTTTATTGAGGCTGCCGCCATGGCCCACGAACTTTATACCCGCACCAACCAGAAAATTTACTTTGCCGGCCTCTCCCTGGAAGCTCTTGGCAAGGCTCAGGAGGGGCGGGCGATCAATTCCCAGGCGCTGTTGCAGGCCGAGCGCGAATCGGCCCTGTTTCATCTATACGGCGCCTTGCTCGGCTTGTGTCATGAGATTGCCGGTTTCTATCGGTTGCCCCTGGCCAATTCCCCGCGCGCAGAAGACCTGCTGACGCCGGAAGTGCTCAAGACCGTACAGATTCCGGAGATGGCCGAGCTGATCGAGCTGGCCGGTCAGTCGGAAACCTGGCTGGCACGCCTGTTGAGCGCTTATCGCGAGCTGTACATGCCGCCGAGTGCGCCGAAGAAGCCGAAAGGCGATGTCACCCAGCCATTGATCGTTGCAGTCAATCTGGACGACGAGCCGGAGGTGGAATTGACCCGTGAAGAGCTGGAAAGCTGGCGCCAACAGCTCAAGGGCCTGGCAATCCGCTTCCGTGAAGGCTTGAGTGAATGCTGAGACAGGGCGACTGTCGGGGTACGGTCAGGGGCAGTGAGCTGTTACAATGTGCGCCTTTCGCGGAGAATTTTCCTGATGTCCACCTCTTTTCTTGAAATTGTCGAATTGCCTGACGGCCGTATTGAGCTGCGTCGCGCCGAAGATGAGGGCTCTCTGGTGACCCTCAACTTCTCCGAGGACGCCAAAGTATTCCTGCATGGCCAGCATGTCGAAGTCGCCAAGGCGATGTTGAGCATGGGCGTGCAGATGGCCGGTCGTCTGGCTGAAGGCGATATCGAGAAGGATGGCGGACCGCGGGTTTTGCACTAAGCCTGTTTGAATCGCTAGAAATTCGGAATGAAATTCTTGTGGGAGCGAATTCATTCGCGAAGGCGGTGGCTCAGACGCTGGAGATGCGTTGAATGTACCAGCCTCTTCGCGAATGAATTCGCTCCCACAATTCGCCCTCTAATCGGTTCCACGGTTCGCTAACCGTTAGCCCAGGCGGATATTCAGGCTCTGGGCATCGCCAATGCGTGCGGCGGCGATCAGTTGCTGGCGCGAGGTCGCGCTGAGCGGGTTGATCCAGCTGACCACGGTATGGCTGCGACCCAGGCGCAGGGCTTCCCGGGTCAGTTCCAGGGCGCTCTGGGTACCACGGGGCTGCAGCAGCAGAATACGTTCGCGATTCAGACCGGCGTCCCGCAGCCAGGTCTGGGTCAGGCTTGCCGGCGGCGCAATCAGCGTCAGCCAGCGCGAGCCCTGATCCTGGCTCAGTTCGCGCAGGACCGGCGCCATCAGGCTCAGGCAGCTCCCTGCCGCGCCACGCAATGACAGCTCACTGAACACTTCCGGCTCGTTGGGCCAGTTTGGCTCGACCACGTCTTGCAGGTCCGGGGCGATAATGGGCTGAGCCATGAACACCTCGAACAGTGGCAGTTGGGCATGCGGTGCTTGGAGGAACTGCATAAACGTCTCCTTAACGGCGAATGACGCCGACACTCAAACCTTCGATCACCAACTCCTGCTCCTTGAGGTTGACCTCAATCGGCGCGAAGTCGGGGTTCTCGGCAATCAACCAGACCTTGCTGCCTTCCCGTTTGAAGCGCTTGACCGTCACTTCGTCACCAATGCGGGCGACGACGATCTGGCCGTTGCGGGCTTCACGGGTAGTGTGGACGGCGATCAGGTCACCATCGAAGATACCGACGTCCTTCATGCTCATGCCGTGCACCCGTAACAGGTAATCGGCACTGGGATGGAAAAACGCAGGGTTGATGTTGCAGGATTCTTCGATGTGCTGTTGCGCCAGAATCGGTGCGCCCGCTGCGACACGGCCGATGATCGGCAGACCGGCTTCTTCGGCCTTGGCTTCGAAACCGGGAATGCGAATGCCGCGGGATGCGCCCGGGGTCATTTCGATCGCGCCTTTACGGGCCAGGGCCTTGAGGTGTTCTTCGGCTGCGTTGGGGGACTTGAAGCCCAACTCCTGAGCGATTTCCGCACGAGTGGGCGGATAGCCGTTGTCTTCGAGACAGCGTTTGATGAAGCCCAGAATCTCGGCTTGGCGTGGCGTCAGTTTGATCATGTCGGGCGCTCTGTCTTTTTATACAGTGACTGGGATTATATACAGTGAACGCGCCTTGGCAATCGCCGTTTTCAATCCATTGGTCGGCGCAGCCTCGCAATGTCCCTGTTCAAGGCTGAAGCGATGGTCTGCAGCACCCGTCTTATATGGTTAAATGCGTGACTGTGCGGCCAGATAATGAACCACCGGGCTTGACAATCCACCTGTATGATACGTATGTTTCAAACAAGTGTTTGTCAGGCAGAGACCCATGGCCCAGTCGGAAACCGTTGAACGCATCCTCGATGCTGCTGAGCAGCTGTTCGCAGAAAAAGGCTTTGCCGAAACCTCGTTGCGCCTTATTACCAGCAAGGCCTCGGTCAATCTGGCAGCGGTGAACTATCACTTCGGTTCCAAGAAGGCACTGATTCAGGCGGTGTTCTCGCGCTTCCTCGGGCCGTTCTGCATCAGTCTCGATCGTGAACTGGAGCGGCATCAGGCCAAGCCCGAACACAAGCCAACTCTGGAAGAACTGCTGGAAATGCTCGTGGAGCAGGCCCTGGCCGTGCAACCGCGCAGCAATAACGACCTTTCCATCTTCATGCGCCTGTTGGGCCTGGCGTTCAGTCAGAGTCAGGGCCACCTGCGGCGTTACCTGGAGGACATGTACGGCAAGGTATTCCGCCGCTACATGACCCTGGTCAACGAAGCCGCGCCGCGCATTCCGCCCATTGAACTGTTTTGGCGAGTGCACTTCATGCTGGGTGCTGCAGCGTTCAGCATGTCCGGGATCAAGGCACTGCGCGCCATCGCCGAGACTGATTTCGGCGTCAATACCTCCATCGAACAGGTCATGCGCCTGATGGTGCCTTTCCTGGCCGCCGGCATGCGTGCCGAAACCGGCGTGACCGATGCCGCGATGATCTGCGCCCAGTTGCGCCCGCGTAGCAAAAGCACCTCCGGCACACCGAGCGTGGCCAAGGCCTGAGATTGCACCTGACTCAATGATCAAGCACCATGCCCGGATTGTTTTGGTAGGGTGAGTTACAGATATGAGTTCTGGCCTGCAAGGCTCGCTGATGGTAGATGTCGCCGGTACCTGGCTGACCGCTGAAGACCGTCAATTCCTGCGCCACCCCGAAGTGGGTGGCCTGATCATTTTTGCCCGCAATATCGAGCATCCACGCCAGGTTCGCGAGCTGAGCGCGGCGATCCGTGCCATTCGTCCCGATCTGTTGTTGGCGGTGGACCAGGAGGGCGGTCGCGTCCAGCGTCTGCGTCAGGGCTTCGTACGTCTGCCCGCGATGCGGGCGATTGCCGATAACGACGATGCCGAGCAACTGGCCGAACATTGCGGCTGGCTGATGGCTACCGAAGTGCTGGCGGTGGGCCTGGATCTGAGCTTCGCCCCGGTGCTGGACCTGGACCATCAGCGCAGTGCCGTGGTTGGCAGCCGCGCTTTTGAAGGCGATCCCGAGCGTGCGGCGCTGTTGGCCGGCGCCTTTATCCGCGGCATGAGCGCTGCAGGCATGGCCGCTACCGGCAAGCATTTTCCCGGTCATGGCTGGGCTGAAGCCGATTCCCATGTAGCGATTCCGGTGGATGAGCGCAGCCTGGCAGATATCCGCGCCAAGGACCTGGTGCCGTTCGCCCGCTTGAGCAAGCAACTGGCGGCGGTCATGCCCGCCCATGTGATTTATCCGCAGGTCGATGCCAGCCCCGCCGGTTTCTCCCGCCGCTGGTTGCAGGATATCCTGCGTGGCGAGCTGTGCTTTGACGGGGTGATTTTCAGCGATGACCTGTCCATGGCCGGTGCTCATGTGGTCGGGGACTGCGCCAGTCGCATTGAGGCTGCCTTCACTGCCGGCTGCGATATGGGCCTGGTGTGTAATGATCGCGCCTCCGCCGAGCTGGCCCTGAGTGCGGCCCAGCGGCTGAAAATCACTCCTTCGCCACGCATCGCCCGCATGCGCGGCCAGGCTTTTGCCACGACCGAGTATCGCCAGCACCCACGCTGGCTGGCCGCGCTGTCTGCGCTGCGCGACGCCCAACTGATCGACTAAGGATTATCCATGACTGTTTACGCAATTATCGGCGGTACCGGCCTGACCCAGCTCGATGGCTTGCATATCCGCCAGTCCTTGCCGATGAATACGCCTTATGGCGCGCCATCGGGTGAGATTCAGCTGGGTGAGTACGCCGGGCGCGAGGTGATGTTTCTCGCGCGTCACGGTCATCCCCACCGATTTCCTCCCCATCAGGTGAACTACCGGGCCAATATCTGGGCCCTGAAACAGGCGGGTGCCGAAGCGATTCTGGCGGTGAACGCCGTGGGCGGGATTCATCCGGCGATGGGTAAAGGGCATTTCTGCGTGCCCCATGACCTGATTGACTACACCAGCGGTCGCCAGCACACCTTTTTCGCTGACGATCTGGAGCAGGTCACCCATATCGACTTCAGTTACCCCTACAGCGAAGCGCTGCGCGCTCGCCTGATCGCGGCTTTGGCGGCTGAAGGTTGCGAGTTCAGTGATCGTGGTGTGTACGCCTGCACTCAGGGCCCGCGCCTGGAAACCGTGGCCGAGATCCTGCGTCTGGAGCGTGACGGCTGCGATATCGTCGGTATGACCGGCATGCCCGAGGCGGCCCTGGCCCGTGAGCTGGAACTGGATTACGCCTGCCTGGCCCTGGTGGTGAACCCGGCGGCGGGCAAGTCGGCGGCCGTGATTACCATGGCCGAGATCGAACAGGCGTTGCATGACGGGATGGGCAAGGTCAAGGCGACGCTGGCGCGGGTGCTTTCGGCTGTTTGACATCTTTGTGGGAGGTCTGTGGGACCGGCTTTAGCCGGGAATACGCCTTCCCGGCTAAAGCCGGTCCCACAGTTGATCCCACAGGTCCGCGCTAGCGCTTGACCTTTTTCGGCGGCAACGGCAGCGGCGCAAACAGTGCCGCAATGTCTTCGCTTTGCAGCTTCCAGTCGCCGGTGCTGCGGCCATCCAGTACGCCTGCGGCCAGCGCCGACTTTTCCTGCTGCAGGCGCTGAATTTTCTCTTCCACTGTGCCTCGGGCAATCATCTTGTAGACGAACACCGGTTTTTCCTGGCCGATGCGGTAGGCGCGGTCGGTGGCCTGGTTTTCTGCGGCCGGGTTCCACCAAGGGTCGTAGTGGATCACGGTGTCGGCGGTGGTCAGGTTCAAGCCGGTGCCGCCGGCCTTGAGGCTGATCAGGAAGATCGGCAGCTTGCCCGCCTGGAAGTCCTGCACCGGTGTGCGCCGGTCGCGGGTCGCGCCGGTGAGCAGGGCGTAGCCGATATTGCGCTGTTTGAGTTCGGCTTCGATCAAGGTCAGCATCGAGGTGAACTGGGAGAACAGCAGGATCTTGCGGCCTTCGGCGATCAGTTCCTCGACCATCTCCATCAGGCTGGCCAGCTTGGCTGAACTGCCGTGACGCGGGTTGACCGGTGTGTCGTTGACCAGGCGCAGGTCGCAGCAGACCTGGCGCAGCTTGAGCAGGGCTTCGAGGATGATGATCTGGCTGCGGGCCACACCCTTGCGGCTGATTTCGTCGCGGACTTTCTTGTCCATGGCCAGGCGCACGGTCTCGTAGACATCGCGCTGGGCGTCGTTGAGGTCGACCCAGTGGATGATCTCGGTCTTGGGCGGCAGTTCGGTCGCCACCTGTTCCTTGGTGCGGCGCAGCAGGAACGGTTTGATACGCGCATTCAGGTGCTGCAGGCGTTCGACATTGCCGTGCTTCTCGATGGCGCTGCGATAATTGCTGTTGAATTCCTTGCTGCTGCCCAGCCAGCCGGGCATCAGGAAGTGGAACAGCGACCACAGCTCGCCCAAGTGGTTTTCCAGTGGTGTGCCGCTCAGGCACAGGCGTTGCCGCGCATTGAGCTCACGGGCGGCCTGGGCGGCCTTGCTGTTGGGGTTCTTGATGTATTGGGCTTCGTCGAGAATCAGCACATGCAGCGGCTGCTTGGCGAGGATGTCGACGTCCCGGGGCAGCAGGGCGTAGGTGGTCAGGATCAGGTCGTAGTCGGTCAGATTGGCCAGGTCCTGATGGCGATTGGCGCCATGCAGGGCCAGCACGCGCAACTGCGGCGTGAAGTGTTCAGCTTCGTCCATCCAGTTGGGGATCAGGCTGGTGGGCATCACCGCCAGGGACGGGCGGTCGAGGCGCCCGGCCTGCTTCTCGATCAGCAGGTGGGCGAGGGTCTGCAGGGTCTTGCCCAGGCCCATGTCATCGGCCAGTACGCCGCCGACTTCCAGCTCGCGCAGGGCCTGCATCCAGCTCAGGCCTTCAAGCTGATAGGGCCGCAGCGTCGCATTGAGATCATCGGGAACCTTGACCGCCGCGTCCTTGATAGAGGCCAGACGTTCGGCGAACTGCCGCACACGGTCGCCGCCCTGCCAGGTCAGGGGGATCTCGTCCAATTCAGTCAGGCGAGTGGCATCGGCGTTGTTCAGGCGCACGGAGGTGTTGCCGTCTTCGCGCCAGTAGAAATCGCCAAGTGTGGCCAGTACCGGTTTGAGACGACCGTAGGGCAGGGCGACCTGCACCGGTCCACCGCCGCGCTGGGTGAAATGGTTGAGCTGCACCAGTAATTGTTCGTCGTCGCGGCGCTTGGCGATACCGGCGGCGCTCATCAATTCCGGGTGGCTGCGCAGCAGGTTGATCAGGATCGGCAGCAGGCTCAGGCGTTCGCCGTTGACGATGATGCCCAGTTCCAGGTCGAACCAGTCGCGCTGCGGCTCTTCATCGACCACCGCGTACCATTCATCTACCGGAGTGACATCGAAGGCGAAGTGCTCGTCGATCTCGATTTCCCAGTTCTGTTCCTGCAAGCGCGGCAAGTCGTTGAGCACAAAATGCAGCCAGGCCTTGTCGTTGGGCAGCTCGAACATGTCCCCGGCGCTGTCGGGCAGGGCCTTGCTCTGCCGTGTGGCGACCTTGAAGTCCAGGTCATGCAGCATCTGCCGGTACTGGCGTTCAATCTCGCCCTGACGGCGGATGCGCAGGGTTTCGGTTTCCCGATGTTCGAGGATATCGCTCTTCTGGTTGACCAGATCGCTGCCCAGGGAGCTGACCAGCACACTTACATTGGCCGTGCCGATGGCGTAGTGCCCGGCATAGTTGAAGGCCAGGGCGGCGCGGTGTTGCATGTGTCGTTGCATGCGACCGTTGCGCGGCTCGTAGGCGCTGAACTCGATGCTGGCCAGGATCAACCGCGGACGAGGGATCAGGGTGTCAACCAGACGTTCCGGCAGCACTGGAGCCGGTTCTATGCGCCGGGCAATCGCAGCGCTCAGGGCATTGTCGATGGCAGCCTGGACCTGCGCCTGATTCTGCGGTTGTTGCAGGAAGTACAGGGCGGCGGCGGCGTGCTTGCAATTGCTGCCCACCGGGCAGGTGCAGCGGCAGTTGAGAAACGAAGCGAATTTGTCCGGATCGCGGAATTTCAGGGTCTGGCGGTAGGAGTTGGCACCAGAACCTTCGCACACCGTGCTGACGGTGCCGGCGTCGATCTCTCTGAGCCTGATACGTTGTTGCCGGGCATAGCTCTGCCCGCGCTCAAGGGTTTGAGCGGTGAAGAATTGCGTCCAGGCCGAAGCCAGGACTTTTTCAAGGATGGACGACACCGTTCAGAACAGCCCTACGCCGAAGCGATACACAAAAGGGCAAGGAGCGCCCAGTGCGCTCCCTGATGAATTACAGGGGCGAGACTTTCACCAGCATGGCCAGGCTGCCATTGTCCATAAAGGTCAACTCGCCGTTCTTGACCCGTGCGGTCTGACTCATGCGTTCGCTGCTCAGCAGTACGCCGTGGGCATCGAGGCGGTTGACCCAGAACTCGACGGCGATGTCGGTGAAGCGCGACAGGCCTAGGCTCAGGGTGCCTTCGATGGGGAAGTGGCCGAATTGCTCCTGACCGCTGCTGATGGCCATTTTCACCGGCTCTGCGCTCAGCTCTTGTTGCCAGGCTCGATGCAGCAGGACCTGATATTTGCCGCTGGCGGTGAGCTTGTTGGCCATTTCGCCAAGGGCCGGGCTGCGCTCGTTCTCGGCACTGAGGCGGCGAGCGTTGGCCGACCAGTTTTCCGGGGCGTACTGCAAGGGTGCGGCAGGTTCGTCGAGCTGGCGGAACAGGATCATTTCAACCTGATAAGTACCATCGGCGAAGGCCGCAGGGGCAATCAGCACCAGCAGCAGGAACAACGGGCGTAGCAAACGCATGGGTGAATCCTTCAAGCAGTTTTCGGGGTCAGACGTTCCAGCAGTGCTTCAAGGGTGTTGAAACGCTCTTCCGGGCGTTCCATGGGCACCATGAACTTGAACTGCGTGGCTCCTTCGAATTTATAGCGATTGGGCTGGCCCTGGATCAGTTTGATCAGGGTCAGCGGATCTACTGGAGTATCGGCGGCGAATTCGATTCGTCCACCCTGCGGCCCGGCGTCGATTTTCTTGATGCCCAGTTGTTCGGCCTGCAATTTGAGCAGGGTCAGGCGCACCAGGTTCTTGGTCGGTTCCGGCAGCAGGCCGAAGCGATCGATCATCTCCACCTGCAGATCCTTGAGACCCTCTTCATCGGCGGCATTGGCGATGCGTTTGTAGAGGATCAGCCGGGTGTGCACATCGGGCAGGTAGGCCTCGGGAATCAGCGCCGGCAGGCGCAGGTTGATTTCCGGACCGCCGCCCAGGGGCTTGTCGAGATTTGGCTGCTCACCCTTGCGGATGGCCTTGACCGCACGCTCGAGCATTTCCATGTACAGAGTGAAACCCACGGCCTGGATCTGCCCGCTCTGGCCATCGCCCAGCAGTTCACCGGCGCCGCGGATTTCCAGGTCGTTGGTGGCCAGTACGAAACCGGCACCGAGGTCCTGGGTATTGGCAATCGCTTCCAGGCGCTTCTCGGCGTCGTGGGTGATCTGCTTGCGTGGCGGCGTCAGCAGGTAGGCATAGGCCTGGTGGTGGCTGCGCCCGACCCGGCCGCGCAACTGGTGCAACTGGGCCAGGCCGAACTTGTCGGCACGCTCGATGATGATGGTGTTGGCGCTCGGTACGTCGATGCCGGTCTCGATGATGGTCGAGGCGATCAGCACGTTGAAGCGCTTGTGATAGAAGTCGCTCATCACTTGTTCGAGTTCGCGTTCGCGCATCTGCCCGTGGCCGATGCCAATACGTGCCTCCGGGACCAGTTCAGCGAGGTCTGCCGCGCATTTCTCGATGGTCTTGACGTCGTTGTGCAGGTAGTAGACCTGGCCGCCGCGAAGCAGCTCGCGCAACAGGGCTTCCTTGACCGTACTCTTGTTCTGCTCCATGACGAAGGTTCGCACCGACAGGCGCCTGGCAGGCGGCGTGGCGATGATCGACAGGTCACGCATGCCCGACACCGCCATGTTCAGCGTGCGTGGGATGGGGGTCGCAGTCAGGGTCAGGATATCGACTTCACTGCGCAGGGCTTTGAGCTGTTCCTTCTGGCGCACGCCGAAACGGTGTTCTTCGTCGATGATCACCAGACCCAGGTTCTTGATCTTCACATCGTCCTGCAGCAGCTTGTGGGTGCCGATGACGATATCGATCTTGCCTTCGGCCAGGTCGGCCACTGCGGCGTTGACTTCCTTGGTCGACTTGAAGCGGCTCATCACTTCCACGGTCACCGGCCAGTCGGCGAAGCGATCGCGGAAGCTGTTGTAGTGCTGCTGGGCGAGCAGGGTGGTGGGCACCAGAATCGCGACCTGACGGCCACCGTGTACGGCGATGAAGGCGGCGCGCATGGCCACTTCGGTCTTGCCGAAGCCGACATCGCCGCAGACCAGGCGATCCATGGGCTTGGGCGCAAGCATGTCGGCGCGCACGGCGTCGATGGCTGTCTGTTGGTCCGGGGTCTCTTCGAAGGCGAAACCGGCGCTGAAGGTGGCGTAGTCCAGGCTCGGGTCGGCAAAGGCATAACCTTCGCGAGCCGCGCGGCGGGCGTAGATATCCAGCAGCTCGGCGGCGACGTCGCGAACCTGTTCGGCGGCCTTGCGCTTGGCTTTCTGCCAGGTTTCGGAGCCCAGGCGATGCAGCGGTGCCAGTTCGTCATCGCTGCCGGTGTAGCGGGCAATCAGGTGCAGGCTGGACACCGGTACGTAGAGCTTGGCTTCGTCGGCATAGGCCAGGGCGAGGAACTCGGCGACCTGGTTGTCCACCTCCAGGGTGATCAGGCCCAGGTAGCGGCCGACACCATGGTCGATATGCACCACCGGCGCGCCTTCGCGCAGTTCGGTGAGGTTCTTGATGACCGCGTCGTTGTTGCCACCGTCGCTGCGTTTTTCCCGGCGGCGGCGCTGCATGACGCGCTGGCCGAACAGCGGGCTCTCGGCGATCAGCGCCAGGGCCGGGTCTTCCAGTACCAGGCCTTCGTCCAGCGGCGCGATGGTGATCGACAGGCGTTCCTTGCTGCTGACGAAATCCTGCCAGCCGTCGACAGTCTTGGGTCGCAGCTTCAGGCGCTCGAGCAGTTCCAGCAGTACTTCCCGGCGACCGGCGGATTCGGCGGTAAACAGGATGCGGCCGGGGAACTGGTCGAGAAAATTCGACAGTGCCGCCAAGGGTTGGACGGCCTTGGCTTCGATGGCCAGCTCGGGCAATGGCTGCGCCGGGAAGCGTTCGCGGCCTGCGCCGCTTTCGACGTCCTGTTGGCTGGCGACTACTCGCGGCCAGTTTTTCAGGCGTGCAAAGCAGTCTTCCACCGGCAGGAACAGCTCGTTGGGCGGCAGCAGCGGGCGTTCCGGGTCGTAGCGGCGCTCTTCGTAGCGGTTGCGCACGTCGTTCCAGAAGTTCTCGGCGGCCTGTTCGATGCCCGGCAGGGAGAACACCTGGGTGTCCTGGGGCAGGTAGTCGAACAGGGTGGCGGTGTCTTCGAAGAACAGCGGCAGGTAGTACTCGATACCGGCCGGGGTGATGCCGCTGCTCAGATCCTGAAAGATCGGGCTGCGGCGGAAGTCGACGTCGAAGCGCTCGCGGAACCGCGCCTTGAAGCGGGTGACTTCTTCCTTCTGCAGCGGGAATTCCCGGGCCGGAAGCAGGCGCACGGAATCGACCTTGTCCACGGAACGCTGATTTTCCGGGTCGAAGGTGCGCAGGGTTTCGATTTCATCATCGAACAGATCAATGCGGTAGGGCAGTTTGCTGCCCATCGGGAACAGGTCAATCAGTGCGCCGCGTACGGTGAACTCGCCGTGTTCATAGACTGTGTCGACATAGCGATAGCCACTGGCTTCCAGGCGCGTGCGCATGGCCTCGACATCCAGCTTCTGGCCCACATCCAGAACCAGGCTGGTGCCCAGCAGGAATCTGGTCGGTGCCAGGCGATGCAGGGCCGTGGTAATCGGCACGACCAACACGCCATGTTCCAGCTCCGGCAGCCGGTACAGGCTGGCGATGCGCTGGGAAATGATGTCCTGGTGCGGCGAAAACAGGTCGTAGGGCAGGGTTTCCCAGTCCGGGAAGTGCAGGACCGGCAGCGTCGGGGCAAAGAACCTCAACTCCTGTTCCAGGCGCTCGGCACTCTGGCTGTCGGCGGTCAGGAGCAGGGTAAAACGCTTGGCGGCGCTGGCAGCCTCGGCAATGGCCAGGCTGAGGGCGGCACCGGGCAGGTTGCCCCAGTGTTGTTTGCCTGCGGCGGCAGGGAGAAGCGGTAGACGCAGAACGGGCACGGAAGATAAAGCTCCAGGCGTTGCGACAGGGGCCGCGATTGTACCGGTGGAATGTCACGACTGTCAGTCAGCCTGAAACTTTACGCTGTTTTCAGAATGTTTGTGAGGGCGAAAAGCAGCGGATCTTATGAAGGACAGCGCTGTCACAAGGGGGTGAAAATTATGTAGTGCCGTTCGATCTGATAGCCGCGCATTGCTCATAAACAAAGGCGCGGTCATAATGTAGCCCCTTTTTTCAGCCCCTACATGTGGAAGGTTCCCGTGACTCAGAAGCCCGACCAGTGTCTTGGTGAGTGGATTGATCGTGAAGCGCTTGCCGAAGCGATGATTCCTCTTATTGGACAGCTCTACCGCAATAACAATGTGGTGAGTTCGATCTACGGCCGTAGCCTGATCAACCGTTCAGTGATCGCGATTCTCAAAGCCCACCGCTTTGCCCGTCATCGTCAGTCCGATGCGAGTGAGTTGTCCGTACACGAGACTTTCCCGCTCATCAAAGCGATGAGCGAGCTCAAGCTGGGGGCCGCTTCGGTGGACCTGGGCAAGCTGGCCGTCAAGTTCAAGTCCGAAGGCAATGGCCGCAGCGCCGAGCAGTTCGTACGTGACGAGCTGGCCGATGTAGTGGGTCAACAGAACGCCAATGCCCGTAAAGGTACCGACGTCGTGCTCTACGGTTTCGGCCGTATCGGTCGTCTGCTGGCACGTATCCTGATCGAGAAGACCGGTGGCGGCGACGGCCTGCGCCTGCGTGCCATCGTTGTGCGCAAGGGCGCCGAGAACGATCTGGTCAAGCGCGCCAGCCTGCTGCGTCGTGACTCGGTGCACGGTCCGTTTGATGGCACCATCACCATCGACGAAGCCAACAACACCATCACCGCGAACGGCAACCTGATCCAGGTGATCTACGCGAAGAATCCGACCGAGGTGGATTACACCCAGTACGGCATCAGCAACGCCCTGCTGGTGGACAACACCGGTGTCTGGCGTGATGCCGACGGCCTCGGCCAGCATCTGGCCTGCCCTGGCGTCGATCGGGTGGTCCTGACCGCTCCGGGCAAGGGTAAGCTGAAGAATATCGTCCACGGTATCAACCATGGCGAAATCACTGCCGATGACAAGATCATCTCGGCAGCGTCCTGCACCACCAACGCCATCGTGCCGGTGCTCAAGGCGATCAACGACAAGTACGGCATCGTCAACGGTCACGTTGAAACGGTTCACTCGTACACCAACGACCAGAACCTGATCGACAACTTCCACAAGGGCGATCGCCGTGGCCGCAGCGCCGCGCTGAACATGGTTATCACCGAGACCGGCGCCGCCACTGCCGCTGCCAAGGCTCTGCCTGAACTGGCCGGCAAGCTGACCGGCAACGCGATCCGCGTCCCGACGCCGAACGTGTCCATGGCTATCCTCAACCTGTACCTGGAAAAGAACACGACCCGCGAGGACGTGAACGAGTACCTGCGTCATACGGCGCTGTACTCCGACCTGCACAAGCAGATCGACTTCGTCAGCTCTCAGGAAGTGGTATCCACTGACTTCGTCGGCTCGCGTCACGCCGGTGTGGTCGATGCCGAAGCCACCATTGCCAACGATAACCGCATTGTCCTGTACGTCTGGTACGACAACGAATTCGGTTATAGCTGCCAGGTGGTTCGCGTAATGGAAGATATGGCAGGCGTTAACCCGCCAGCGTTTCCGCGCTAAGGGCCGCAGCTAGCGTCAGGCCGCGAGCTGCAAGCTGACATGAAAACGCCCCGACTGGTGACAGTCGGGGCGTTTTTATTGGCCGCGAAATGGCCCTGTGGGAGCGAGGCCCGGAATATGTATCGAATGTACCGGCCTCTTTGCGGGCAAACCACGCTCCCACAGACCCATTTCGCAGCCCATAAAAAATGCCCCGACTGTCACCAGTCGGGGCATTTTTGTCTTGCTGGAGGTTAATCAGCCAGCAGTTACCGCGTTTTGTGCCGCCTTGTGCGCCTGGCCGCCCTTGCGGAACAGCACCAGGGTGGCGATCAGGCCGAGGATCGCGGCGCCACTGAGCCAGATGCCCGGTGCTGCCTTGTTGTCCAGCACGTGGATCAGGTAGGTACAGGCCGCCGGGGTGAAGCCGCCGAAAGTGGCGGTCGCCAGGCTGTAGGCCAGGGAGAAACCGGTGGTGCGGACTTCGACCGGCATGATTTCGGTCAGGGACACCACCATCGCACCATTGTACGAGCCGTACAGGAACGACAGCCACAGCTCGACGATCAGCAGGTTGGCGAAGCTTGGGTTGGACGTCAGCCAGGACAGCGCCGGGTAGGCGGTGATGATAGCGAGGATGGTCGCGGCCAGCAGCAGTGGCTTGCGGCCGATCTTGTCGGACACCGAACCCATTACCGGTAGCCAGATGAAGTTGGAAATACCAACGCACACGGTTACCAGCAGGCTGTCCAGGTCAGACAGGTGCAGTTCGGTCTTGCCGAAGGTCGGAGTGTAGGCAGTGATCAGGTAGAACGACACAGTGGTCATGACTACCAGCGCCATGCCGGCGATGACCAGGCCGAAGTTCTGGCCGATGGACTTCATCACTTCGCCCATGGTCGGACGATGCTTGGCGGCACGGGCTTCGAACTCTGGGGTTTCTTCCAGGGAGCGACGGATAACGAAGATCGCCGGAACGATCATGCAGCCGACCAGGAACGGCACGCGCCAGCCCCAATCACCCATTTCAGCCGGGCTGAGCCAGTGGTTCAGGCCAACACCCAGGAGACCTGCGAATACCACCGCAGCCTGTTGGCTGGCTGATTGCCAGCTGACGAAGAAGCCCTTGCGGCCCGGTGTGGAGATTTCTGCCAGGTAGACCGACACACCACCCAGCTCGACACCGGCCGAGAAGCCTTGCAGCAGGCGGCCGACCAGGACCAGTAGCGGCGCCGCGACACCCAGGGTCGCATAACCGGGCACACAGGCGATCAGCACCGTACCCATTGCCATCATGGCCAGGGTGACGACCAGGCCTTGCTTACGGCCATGGCGGTCGATATAGGCGCCAAGAACGATGGCGCCCAATGGACGCATGAGGAAGCCGGCGCCGAAGGTCGCCAGGGACAGCATCAGGGATGCGAATTCGCTATCGGCAGGGAAGAAGGTCTTGGCAATGGCCGTGGCGTAAAAGCCGTAGACCATGAAGTCAAACATTTCAAGGAAGTTGCCGCTGACAACGCGAAATATCGCCTTGCCTTTGCCCGTATTCGAGGCCATTTTTATTTCTCACTCAGGCTGTATCGATAGGTGCTGTTGTCGTTTCAGCACGCACTGAAACGGCGCCAACCCTGTGGAATCCGTTGTATTTATGTTCCTGATTTGGCTCGGCCAAGGCTCCTTGCCTGCGCACGAGACATAGTTGTAACAATATGTGTAATGGTGGCTAAAGACAACCATTACTGGTCGGATTTGGCCGTTATGTCGCCCCTTACCTGAGCCTGGCGCTGGGCTATTAAACCGGTTGGAAATGCTTTTTCTTGAAGGCCAGGTGGCCAATTGCAGGATTTTTGGCGATTTGTGCCGCCAAGCGTTCTATGATTCGCCGCAACCGGCTTTTCGACCGATGGCACGTCACAGACTGCGTGGTAAACAGTGGCTTGTGACACGACCAAGGGTTAATGTTCGCCGCTTTGGCGCAGGTTTAGACTGCGCCTCGAAATTTCGATCCTTCATGTCGCTGGCCGCGCCATGATTTAGCCAGAGCTGCCAGAGTGGCGCCTCGGCCTGTTCTAAAGGAGTACGCATGGCTGTCTACAACTACGACGTAGTGGTATTGGGTTCCGGCCCTGCCGGTGAAGGTGCGGCGATGAACGCCGCGAAGGCGGGACGCAAGGTCGCCATGGTTGACAGCCGTCGCCAGGTCGGCGGCAACTGCACTCACCTTGGTACCATTCCCTCCAAGGCGTTGCGTCATTCGGTCAAGCAAATCATCCAGTTCAACACCAACCCGATGTTCCGGGCCATTGGCGAGCCACGCTGGTTCTCGTTCCCGGATGTGTTGAAAAGCGCCGAGGAAGTCATTTCCAAGCAGGTGACCTCGCGTACGGCCTACTACGCCCGCAATCGAGTCGATGTGTTCTTCGGTGTTGGCAGCTTTGGCGACGAGCGCACCATCAATGTGGTCTGCGGCAACGGCGTGATGGAAACACTGGTCGCGAACCAGATCATCATCGCCACCGGCTCGCGTCCTTATCGCCCGGCCGATATCGACTTTAATCACAAACGTATCTACGACAGCGACACCATCCTCAGCCTCAACCACACGCCACGCAAATTGATCATCTACGGCGCGGGCGTGATCGGCTGTGAATATGCGTCGATCTTCAGCGGTCTGGGGGTAATGGTCGAGTTGGTGGACAACCGCGAGCAGCTGTTGAGCTTCCTGGACTCGGAAATTTCCCAGGCCCTGAGTTATCACTTCAGCAACAACAACGTCATGGTTCGCCATAACGAAGAGTACGAGCGGGTCGAAGGCCTGGAAAACGGCGTGATCCTGCACCTCAAGTCCGGCAAGAAGATCAAGGCTGACGCCTTGCTCTGGTGTAACGGGCGTACCGGCAACACCGACAAGCTGGGCCTGGAAAATGTCGGCCTCAAGGCCAACGGTCGCGGCCAGATCGAAGTCGATGAAACCTATAGCACCAGTGTGCCGGGCATTTACGGTGCCGGTGACGTGATCGGCTGGCCGAGCCTGGCCAGCGCTGCCTACGACCAGGGGCGTTCAGCGGCGGGCAGTGTCGTCGACAATGGCAGCTGGCGTTTCGTCAACGATGTGCCGACCGGGATCTATACCATTCCCGAAATCAGTTCGATCGGTCAGAACGAACATGAGCTGACCCAGGCCAAGGTGCCTTACGAAGTGGGCAAGGCCTTCTTCAAGGGCATGGCGCGGGCACAGATTTCCGGTGAACGGGTCGGCATGCTGAAGATCCTGTTCCACCGCGAAACCCTGCAGGTACTGGGCGTACATTGCTTCGGTGACCAGGCGTCGGAGATTGTGCATATCGGCCAGGCAATCATGAACCAGCCCGGTGAAGCCAACTCGCTGAAATACTTCGTCAACACCACCTTCAACTACCCGACCATGGCTGAAGCCTATCGGGTAGCGGCTTACGATGGCCTCAACCGGCTTTTTTAAGCGGCTCCGGCCGGTGGCCTGAGCCGGCCGGGGAGACCGATTTCAGCGATTCCCGAGGGTGGAAGTGGCCAAACCGGGAAAGTCTGTAATCAGGCTGTCTACGCCGAAGTCGGCGAGCCTGCGCATCAGCGCGGGCTCGTTGACTGTCCACACCGAAACATGCAGCCCCTGGTTCTGTGCTTTCTTCAAGCGCTCCGGGGTGCACAGCGTCCAGTTCAACGCCAGAATCTGGCAACCGTAGTTCTGCGCGACCTTCAGCGGGTCCAGCCAGGCATATTCCGCCACCAGGCCACGGGAGATATCCGGGGTCAGCTCCTGGGCGGCGCGCAACACTTCCCGTGAACTCGAGGTGATGGTCACCTTGTCCAGCAGGCCGTGGCGCTGAACCATTTCCCGGATGGCCAGGACGGTAGTGGCGGCGCGGGTGCGCGACGCGCTTTTGACTTCCAGTTGCCAGTGTTCGAAGTCGCATTTCTCGAACAGTTCTTCCAGTCGCGGGATCGGGCAGGGGGTGACCCAGCCCGGTCCGCCCTTGCGTGCGTCGTAGGTCACCAGGTCGGCGGCCAGGTGCTCGACCACCTTGCCGCGCCGGTCGGTGGTGCGCTTGAGGGTCGGGTCGTGGATTACCATCAGCTCGCCATCGCGGGACAGGTGCAGGTCCAGCTCGCAACGGCGCACGCCGTGCTTGAGGCACTCCTGAAAGCTGGTAAGCGTGTTTTCGGGGGCTTCGCCTTTGGCGCCGCGGTGGCCGTAGATAAGGGTCACATTTACTCCTGGAGGCGGTGAGGCGCCGGTTATGCACGATCTGGTCGATTCAATCGGGTTGCGGTTTTTCTTTTTCCAGTGCCTCGCGCCGTGCCTGGGCCTGGCGTTGCAGGATATGGCGGGCGAGCAACTGGCGCTGGGTATCGGGCAGGTCAATGAAGTCGGTGCCGACATCAAAACCACCATCGGCCCGGCGCGAGCAGCGAATGACCTTGGCCATCACCATCAGGCCCGAAGCCTGGGGCATGAGCACCATCTTGAGTGACAGCAGGCCATCGACCGGCAATAGCACCGGCGAGCGGAACTGCAGGCCACCCTCGGAAATGATGACCGGCTGCGGGGCGCCGATGTGGCCCATGATGGTTTGCGCCATGACTTTGCTGAGCAGGTCGATACGCTTGCTCAGGGCCTTGAGAAAACTGTTCATCACCCGGTCGCGCTCATCCAGCTGGCGCAGCAGATGCTGGGATTCGAACTCGCTGATGTGCAGTTCGCTGAGCAGATCGAACATCACCGAACTGCTCTGCACCAGGCTCGGGTCCTGCGCTTCTTCATCCGTCAGCAGGTGAATTTCCAGTGCGACACTATCCTCGATACGGTAGTATTCGCGGCGTTCTTCTTCATCTAATGTCGACATGGTGAACCCATGATAGCGGCGGTGGTCAGAGTGTTTTGAGTTTAAAGCGCTACGATTGGACCTGCCACAAGGACGTTCCCATTCCTTCGAACAAGCCACCACATGTTCAGACCTCTTTTTGTATTCATCGGCACGCGTTACACCCGTGCAAAACGCCGTAACCATTTCGTATCTTTCATTTCCCTGACTTCCATGATTGGCCTCGCCCTCGGCGTAGTGGTGATGATAGTCGTGTTATCGGTCATGAATGGTTTCGATCATGAAATGCGTACCCGTGTCCTGGGCATGGTGCCCCACGCCACCATCGAGGCCGGCGAGCCGATCAACGATTGGCAGGCCCTGGCCGCGAAGATCAAGCAGACCCCCCAGGTCGAGGCGATTGCGCCTTTCACCCAGATGCAGGGTTTGCTGACCAACAATGGCAAGGTGCAAAAGATCCTGCTTAATGCCATCGACCCCGTGCAGGAGCGTAAAGTTTCGATCATCGACAACTTCATGCAGCAGGGGAAACTCGATGACCTGGCCCCCGGTGCGTTCGGCGTGGTCCTGGGTGACAAGGCGGCGAACAAGCTGGGCGTGGGGCTGGGCGACAAGGTGACCTTCGTCGCTCCGGAAGTCACTGTCACCCCCGGCGGGATGTTTCCGCGCATGAAGCGCTTTACCGTGGTCGGCATCTTCCATGTCGGCGCCGGTGAGCTGGACGGCTACCTGGGTATCACCAACCTCAGCGACCTGGCGCTGTTGAAGCGCTGGAAGCCGGATCAGGTTCAGGGCGTGCGCCTGAAATTCCAGAATCTGTTCGATGCACCGCGGGTTTCCTGGGAAATCGCCCAGCGTCTGGGCGAGCACAATTACTATGCCCGTGACTGGACCCGCACCCACGGCAATCTGTATCAGGCTATCGGCATGGAGAAATCCATGATCGGCCTGTTGCTCCTGCTGATAGTGGCCGTAGCGGCGTTCAACATCATTTCCACCCTGGTTATGGTGGTCAATGACAAGAAGGGCGATATCGCCATCCTGCGCACCCTGGGTTCGACACCGGGGCAGATCATGGCGATCTTCATGGTTCAGGGCACGGTGATAGGCGTCGTCGGTACCCTGATCGGCGCGGTCATCGGCATCTTTGCCGCCCTCAATGTCAGCGCGGCGATTGCCTTGCTGGAAAAGGCCATCGGCCACAAGTTTCTCAATGCGGACGTGTACTTCATCGACTACCTGCCGTCGCAACTGATGGCCCAGGACGTGTTGATGGTCTGTGGTGCCGCCTTGATCCTGAGTTTCCTCGCCACCCTGTACCCCGCCTGGCGTGCGGCGCGCACCCAGCCGGCAGAGGCGTTACGTTATGAGTGAGTCGGGCATGAGTGATAAAGCAGTTCTGAGTTGCCGCAACCTGGGCAAATCCTATGAGGAAGGCCCTGAGTCGGTAGTCGTGTTGTCCGGTCTGCAACTGGAGCTGCATCCAGGCGAGCGTGTGGCCATTGTCGGCAGTTCGGGGTCGGGTAAAAGTACCTTGCTCAACCTGCTCGGCGGCCTCGATACGCCGTCCCAGGGCAGCGTCTGGCTGGCCGGTGAAGAACTTTCGGCCCTCGGCGAAAAAGCCCGTGGCCTGCTGCGCAACCGCGCCCTGGGCTTCGTCTACCAGTTTCATCACCTGTTGCCTGAGTTCACCGCTCTGGAAAACGTGTGCATGCCGCTGTTGATCGGCCGCACGGCGATTCCGGAGGCGCGCAAGCGGGCCACGGCGTTGCTGGAGCGGGTTGGTCTCGGTCATCGCCTGGCGCACAAGCCGTCGGAGCTGTCCGGCGGCGAGCGTCAGCGGGTGGCGATCGCCCGGGCCCTGGTCAACCAGCCAGGGCTGGTGATGCTCGACGAGCCTACGGGTAACCTCGATCACCATACCGCCCAGGGCATTCAGGACCTGATGCACGAGCTGAGCACGTCTTCGCGCACGGCTTTCCTGGTGGTGACCCACGATATGAACCTGGCCAGGCAGATGGATCGCGTGTTGCGTCTTGAAGACGGACGTCTGGTCGCTGCCTGATTGCCTTTGCCCGGCGTGCTGTCTGCGCCGGGGCTGTCCTTTTTTTCACGGTGCTTTTTTCACGGGCTTCACGAATGTTCAGACCGTTAGCGATATTCATTGGTACGCGCTACACCCGCGCCAAGCGTCGCAATCACTTTATTTCGTTCATTTCGATGACCTCGATGATCGGCCTGGCACTGGGTGTGCTGGCGATGATCGTGGTGCTGTCGGTAATGAACGGTTTCCAGCAGGAAATGAGTTCGCGGATTCTCGGTATGGTGCCCCACGCGGTCATCGCCGGGGTCAAGCCCGTCGACGACTGGAAACCGGTGGCCGAGGCGGCCATGAAAAACCCGGAAGTGACGGCGGCAGTGCCCTTTACCGAAATGGACGGCATGCTTTCCTACAAGGGGGCGATGCAACCGATCCAGATCAACGGGATCGACCCGGCCCTGGAACATCAGGTGTCCATTGTCACCCAGCATATCGTTCAGGGCCGTCTGCAGGATCTGCGTCCCGGCGAGTTCGGCGTGGTCCTGGGTGAGATCACCGCTCGGCGTTTCCGCCTTAATGTCGGTGACAAGCTGACACTGATCGTGCCCGAACTGAGCGCTGCACCCGGTGGTATCACCCCGCGCCTGCAACGCTTGACCGTGGTCGGGATCTTCCGTGTCGGCGCCGAACTGGATGGCTCCATGGGGCTGGTCAACGTCGCCGATGCTGCCGAGATTCAGCACTGGCAGGCCAATCAGGTGCAGGGCGTGCGCCTTGCAGTGAAAGACCTGTACGCCGCGCCTCAGGTGTCCGCAGCCATCGCTACCGGCCTGGGCGCCGATTATCGCGCCGATGACTGGACTCATACCCAGGGCAGCCTGTTCAGCGCGATGAAAATGGAAAAGACCATGATCGGCCTGCTCTTGCTGATGATTGTCGCGGTGGCGGCGTTCAATATCATCGCCACGCTGATCATGGTGGTGAACGACAAGGGTGCGGATATCGCCATCTTGCGCACCATCGGCGCCACCCCCCGGCAGATCATGACCATCTTCATGGTCCAGGGCACGGTGATTGGGGTGATCGGCACCCTGATCGGCGGCATTCTCGGGGTTATCGCAGCGATCAACGTCAGCGCCATGGTCGCCTGGGTCGAGCGGGTCAGCGGCCAGCACATCTTTACCTCTGACGTGTACTTCATCAGTAACCTGCCGTCGGACCTGCAAACGGGCGACGTGGTGCTGATCTGCAGCGCCGGCTTTATCCTCAGCTTCCTCGCCACCCTGTACCCGGCCTGGCGTGCGGCACAGATAGAGCCGGCCCACGCCCTGCGTTACGAGTGATCATGCAGGTAGCTCGATCAGAAAGCGCGTAGTGCCCCCAGCGGATTCACAGCGAATGCTGCCGCCGTGGGCACGAATGATCGATTGGGTTATCGCCAGGCCCAGCCCGGCATGCTCACTGCCTTCCTTACGCGCCGGATCTGCCCGATAAAAACGGTCGAACAGCCGTGGCAGTATCTCCGGCGCGATGGTCGAGCCATCGTTGCTGAGGCTCAACTCTACTCCTTGCCCTGTCTGCGCCATCTTCATCGTCACCGTGCCTCCTGACGGGGTGAAGCGCAGGGCATTGTCCAGTAGATTGGATAGCGCCCGACGCAGCATGGTGCGGTCGCCCTGCAGCGTGGCTTGTCCCTCTCTTAGCAACTGAACCTGAGCCTCTTCGGCCAGAGGCGCAAAGAACTCCAGTAAGGCGTCGGCCTCATCTTCAAGGTGCAGGCTTTGCCGTGCCGGGGTGAGCAGGCCGTGATCGGCCTTGGCCAGATAGAGCATGTCATTGACCATCTGCGCCATGCCCTGCAGCTCTTCCAGATTGCCCAGCAGGGCCTCGCGATAATCCTCCACGGCCCGAGGCCGGGTGAGGATGACCTGGGTATGGGTCAGCAGGTTCGACAGTGGCGTGCGCAGCTCATGGGCGATATCGGCGGAAAACGCCGACAGCCGCTGAAAGGCGTCATCCAGGCGGGCGAGCATGGCGTTGAAGGCCTGGGTAAGTTCGGCCAGCTCGGTGGGCATTTCGTTATCGGGCAGGCGTGTGGTCAGGGAGCTGGCCGAAACGCTGGCTGCGATTTCGCTCATCTGTCGCAACGGGCGCAAGGCACTGCGGGTGGCCCAGGCGCCGAGCAGGGCAGTGGCCAGTGCCGAGAGGCCGACGGTCAGCCAGATCAACTGTTGCATGCGTTGCAGGAAGTGCTGGTGATGGGTGATATCCAGCAGCAGGGTCAGTTGCGGTGAGTCGGGCGCGTCCGCTTGCAGGGGCACGTTGTAAGTGCGGTAAGCCACCTCGGCGTTCATTAAGGTGTGCAGGCCAGAGTGGCTGGACAGGTTTTGCGGCACGGTGGACGAGCTGTCGAACCACAGCTTGCCGTCCGCGCCATTGACCCGCAGGGCCAGGTCCGGCTGGCGGCTGAGTTCGTGCTCTATGCGCGGCTGGCGCCCGGCAAAGTCTGCCACCGTGCGTACGTCTTGCAGCAGTGGGCGCAGAATCGCCAGCTTGCTGTCGAGCAATTGCTGATCGAGCTCGATGAAGTGGGCTTCGCTGGCCTGATTAAACAGCACCCCCGCCAGCAGCGAGACGACGGCAGTAGCGGCGGCGAACAGCAATGCCAGGCGGCTGCCGAGGGACAGGCGGGCGATCATGCCGGGCGTTCCTCGAGCACATAGCCCATGCCGCGCACGGTATGGATCAGTTTGTTGCTGAAATCATCATCGATCTTCAGGCGCAGACGGCGGATCGCCACCTCGATCACATTGGTATCGCTGTCGAAGTTCATGTCCCACACCTGCGAGGCAATAAGGGACTTGGGCAGCACTTCGCCCTGGCGGCGCAGCAACAATTCGAGCAGGTTGAATTCCTTGGCGGTCAGGTCGATGCGCTTGCCATTGCGTTCGACGCGCCTGCGCAACAGGTCCAGGCGCAGGTCAGCCAGTTGCAGGCTGGTTTCCTGAGGAGCGCTGCTGCCCCGTCGCAACAGGCTGCGAACCCTGGCCAGGAGTTCGGAAAAGGCGAACGGTTTGACCAGATAATCGTCGGCGCCCAATTCCAGGCCGCGCACCCGGTCTTCCACGGCATCCCGGGCGGTGAGGAACAGCACTGGAGTGTCCAGTCCGGCGCTGCGCACGGCCTGGAGGATCTGCCAGCCATTGCGGCCGGGCAGCATCACATCAAGAATCAGCAGGGCATAGTCGCCGGTCAGCGCCAGATGCTGGCCGTTGATGCCATCGCTGGCCAGTTCGGTGCTGAAGCCGGCTTCACTCAGGCCCTGATGCAGGTAGTGGCCGGTCTTGGCTTGATCTTCGACGATCAGTAATTTCATGGATGACTCGTGGCAGGTCGCAATGGTGCTTTATACGCGGACAGCGCGGGCAGGGCGTCAAGCTGACAAAGTTGTAATCTCGCCGTCAGGTGACTGCCAGTCCCAGGCCATTAACCTCAGCCCATGATTGTCGCTCATTTGGAGAAAAACCATGAGGTTGCTTGCACGTATCATGTTGGTCGCCGGGCTGTTGTCTGTCAGCCTGCCGTCCCTGGCTTCATCGACTGCCGGCTTCGCTTTCGGTCATGCCGCATCGGCCAGTCAGGCCACCCGTACCATCGAGCTGACCCTGGGTGACATGTATTTCGAGCCCAAGGCAGTTGAGGTCAAGGCTGGCGAAACCGTGCGTTTCGTACTGGTCAACAAGGGGCAGTTGCTGCATGAGTTCAACCTTGGTGACGCGGCCATGCACGCCCACCACCAGCAGGAAATGCTCAAGATGCAGCAAAGCGGCATGCTCACGCCCACCGGTATGCAGCATATGGACATGGCGCACGGCGATATGGCGGGGATGAAGCATGACGATCCCAATAGCGTATTCATCGAGCCGGGCAAGACCGCCGAGCTGACCTGGACCTTCGCCAAGGCCGCCAATCTTGAGTTTGCCTGCAATATTCCCGGGCATTATCAGGCGGGGATGGTCGGGCGGCTGACAATTTCCGACTAGAAGGCTATAAACTGCGCGGTCTATTCCGTTGCAATCCAGGTCCCGTATGCATCCCGCAGCCGAACACTCGCCGCTGGGCAAATCCAGTGAATACATCGCCACCTACACGCCGTCCCTGCTGTTCCCCATTCCGCGTACGGCGAAATGGGCCGAACTGGGCCTGACGGCGCAGACCCTGCCGTATCAGGGTGTCGATTTCTGGAACTGCTATGAGCTGTCCTGGCTGCTGCCGTCGGGCAAGCCCGTGGTGGCCATCGGTGAGTTCAGTATTCCTGCTGACTCGCCGAATATCATCGAGTCCAAATCCTTCAAGCTGTACCTCAACTCCCTGAACCAGACGGTGTTTGCCGATCGCGCGGCCTTGCAGGCGACCCTGGAGAAGGATCTGTCTGCTGCTGCGGGCAAGCCGGTGACCGTGCGTATTCGCGACCTGTCCGATATCGAGGGCGAAGGCGTGGCGGCGATGCCGGGTGCCTGCATCGATGATCTGGACATCCAGGTCAGCAGCTATGACCGGCCGCAGCCTGAGTTGTTGCGTTGTGATTCGTCACAGATTGTCGAAGAAAGCCTGCACAGCCATCTGCTCAAATCCAACTGCCCGGTCACCAGTCAGCCGGACTGGGGCAGTGTGGCCGTGGAATATCGTGGCGCAGCACTGGATCACGCCAGTCTGCTGGCCTACATCGTCAGCTTCCGCCAGCATTCGGATTTCCACGAGCAGTGTGTGGAGCGGATCTTTCTCGACCTGCAACGCTTGCTCAAGCCGGAAAAACTGACGGTCTATGCGCGCTATGTGCGCCGTGGCGGGCTGGACATCAACCCCTATCGCAGCACCGAAGCGCTGGTGGTGGATAACCGCCGGTTGGCGCGGCAGTAAGCACTGACAGAGGTGTGTTCGTTGGAGCGAGGCTTGCCCGCGAAGGCCCTGATGCGGTGTTTCAGGCAGGTCGCGGCAAGCCTCGCTCCCACGGATGCGGCTTAGACGCCGATATTGCCCAGCGTCATAACGATATTGCGCAAGGCGCCGGCGATGGCCGGGTGTTCTATTTCAAGACGCTCGATAACCAGATTGACTTGATCGACCAGGTTGGATTCCTTGGTGGCTGCTTCCAGCTCGATTTCCGATTTGATCTGAGCCATCAGGGCGAGCAGGTTTTGGCGCTCGTCTTCAGAAAGTGGCGGATTTTGGTCCAGTTGCTCGCTTAAAGCGTTGAGTTGGTCTTGTAGTTCGCGGGCAGACATGCGGTGCTCCTTCATTGATCAGTCAATCCATGGACCCTGGCCTGAGGCGAAAAGTCCATGCAGGGGTTAAGACTAATCCACTCCGGGGCCGAGCGCATGATGTTGATCAGCAATCAGGGCTTTTCCCCCTTGCTGCGACGCAGGGCAATATCGCTGAGGCAGTATTCCAGCTCACCCAGATGATCGATCACCGAATGCACGCCGAGCTTGTAAAGTTGCACGGTGGCCTGGCCGCGCAGGTATTCGTGTTCGCTCAGGGGCAGAGCCTGCCATTGTTCCGGTGACAACCCACAGAGCGGCCCGCAGGATGCCAGGCCGATGGTCCATAGACCGGCGTTGAGCCCTGATTGCAGCAGGCGTGGATCACCGCTGATCAGCACGCAGCCATCCAGTTGCGCCACCTTGAGTGCGATCAGCGCCTGCCAGCAGGCATCCGGCGCGGGCCAATCGTTGTTCGCTCGGGGGGCGGCCTTGATCCAGCTCGGCAATGACGCGGCGAGGACCTGACTGACAGAATCCGGCAGTTCATCCAGCCAGGCACAGGGAATCTTCTGACGGCTCAAACCTTGCAGTACATTCAATGCGCCGGGTGTTGCCTCAGCCTGTGATTGCAACGTTTCAGGGAGTTGCCCAGGTGTCGACTTGGCGATCTGCCGTGCTGCCTGTGCGCCAAAGTCGACCAGGCAACCGCTGAGGCCGAAAAGCAGTGCTGTAAAAGCAGGCAGGGGAGCGGCGGCAGGTGCGAGCATGGTCATCTCTTGAAAAAAAATACCTCTGCACGCTACGGGGCCTTGATGACATTGGCGTGACCACGGCAAGTCAGATATTTAAACGCGGTTTGTTCAATTGACAGATTTGAGCTTGCGCTAGTCTGCCTAATTACCCGCAGAAGGCTTTATACTTCGCAACAACTTGAAGGGGCATGGCGCTCGCTTCGTACTGATAACTAGGAGTGTCGGCTATGCCCTTGACCGGTGCAGGCTTTTTGGATCGTCTTGCGCAACTGAGTGTTTGCGCATTAGTAGCGCTGGTTCCCCTGGCCGCCCAGGCTGCAGATGAAGATCCATGGGAAGGCGCCAACCGCCTGATCTTCCGCTTCAACGATACTGTCGACACCTACGCCCTGAAACCCATCGCCCAGGGCTATCAGTACATCACCCCGCAATTCGTGGAAGACGGCGTACACAACTTCTTCCAGAACATCGGCGATGTGAAAAACCTGGCCAACAATGTCTTGCAGGGCAAGCCTGCGGCGGCTGGTGTTGATACCGCGCGCCTGATTTTCAACACTACCTTCGGTCTGCTGGGCTTTATCGACGTGGGCACCAAGATGGGCCTGCAGCGCAGCGACGAAGATTTCGGCCAGACCCTGGGCCGTTGGGGCGTGCCATCGGGTCCATACGTAGTGTTGCCACTGCTGGGCCCGAGCACCGTGCGTGACGCCGTTGCCAAGTACCCGGACAGCTACACCGGTCCCTACCCGTACATGAACGACATGTCGGCCCGCAACACGATGTTCGGCATCAATATCGTCGACACCCGGGCCAGCCTGCTATCGGCTGAACGCCTGATCACCGGCGACAAATACATTTTCATCCGCAACGCTTACCTGCAGAACCGTGAGTTCAAGGTTCAGGACGGCAACGTCAAAGACGACTTCTGAGTTTTCGCGGCGTAAAAAAGGCGACCCTGGGGTCGCCTTTTTTTGTATGGATTTGTGAACCCGTTCCGCTTCCGTTCACTTCATGGCGAGAATATTGAGCCCCAGTTTCTGGGCGCCTGAGCCTTCGTCGGTGACCCAGACGACTTCTGTATCGGCTTCCAGACCGCGCAATGCCGGATGATCGGAGTCGATGCTCACACTGACCTTGTCGCCGACCTTGAACGCCTTGGGCGCCTGAATCTGCATGCCCGAGCTCGACAGATCAATGCATACAGCAGGAATGATCTGCCCTGCATACAACAGGTTGATGTCGGCATCAACGCGCATACGGATGTAATCTCGTTTTTCTTCGTAGTTGCGATCGTTGGAGCTCATGATGCGTCCTTCACTTTTCATTGCTGATTTATGGGTTCTTATAACTCTCGGCGATTTGCGATGTAAAGACACAAGTCGAGGGTGGCCGTACGCTTGAAACGCCCGGCGGATGGGAGTACCGTCTGCGCCTTGAAGGGCACCTCTGAAACTTCGACGCAATGGGATCCAAAGTACGATCCCCGAAGTGACAGAGAGGCTAGAAGCGAATCCAGTAGACGGTCGGCCGTCTACGCCAACCTACTCTGGCGCCGTTTGCCCACATGCAAAAAACCAGTGCCACGCTACTGATAATCGATGACGACGAAGTGGTGCGCGCGAGTCTCGCCGCCTATTTGGAAGACAGTGGCTTCAACGTCCTGCAAGCCAGCAACGGCATGCAGGGCGTACAGATATTCACGCAGGAAAAGCCGGATTTGGTGATCTGTGACCTGCGCATGCCGCAAATGGGCGGGCTTGAGCTGATCCGTCAGGTGACCGAGATCGCTCCGGAAACGCCGGTTATTGTCGTTTCTGGCGCTGGTGTCATGAACGATGCGGTCGAAGCCCTGCGCCTGGGAGCTGCCGATTACCTGATCAAACCCCTGGAAGACCTCGCAGTGCTCGAACACTCGGTTCGTCGGGCGCTGGATCGTGCGCGCCTGTTGGTAGAGAACCAGCAGTACCGCAAGAAGCTGGAAACGGCCAACCGTGAGCTGGAAGCCAGCCTGCACCTGTTGCAGGAAGACCAGGACGCCGGTCGTCAGGTGCAGATGAACATGCTGCCGACCAGCCCGTGGAGCATCGACGAGTTCCAGTTCGCTCACGAGATCATTCCTTCGTTGTATCTGTCCGGTGATTTCGTCGACTACTTCCGTGTCGACGAGCGCCGGGTGGCCTTCTATCTGGCCGATGTGTCCGGGCATGGTGCTTCTTCGGCGTTCATTACCGTCCTGCTCAAGTTCATGACCACACGCCTGCTGTTCGAATCCAAGCGCGGCGGCACCTTGCCGGAGTTCCAGCCTTCCGAAGTGCTGGGGCATATCAACCGGGGCCTGATCAGCTGCAAGCTGGGCAAGCATGTGACCATGGTCGGCGGGGTGATTGATGAGGAAAGCGGCAAGCTGACCTACGCCGTTGGCGGCCATTTGCCATTACCGGTTCTGTACACACCGGGTGAATCCCGCTACCTTGAAGGTCGGGGCCTGCCGGTGGGACTGTTCAACGAAGCGACTTACCAGGACCATGTGCTGGACTTGCCCGAGTCCTTTAGTCTGACATTGCTCTCAGATGGCATTCTGGATCTTTTGCCGGGTGATACACTCAAAGAGAAAGAAGCCATTTTGCCTGAACTGGTAAAAACGGCGGGCGGCAGCCTGGATGGTCTGCGTGAGATTTTTGGATTGGCCACGCTAGGGGAGATGCCGGATGATATCGCCTTGTTAGTGTTGAGCAGGAACCTTTAATGAGTACCGGTAGAATCCAGTTTGCCGAGCAGGAAGGCACCTTTGTCCTGAAGTTCGTGGGTGAAGTACGTCTGACACTGTGCTCGGCTTTGGATGCGACTATCGAGCGAATCTTCACCGCGTTGAATTTTTCGACCGTGGTGATCGATTTGACCGAAACCCGCAGCATTGACAGCACAACGCTTGGCCTGCTGGCCAAGCTCTCCATTTTGTCGCGTCAGAAGGTCGGGCTGCTGCCCACGGTTGTCACCACCCACGAAGACATCACGCGGCTATTGCAGTCCATGGGCTTCGATCAGGTGTTCAACATCGTCGACCGACCGATCCCGCGCCCCGAGTGTCTGACGGACCTGCCGTCCCAGGACCAGTGCGAGGACGTGGTCAAGGCCAAGGTATTGGAAGCACACAAAATCCTCATGGGCCTGAACGACTCCAATCGTGAGGCGTTTCATGACCTGGTCAATGCCCTGGAAGGGCAGCGTTAGAACGGTTCTGTACATTATCCGTAGGCGCTGCCCAAGGCTGCGAACGGGTTCTGCCTGATATACCGCTTTCGCAGCCTTCGGCAGCTCCCACCCGATCATGATCACATGTTATGGGTCGATGCCAGATCAACAGGTACAAAAAAGGGCGGCACCCGCAAAGGTGCCGCCCTTTTAGTCATGCACTCAAGCCTTTGCGGAAAGCAACGCTTCGAGTTTTTCCTGGTCACGGGCGAACTGGCGGATGCCCTCAGCCAGTTTCTCGGTAGCCATGGCGTCCTCGTTCGACGCCCAGCGGAACTGGCTCTGGGTGAGCTTCTGCGCAGCCTTGGCTTCGCCGGTAGTGCCTGGGGTCAGCTTGCGCTGCAGGGTGCCGGTGTCTTCTGCCAGCTTGTGCAGCAAGTCAGGGCTGATGGTCAGGCGATCACAACCAGCCAGTTCTTCGATCTGGCTCAGGTTACGGAAGCTGGCGCCCATGACGACGGTCTTGTAGTCATTTTTCTTGTAGTAGTTGTAGATACGGGTAACCGACTGTACGCCCGGATCTTCAGCGCCTACATAGTCCTTGCCTTCGGCTTTCTTGTACCAGTCGTAGATACGACCGACGAACGGCGAGATCAAAAACACACCGGCTTCGGCACAGGCGACGGCCTGGGCGAAGGAGAACAGCAGGGTGAGGTTGGTCTGGATACCGTCCTTTTCCAGGCGCTCGGCGGCACGGATGCCTTCCCAGGTCGAGGCCAGCTTGATCAGGATGCGCTCGCGGCCGATGCCGGCTTCATCGTACAGGCCGACCAGGCGGTTGGCGCGGGCATAACAGGCTTCTTCGTCGAACGACAGACGCGCATCCACTTCGGTGGAGACACGGCCCGGCACGACCTTGAGGATTTCCTGGCCGATGGCCACGCCGAAACGGTCGCAGGCCAGACCGATATCGCCCTTGCTGCCAGCGAACGCGGCTTTCAGGCGTTCGGCGTTGCTTTCGCTGGACGCCGCCTTGAGCAGCAGGGACGGGTTGGTGGTCGCGTCGACGGGCTTGATCTTCTCGATGGCAGCGAAATCGCCAGTATCTGCGACAACCGTGGTGAATTGTTTGAGTTGTTCCAGCTTGGAAGTCATGAGTGTGCTCTGTCCTGTAGGTTGAGTGACATTACCCCAGCGTTATCGGTCGCTCAAGGCTGAACCGACAACGGCATAACTGATTCCCGTGGTGCGCATTTGCGCAAACGCAGACAGGGTTGGAGCCCCATGCTCGCCACTTGTTCCCTTTATCGGCCTTCGAGCAACTGCGCCGCCTGATCCAGCAAGCCGAGGGGGTCGTCGGTCTTGTGGATATCCACCGACAGCAACTGACGGAAACGCCGTGCCCCCGGGAAGCCCGTGCCCAGCCCCAGCACATGGCGGGTGATGTGATGCATGGCGCCGCCTGTACGCAAATGCTCGGCGATATAAGGGCGCAATGCCGATAACGCCTGAGCCCGGGAAATGACCGGTGCGCTGCTGCCAAACAGTTGCTGATCGACTTCGGCCAGCAGATACGGGTTGTGATACGCCTCGCGCCCGAGCATCACGCCGTCAAACACCTTCAGGTGCTCGTGGCATTGCTCCAGGGTCTTGATTCCGCCGTTGAGAATGATCTCCAGATCCGGGAAGTCCGCTTTCAGGCGCGCCACCACATCGTAGCGCAACGGCGGAATATCGCGATTCTCCTTGGGCGACAGCCCTTCGAGAATGGCAATTCGCGCATGCACGGTAAAACTGGTGCAACCGGCCTCGCGCACTGTGCCGACGAACTCGCACAATTGCTCATAACTGTCCCGGCCGTTGATGCCGATGCGATGCTTGACCGTGACCGGAATCGACACCGCATCACGCATGGCTTTTACACAGTCGGCCACCACCTGCGGATGTCCCATCAGCACCGCGCCGATCATATTGTTCTGCACCCGGTCACTGGGGCAACCGACGTTCAGGTTGACCTCGTCGTAGCCCACATCCTGCGCCATTCGCGCGCACGCCGCCAAATCCGCTGGCACACTGCCGCCCAACTGTAACGCCAGCGGGTGCTCATCCTGGTGATAACGCAAAAAACGTTCGCTATCGCCATTGAGCAGCGCACCGGTGGTGACCATCTCGGTGTAGAGCAGGGTATGGCGGGAGAGCAGGCGCAGGAAGAAGCGGCAGTGACGGTCGGTCCAATCCATCATCGGTGCAACGGAGAACCGTCGAGACACTGGAAGCCTTGTATTGTCTGGGCTGGAGGCGATATTTGGTAACATATTGGTCAACGTGTTTTTACCACTTTTCGGGGTGTTTTCAGGGGCGTGTACCACGCAGATCCCTATCAGAAAACAAGAGTGCGCCAGTTTACCAAGAGCGGCAGCGGTTCGCCCTGAAAGCGGGCTACCTAGAACGAAAAATGCTCCGCATCTTTCAATGTGGAGCATTCGTCATCAGGCGTTGCCCGATTTGTGACCGATAAACCAGTCATCGATCATCTCGTTCAATCTCTTCCCCGAGAAACTCGCGAAGTGGCCGCCGTGCACGGTACGCACTGGTAGTTGACGCAAGCTTTGCAGGCTGTTGGCGTAGTCGGTGATGTCGGAGTGGTAGGCGTCTTCGATCAGCGGGCCGTCATAGATGATTTCGCCGCTGAACAAGGTCTGGGTGCTGGCTTCCCACAGGCTGATGCCGCCCGGGGAGTGCCCGGGAGTGTGCAGGACTTGCAGCACGCGGTCGCCCAGGTCGATGATGTCGCCTTCGTCGACCAGGCGCGTGGCCGGGGCCGCCTTGACCTGGTACTCGGTGTAGCACAGCGGGCAGTCCGGGTGGGCTTCAAACATCTCGTCGCCCACGTAGGGATCGGCCAGGGTCGCGGTCCGGGTCGGCGTCGCGAGGATATGGGCCTCGGCCGGATGGACCAGGCGTTCGCTGAACTCGTGATGCCCGGCGATATGATCGAAATGGGTGTGGCTCGCCACCGCCAGCAGTGGCCGCTCAGTCAGCCAGGGCAGTTGCTCGCGCAGGCTGACCACGCCCGACCCCGTGTCGATCAGCACGTCACGGTCACGGCCCTGGATGTGCCAGAGATTGCAGCGATAAAACGGCCGAACCCACGGCTCGTGGATCAGGCTGACGCCGTCGGCACGTTTCTGCACTTCAAACCACTGGTCACGGGTAACGATTTTCACGGTTCTGCGCTCAGGTTGCCCGGCAGTGCGCTGTCGCTGTCGGGCGCGGTGACATGACGCGGGCCATACACGGCCTCGGGTTCGGGGAACAACTGTAGCAGGCCCAGGTACAGGACGGCTGCAAGCCCGAGGGTGATCGGCAGACTGATATCGATGCCGCCGGCCAGTTCACCGAGGGCGCCGACAAACTGCCCCGGCAGGTTAACGAAACACAGGCCGACCATCGCGCTGGGAATCCATGCGCCCAGGCCACGCCAGTTCCAGCCGTGATGAAACCAGTAGCGGCCGCCGCTCTCGCCGCGGGTGAAAACCTGCAAATCCTGTGGGTCGTACCAGCCGCGACGTTTTACCAGGCCGATGATCATGATGATGATCCACGGGCTGGTGCAGGTGATGATCAGCACCGCGAAGGTCGACATGCTCTGCACCAGATTGAAGGTGAAGCGGCCTACGAAGATAAAGATGATGGACAGCACGCCGATCAGCACCGTGGCCTGGGCCCGGCTGAGCAGGCGCGGTGCCAGACTCGACATGTCCAGGCCGGTGCCATACAGGGAAGTCCCGCCGGTGGACAGGCCGCCGATCACGGCGATCAGGCACACCGGCAGGAAGAACCAGCCGGGCGAGATCGCCAGCAGACCGCCGACATAGTTGTTCTGGGCGATGTAGTCCGGTGCCTGGACGGCGACGATGGTGGCGGTGGCCAGGCCAAACACGAACGGGATAAAGGTTGCGACCTGGGCCAGTATGACCGCTCCCATGATCCGCAGTTTCGACGTGTCGCGGGGGATGTAGCGGGCCCAGTCACCAAGGAAGGCGCCGAAGGAGACCGGATTGCTCATTGCCACCAAAGCAGCGCCAATGAACGCGGCCCAGAAGCCGGGTTGCCCATGGCTGACAGTACCGGCGTAGCTGGCGTCGAACGGCCCGGCAAAGGCGAAGATACCCAGCAGGAACAGCAGGCTGGAGGCGGTCACGGCGACCTTGTTCACGGCCAGCAGCTCGCGGATGCCGTAAATGCAAACGATCAACACCAGTACGGCGAACAGGCCGTAGGCGATACCCAGGCTCAGGTCGGTTTCCGGCAGATCGAACAGGCGCTTGGCACCGCCGATCAGGGCGTCACCGGAACTCCAGACCGACAGGGAGAAAAAGGCGATGGCGGTCAGCAGTGAGAGGAACGAACCGATAATGCGCCCGTGCACGCCGAAATGAGCGCCGGACGATACGGCGTTGTTGGTGCCGTTAAGCGGACCGAACAGGCCCATGGGGGCCAGGATCAACGCGCCGAACAGTACGCCAAGGACGATGGAGCAAAGACCGGCCTGGAATGACAGGCCGAAAAGTACCGGGAAGCTGCCCAGTACTGCGGTGGAGAAGGTATTGCTGCCGCCGAAGATCATGCGAAACAGATCGAAGGGGGATGCTGTACGCGCGTTGTCGGGGATCTGCTCGACGCCGAAACTTTCAATCCGGGTCTGATGGGACTCGCTCATGTTGTCGCCTTCCTGTGCCGGTCACTGGACTTGTACGGCATCCGTTCGGGTGCCATTTTTTAGCCTGCGCGATGCGCAAGGTGTGGGGGCAGTTGCGAAAGTGTGTTGTCAGAGGTGTGGCCAATCCACTTCTAGGAACGGTTTTGGCGCTGCCTGCATGGAAGTCATGCAGCACGCCCGGAGAGTGTGCAAAGGCCGAGGAAATTTAAATCGTAAGGAGGAAATACTTAGTTCAGGAATCAATGAAGTGAAAACAGGGGGCGGCAGATTGCGTCGTTTGTACCGCATGGCGCATTCATCAAGGCGCGTTCGCTGCTCTGATAGAATACGGCCCCTCGATAAACAGAGGGGTATCCCATGAGCGAACCGGTCCGTTTGACCCAGTACAGCCACGGCGCCGGGTGCGGCTGCAAGATCTCGCCCAAGGTGCTGGAGGTGATCCTTGCCGGCAGCGGTGCGCAGAATCTCGATCCACGCTTGTGGGTGGGCAACGCTTCGCGCGATGACGCTGCGGTCTACGCCATTGATGAAGAACGCGGCGTGGTGTCCACGACCGATTTCTTTATGCCTATCGTCGATGATCCTTACGATTTCGGTCGCATTGCTGCCACCAACGCCATCAGCGATATCTACGCCATGGGCGGCGATCCGATCATGGCCATTGCGATTCTGGGCTGGCCGGTCAATCTGCTGGCACCGGAAATCGCCCGCGAGGTGATTCGCGGCGGCCGTGCGGTGTGCGATGCCGCCGGTATTCCATTGGCGGGGGGGCATTCCATCGATGCGCCGGAGCCGATTTTCGGTCTGGCGGTCACGGGGCTGGTGGAGAAGCGTTTCATGAAGCGCAACGACACTGCCACCCTCGGCTGCACCCTTTATCTGACCAAGCCCCTGGGTATCGGCGTGCTCACCACTGCCGAGAAAAAAGGCCTGTTGCGCGATGCTGATGTCGGTCTGGCCCGGGATCAGATGTGCACCCTTAATACTGCGGGCAGCCGCTTTGGCAAGCTGGCCGGGGTCAAGGCGATGACAGATGTCACCGGTTTCGGCCTGCTCGGTCACCTTGTCGAAATGGCCGACGGCAGCCAGTTGACCGCGCGCATCGATGCCAATGCCGTGCCGCGTCTGGCCAGCGTTGATTATTACCTTGAGCAAGGCTGTGTACCGGGTGGCACCCTGCGCAATTTTGACAGCTATGGCGAGCGTGTCGGCCCGCTGACCGAGGCACAAAAGCATCTGCTCTGTGATCCCCAGACCAGTGGCGGCTTGCTGGTGGCCGTGGCGCCGGAGAGTGAGACTGAGTTCCTGCAAGTCGCCGCCGGACTGGGCCTGGCCCTGCGTCCCATCGGTACGCTGAACGAGCGACAGACCCATGCCGTCGAGGTGTTCTGATGCGCGATAACAGCGCCGATCTGCAACATATTTTCTTGAATGACATCCCGTTGATGGACGTGCGCGCGCCGGTGGAGTTCACCAAGGGCGCCTTCGCCCAGGCTATCAATCTGCCGCTGATGAATGATGCCGAGCGCGAGGCCGTTGGCACCGCCTACAAGCAACAGGGTCAGCAGACCGCCATCGAACTGGGCCATCGGTTGGTGTCCGGCGCGACCCAGCAGGCGCGTATCGAAGCCTGGGCCGACTTTGCCCGGCGTCAGCCTGAAGGTTACCTGTATTGCTTTCGTGGCGGCCTGCGCTCGCAGATCACCCAACAGTGGCTCAAGGACATAGCGGGTATTCCCTACCCGCGTGTACTGGGCGGCTACAAGGCCATGCGTACTTTCCTCATCGAAACCACCGAACGGGCGGTGGCGGAGTGCGAGTTGGTGTTGATCGGCGGCTTGACCGGTTCGGGCAAGACCGAAGTGCTGGTCGAGCTGGACAATGGCCTGGACCTTGAGGGCCACGCCAATCATCGCGGCTCCAGTTTCGGCAAGCGCGTCAGCGGTCAGCCGGGGCAGATCGACTTTGAAAATGCCCTGGCCGTGGACATCCTCAAGAAACGCCATCGCGGTGCCGAGTCTCTGGTACTCGAGGATGAAGGCCGCGCCATCGGCAGTCGTGCAGTGCCCTTGTCGTTATACCGGCAGATGCAGGCTGCGCCCCTGGTGTGGTTGCAGGACAGTGTCGAGCGCCGGGTTGAACGGATTCTCAAGGATTATGTGATCGACCTGTGCGCCGAGTTTGTCGCGGCGCACGGTCTGGAAGCCGGGTTCAACGCCTTCGCCGAACGCTTGCGCCAGAGCCTGGCGAGCAATCTCAAGCGCCTGGGCGGTGAGCGCTATCAGCGCCTGGCGGCGATCATGGACAGCGCCCTGCAGGCGCAGCAGGCCACGGGGCAGGTGGATAACCACCGGCAATGGATCGAAGTATTGCTTAACGAATACTACGATCCCATGTACGCCTACCAGCGTGACAGCAAGGCCAAGCGCATCGAGTTTGCCGGTGATCATGGGGCGGTCAGGGAGTATCTGCGCCAGCGGCGTCGGGCCTGATGCTCATCTGGACCGTTGGAGCGAGGCTTGTGTTTTGCTACAGCAACAAGCCACCCACAATCCCGCTGACTATGCCCACCAGCATGGTCAGCAGCGCGACCGCCACCAGCACCCGGCGATCAAAGGATTTACGCAGCATCAACAGCGATGGCAGGCTGACGCTGGGCAAGGTCATCAACAGTGCCACTGCCGGAGCAGTGCCGAGGCCCAGACCCATAAGGGTCTGCACAATGGGGATTTCCGCTGCCGTGGGGATCACGAACAGAGTGCCGACGATTGCCAGGGGCACCAGCCACAGCCAACCATTGCCCATGGCCCCATCGACGTGGGGAAACAGCCAGACCCGCGCCGCGCCGAGAATCAACACCGCCAGTACATAGATCGGGATCGTGGTCCAGAACAGCTGCCACAGGGTCTTCATCCAGCGTGTCAGCAGGCTGCCGCTGTCGGCGTTGCTGGCGATCTCGACGGCTTCCACGGCCGCTTCCGGCAGGACCTCTGGTCGTGAGATGCGCTGGGCGAACAGTGACACCCCCAGCACCAGCACGATCCCGGCCACCAGGCGCAGGGCGCTGAATTGCCAGCCGAGTACAAAGCCCATGAAGATCAATGTCGCCGGGTTGAGCACCGGATTGGCGATCCAGAACGCCAGGGCCGCGCCCACCGACACATTTTGCCGGCGCAGCCCGGCTGCTACCGGCGCCGCGCAGCAACTGCACATCATGCCCGGCAGGGCGAACAGCCCGCCGCGCAGGGTGGAGCCCAAGCCAGCCTTGCCGAACACCCGCAGCAACCAGTCGCGCGGGATCAAAACCTGCACCAGTGAGCCAAGGATCACCGCCAATACAGCGGCTTTCCAGATGGCCAGGAAGTACACCTGGGCATAGGCCAGCGCCGCCGCAATGGGCGATGCCGGGTTATCGTTGATGATTGAGCCACCAATGCTATGGCTATCAGCCGCGACGAACGACTTGAGGTAATACGGCGACCACTTCACGTAGTACAGGCCGATCACCGCCACCAGCAGGAACAGCAGGGGTTTGTACCAGAACGCCCAGGGGCGGGAGGAAGATGGGAGTGACTGGCTGGGCATGGCGAGAATCCGTGGCGTAGACAAACACCTATGATACGCCATTGCCGTTTCAGCCAGAGCCATTGGTTGACAGAGTCAGAGCTGCTTCACTTCCTCACTGCGCACACGGGCGCTGTGCAACATATGCAGGGTGATCTTGCGTACCTCGGCCTTGCTCACGTCGATGTGTGCCTTGATCAGCCGCTGTGCTTCATCCGAGCGTCGTTGCAGGGCCGCGTTGAGAATCTGCGTATGTTCGGCATAGGTGGTGTCGATCCGCGCCTGTTGGGTGAAGTCGAGACGACGGATCACCCGGATCTTGTCGGACAGCTCGGCGTGAATGCGCGCCATCTGGGCATTGCCAGCCAGGTTCAGCAGGCTGGCATGGAATTGTTCGTCGAGCAGGATCAGTTCGTGGGCGTCGCTTGAGCGCAGGGCAGGCGCCACCTCCCAGATCGCCAGCAAGGCTTGCAGGGTTTCCTGCTGGCCAGGTGCGTTGTGTTCGCAGATGCGCTTGAGCGCGGTCTGCTCCAGAACGATGCGCACGTCGTAAAGCTCTTCGAAAAAGGTGAAGTCAAAAGGGCGCACCTGCCAGCCGGCGCGAAAGTGCACTTCCAGATAATGCTCCTGCTCCAGACGGAACAGGGCCTGGCGCACCGGCGTGCGACTGGCGTTCATGCGCTTGGCGATCTCGCCTTCGCTGAAGCGATCTCCGGGTAACAGCCGAAACTCGAAAATGTCCTGTTTGAGTTGGGCATAGATCCGTTCGGCGAGACCTTCCGGGCGTTCCTTGCCTGGGGCTGAAGCGGAGGCGAGCTGCATGTTCAGTCCTTCTATTCTCTCAAATGTTGCTCTGCCCAATGGCAGAAAGCCAGGGTATCCGAATCGCTGCCTTCAGGACCGATCAGCTGTACGCCCAGCGGCAGCCCGGCCGGACCCACGCCCGTCGGCAGGTGCACGCTGGGCAGGCCTAGGGCGCTCCAGGCCCGGGAGAACAGCGGATCGCCGGTACGTTCAAGGCCAGACTCGGCTTCACCGAGGGCGCTGGGCGTAAGCAGCAGGTCGCAACTGGCGAAGACGCCGGGCAGATCGGCACGGGCCTCGGCGAGACGGGCGTGATTGTAACGGTTTTGCGCGAAGTCGATCTGCTCGCCGATGGCCAGGCGCTGGCGCAGATTGTCGCTCAACAGGTGCGGATGGCAGAGGCGCTCGTGGGCCAGGGCCTTGAAGGCTTCAGCCCACATGATCAGGTCGTGGACTTCGGCCAGGGGCGTGAAGCTGGCGGGCAACTCGACGTCGATCACCTCGGCACCGGCCTGACGCAGACGATCAGCCGCAAGCTGCAAGGCCTCGCGGCTACCGGCGCTGGCGGCATGCCAGTTTGGCGTGCGGCACAAGCCGATGCGCGGCGTGCCGGTCATGTGCAATTCGCGCCAATGCGGCGCGTCGGCCATGACCGAGGTCAGCAGGGCGACGTCGGCGACACTGCGACCGAAGCCGCCGATGGTGTCCAGTGATTCACTGAGACTCTTGACCCCGGCGCGGGGGATCAGGCCGAAGCCCGGCTTGAAACCGACGACACCGCAATAGGCGGCGGGGCGAATGATCGATGCGGCGGTCTGCGTGCCGAGTGCCAACGGGACCATGTGGGCGCCCACGGCCGCCGCCGAACCGCTGGACGAGCCCCCCGGAGTGTGTGCGGGGTTGTGGGGGTTGCGGGTTGGTCCGGGGGTGAAGGTGGCGAACTCGGTGGTCACGGTCTTGCCCAGCACAATGGCGCCGGCCTGTCGGCACAGGGCCACGGCGGCGGCATCCGCCGGTGGTTGCTGCCCGGCGTAGATGGGCGAGCCGTAGGTGGATGGAAAGTCCCGGGTGTCAAACAGGTCCTTCACCGCCAGGGGCAAGCCATGCAACGGGCCGCTGATGGGGCCTGCATCGAGGGCGCGCGCCTGGGTCAGGGCCGCCTCGGCGTTGAGGGCGCACCAGGCCAGCACCTGCGGCTCGCGCTGGTTGATCCGTTGCAGGCAGGCCTGGAGCAGGCGCTCGGCGCTCAGGCGCCGCTGTTGCAGCAGTACTGCGGCTTCGCTGGCGCTCAGGCGGACCAGATCATCGTCATGCCAGACAGTCATGACTGGCACCAGTCGAGGATCATGCGCTGGTACAGCTCGCAGGCCTGTTCGATTTTCGCCACCTCGCAATATTCATCGGTCTGATGCGCCAGGTGGGTTTCCCCAGGCCCCAGGATCAGGGTCGGCGGATTGCCCAGCGGTGCAAGCAGTGCTGCGGCATCGGTGAAATAGGTCACGGTGCCTGGCGTTTGGGTAGTACCGGCCAAGGCCATGACCCGCTGTACCCACGGCGACTCGGGCGGGGTGTAGACCGGTGGCAGGTCGATCATGATTTCCAGTTTGATGTCAGCGCCCAGCAGTGTCTGCAGCGTGTCCTGGATGCGGGCGTGGGATTGCCCGGCAACGCTGCGGATATCGATGGTCAACTCGGCGGCATCGGGCACTGAATTGACGTTCAGGCCGCCCTTGATCAAGCCGACGTTGAGGGTCGGGCTGCCCATCAGCGGATGTGGCGGGCAGTCGAAAGTAAACGCCTGCAAGGCCAGTGCGGCCCGGGCGATCTTGTACACGGCGTTGTCGCCATGCTGCGGCATCGAGCCGTGGGCGGTGATGCCCGTGGCCCTGGCCTTGAGCCACAACGCACCTTTGTGCCCGACCAGCGGGTTGTTGTAGCTGGGCTCGGCCACCAGCAGCGCCCCGGCCGGTTGCAGCAGTCCCGGCTGTTCGGCCATGTGGAAAGCACCTTCGCAACCGGTTTCCTCTCCAGCGGTGATGATCAGGGTGACGCCCGCAGTCCCTGCCAGTTGCGGGCTGCAGGCGATGGCGGCGCAGACGAAGGCGGCGACACCGCCTTTCATATCACTGCTGCCGCGCCCGTAGAGCTTGCCGTCGACGATATCGCCGCCGAACGGCGCCTGGGTCCAGGGGGCATCGCCAAGGGGCACCACATCGACGTGGCCGGTAAAGGCCAGCGGCAGGCCTTTGTCCGGGTCGCCGATACGGGCGATCAGGCTGGCGCGACCGGGCGTCAGCTCGGTGAGGGTGCACCGGAACCCGTAGGGTTCGAGCAATTGCGCCAGATAGCGGGTGCAGTGGGACTCATCGCCCGGGGTATTGCTGGTGTTGATGGTGTTGACCCTGACCAGCGTCTGGGTCAGCTGTACCGGATCGAGATTGAGGTTCATCGCAGGGACTCCTGGTAAAGGTCAGCCGAAATACGCGGCCTGGACTTCGTCGTTTTCGCTGAGGCTGCGGGCATCGCCCTGGGCGACCATGCGCCCCTGGGACAGCACGAAACCGTAATGAGAGATCGCCAGTGTCTGGTGCACATTCTGCTCCACCAGCAGCACGCTGATGCCCAGTTGGGCGATGTCGGCGATGATGCGGAAGTTTTCCTTCACGTACAGCGGCGACAGGCCCAGGGACGGTTCGTCGATGATCAGCAGGCGCGGCTTGGCCATCAGCCCGCGGCCGATGGAAACCATGGCCTGTTCACCGCCGGACATGGTCCCGGCCAATTGCTCGCGACGTTCCTTGAGGCGCGGGAACAACTCATAGACTTCATCGGCGCGCCGGGCGATTTGCGCCGCATCGCAGGTCTGGTAGGCGCCCACTCGCAGGTTTTCCGCCACTGTCATCTTCGGGAAGATCTTGCGGCCCTCGGGTATGCAGGCAATGCCCTTGGCGATGATGCGGTGAGTCGGCAGGCCTATCAGGGATTCGCCGTTGAACAGAATCTCGCCGCGATTGGGCGGGGTCAGACCGAGGATCGAGCGGATCAGCGTGCTCTTGCCCGCGCCGTTGGCGCCGAGGATGCAGGTGATATGGCCTTCCTGCAGCTCCAGGGACAGGTCATGGATGACGTCGATGCGGTCGTAGGCGGTGGCGATGCGTTGCACACTCAGAAGGGACATGGCTCACTCCTTGCCCAGGTAGGCAACCTGGACCTGTGGGTCCTTGATGATGTCGGCGTAAGGGCCCTCGGCGATTTTCTTGCCATAGTTAAGCACTACGCAGCGTTCGGAGATCCGTTGGATCAGGTTCATTTCGTGCTCGATCAAGACGATGGCGAACGGAGCGACGCTTTGCCGGACCTTGAGCACGTCGTCCATCAGTTCGTTGGTCTCGTCATGGGTCATGCCCGCTGAGGGTTCGTCGAGCAGCAGCAGGCGCGGTTCGCTGATCAGCGCCCGGCATATCTCCACCCGACGCCGGTCCAGCATGCTCAGGTTCAGTGTCGGCTCCCAGAGCTTGTCGGCGAGCCCGGTGTTAAAGGTTTTCAGCAACTGGTGCACGCGCTCGACCATCTCGCCGTGCTGGCGCTTGAAGGCCTGGCGGCGGAACAGGTTGAACCACAGGCTTTCGTCCAGGTGGCGGGTATTGCCGATCACCACGTTATCGAACACGGTCAGGGGCAATGACAGGCGCAGGCGCTGGAAAGTGCGGGTAATGCCGTGGCTGTAGACCGTCTGTGGCGAGCGGCCACTCAGGTCTTCGCCGCCGAAGCGCACGCTACCGGCACTGGCCTTGTACAGGCCGGTGATGACGTTGAAACAAGTGGTCTTGCCCGAGCCGTTGGGGCCCAGCAGGGCGAGGATTTCCTGGGGCGCGATGTCCAGGTCCAGGCCGTCCAGTGCGGTAAGGCCGCCAAAACGCATGGTCAGGCCGCGAGTCTGCAACAGTGGTTTCATGATGGGCGCCCCGGGAAAAATTGACGAACCTTGCGCGGCAGCAGGCCTTGCGGGCGGAACAGCAGGATAGCGATCACCAGCAGGCCGTAGAGCAGAAAGCGGTATTCCTGAATGGATTGCAGTTTCTCCGGCAGGATCATGACGATCGCCACCGCAGGAATGATCCCCCAGGGGTTGCCGATGCCGCCCAGGATCACGATCGACACCAGGATCAGCGAGTCACCGAAGGTGAAATTGTTAGGCGCGACATAACCGGTCATCAGGCCGTAGCTGGCACCGGCGACGCCGATCAGGAAGTTGCCGAACACAAAGGCCATGACCTTGGTGCGGGCGATACGAATGCCGAACGCAGCGGCCGAGATCTCATCGGTGCGCACCATGTCCATGGCCACCCCCAGCCAGGAGCGCTCCAGGCGCCGGACCAGCCAGAACGCGACGCTGCACAGGATCAGCGCCAGGATCACGAAGTTGGCATAGAAGGAGATTTCGCTGTCGCCCCACTCCAGACTTTCGCCAAGGTCGATGCCGAACAGGGTCATGCTGGGAATACGCAGGCCTTGCGGGCCGCCGAAGCTGTCATTGACCTCCATGAAGGTGCGAAACAGGATGCCGAAGGCGATGGTGACCAGCGCCGCGTAGTGTCCTCGGGTGCGCAATACCGGCAGGATCAGCAGCGAGCCCAGGGCTGCCGCTACCAGCCCGGCGATAAGGATTGCCAGCAGATCCGGCACGCCGCTGTGCAGGGCCAGCATCGCAGCGGTGTAGCTGCCGATGCCGAAGAATGCGGCGCCGGCGAAATTGACGATGCCGGCATAGCCGAACTGAACGTTCAGGCCCAGGCAGGCGACGCTGTAGATCAGCACAGTGGCCAGCAGCAACAGGGCAAAGTGCTCGTCATGGAACACCCCGAGCAGAATCAGCACACCGGCAATACAGCCCATGCCCAGCAGGCGCGGGTGCCCGGCGGCGCTGCTGCCCAGGGAGCGGGCCAGGCCCAGGCGGCCTGATAGCAGCGCAACGACAGTGATGCCGATGCCGAGGAACAGGATTTCGAGCTGGCTTTCGGCATGCAGCAGGGCCCAGGCGGCCAGAAAACTCAGCCCCAGGGCGGCCAGCAGCAGGCCGCGAGAAGGTTTGGAAAAGAATGTGCTCATGGTCAGACTCGCTCACTGCTGCGTTCGGCGATGAGGCCGGTGGGTTTCCAGGCCAGCAGGACAATCACCACCACGAAGGCGAAGACATCCTTGTAGGCGCCCTGGAAGCCGGGAATCAGATGCGGGAGCGCGACGGCGCCAAAGGTTTGCAATGCCGCGAAAAGAAAGCCGCCGAGAATCGCCCCGTAGAAGTTACCCAGGCCACCGAGGATCGCGGCGCAGAAACCGATCACGCCCAGCAGCAGGCCGACGTTGAAGTTGATTTCGTTGTAGTACAGCCCGTTCATCATGCCGGCCATGGCCGCCAGGGCCGAGCCGAGGGCAAAGGTCAGCAGCACGATGCGTTCGAAATTGATGCCCATGACCCGCGCTGTCTCGCCGTCCTGAGCCACTGCACGAATGGCCAGACCCAGTTTGCTGCGGTTGATCAGCTGATGAACGCCGAAGATGGTCAGCCCACCTGCCGCCAGCAGGATTGCACTGTCGGCACGGATCGCCAGGCTGCCCAGGTGCCAGGTCGCGGTGGGTAGTAACTGCGGGAATGGCTTGGAGTTGGACCCGTCTGGGAAGAACAGGCGGATGCACTCGCGCAGGACCAGACCGAGCATCAAGGTGATCAGTAGAAGATTGATCGGCGGCGCATTGCGCAGCGGCAGAATCAGAAAACGCGCGACCAGGGCACCTAGGGCTGCGGTCACGGCCAGGGCGGCGATCAGCATGATCAGCAGTTGCAGCCAGGGGTTGCTGATGCCGATGGATTGCGCACCGAGGTAGGCGCTGAGACCGGCGAAGCCACCGATCATCAGGACGTCGCCATGGGAAAACTTGATCACGTCCAGCACGCCGAAAAACAGCGTAAAGCCTACTGCGACCATCGCGTAGATCATCCCGAGCATCAGCCCGTTGACCAGGTATTGACTGAGAATTTCCAGATTCATTGGCAAGGCCCGAATGCAAGTGAGTCAGGGCTGCGCCCAGGGGGGGCGCAGCCGGTCATGCAGGTGGCTTACAGGCCCTTGAGCTTGCGTGCTCCGCTGGCGTACTCGCTGTCCTGCCAAGGCACCCATTTGCCGTCCTGGACCACATAGCTGGTGATCAGCGGCACGATGTTCTGGCGGTGATCGTCGAAGGTCACCGGACCGATCATGGTGCTGGCATCCTTGGTGTGGTTGAGCTCATCGCGTACCTTGCGCCGGTTCGGCCCGACCTTGTCGATGGCGTCCATCAGCAGGTTGCTCGCGACAAAGGCGAACGGTCCGTAGGCTTCTGCGGGTTGGGCATATTTCTGCTCGGCGTAGGCGGCGAAGAACGCCGGGCCCGCCGCCAGTTTTTCCCAGGGCGCGCCTTCGATGAAGGACAGTGAGCCTTCGGCCAGATCCTTGCCGGTGCCTTCGATATAGGCGTCGGACTTGATCCCCGAGGTGCCCTCGAACTGCGCCTCGATACCCAGCTTCTCCATCTGTGAGCGGATGCGAATGCCGATGGGCGTCAGGCCGCCGAAATAGATGACCTGGGGCTTGAGCTGCTTGATCTGGGTAAGCTCGGCGGTGAAGTCCTGCTGGTCGGCCGTCACGCCGAAGGTCCCGACGATCTTGCCTCCGGCTTTTTCCAGCGCTTCGCTGAAGTACTTGTTGTGGCCCTTGCCGTAGTCGGTGGTGTCATGGATCACGGCAAACGTCTTGTAACCATGATCAACCATGAACTTCGCCGCTTCCTGGTTCTGGTTGATCATGGTGCCGTTGACGCGGTGCACTTCCTTGAAGTCGTTGGCGTAGGTGATGTCGGGGAGCACCGCGCCCCAGACGATCACCGGCAGGTTGAACTTGTGATAGACATCGACCGCACTCATTGCCACGGCCGAGCAGAAGTGAGTGATGCCGCCGACGATGTCTTTGTCCGAAGCAATCTTGGTCGCGATCTGTACCCCGACATTAGGCTTGCACTCGTCATCCAGAGCCACCAGCTCGTATTCATAGGGGCTGTCGGCCTTGGCGTTGTGCTGTTTAACGGCCAGCTCGGCGGAGTTGCGGCCGCCCAGACCGATGGCCGAACTACCACCCGTCAAAGGGCCAACAAAGGCGATCTTGACCACATCCTTGGCCAGCGCGAAAGGCGCGGTGAACAGGCAGGCCGAGAGAACAGCGGGGAGCAGCGCAACGGTGATCTTGGTACTCATGACGTCTCCTGGGGAATAACCGCGCCGGCGGATGTCGGCTGTTTTATAGAAATACGATCTTGTATACAAGATGGTATTTTCTATAAAGCAACAAGGATGCCAGGCATTACGTTCGGCTGCGTAAGGCGCAGCCCAGGGCTGAATATGTTGGCGCGCAGGGGATAGGTTGCTGCGATCTGGGGCTGGTTGCGGTAGCGGATTTTATTTACGTAGTTGTCGCAAGAGCGGGAAATCGGGCACTGCTTTAGTGCCTGTGGTCGACGCTGGTGCTTGGGGTACTGGATGGAGTATCGGTGGTCAGCTTATGGCGGGAATGGTGGCGAGCGGGGTATATCCGTACTCCGCGAAGGGAGGGGCGTGCAGAACAATGTCACCACTTGGCGCGAGGGCGCTGGCGTGTATGAAAGATGCCCAGGATTTGCAAGCGGTCACCGCGAACACGGTAGGGAATAAGGTAGGACCAGTTCGGTAAAGGCCATTCACGGGTATTTTTGACCCTGCCTTCGCGTCCCATACCGGGAAACCGAGCAAGCTTGTCTACGCTGGCAAAGACTGCATCAGAAAAGTCATCAGCAGCCTTAGGGTTTTCAAGAGCGATATAATGTGCCTCGTCTTCCAGATTGATCAGGGACTTATCCAGCCACTCAACCTGCATCGCGACTCCAGCGCCTGGCGCGCATCGCTGCGACCTGTTCATTGCTCGCGAATTTACCCTCGTCGGCTTCTTTTACGGCCTGTTCAATCTGCGCCGTAAGTGTTTTCTCGTGCTCGATATAGTCACGCAGAACATCCTCGGCCAGATAGCTCACACTCAGGCCGTTGCTTTTAGCCAGGTCGGTGAGGGAGTTGGAAAGGTCTTCTGGCAGGTCCAGGGAAATCCCGGTCATGGCAACCTCGGCGGTATGGTGGACAAAGATGAAGGTATGTTACACGCTCGAATCTCAGTAGGGACCGGCAGGTTGTCGCATGATTTGTCTGGAACATCGGCAGTCGGGTGACTGCATCTGCAGGCACACATCTCTCTCTAATCACATCAATTCTTGCCCATCGCCGCCAACGCCCGTTCCCAGACCTGCCGGGTACGTAGCCACACCACTTCCTGCCAATCCCTGTCGGCCGGATAGAACTGCTCCAGCAAGCCGCGCTTGATGGTGCGCCCGGTGTCATCGAGTGGGTCGCCATGCAGGTGCAGCCACTGGTCATCACGCAGGTAGCGATGTACGTCGGGACCGGGGTAAGTGCCGCATTCGATGACGAAGGGCATTAGCTGGACATTGGGCATCGCTTCTATCAACGCTTGTGAGGTATAGCCCGTGGAAGTTGCCGCGACGCCGGTATCGCTGACTGTATTGGCGCCGGTGACCAGGGTGTAGAGCCAGGGGCCGAACAGGGCCTGGGCGTCTGGCAGGGCGGGGTAGGCGACCTGGGTGATGGTCATCAGCATCGGGTGGCCATAATCACCCGCGCCGGTATGCAGGTCGAAGGTCATCACCACCTGAGCGTCGGCCAGGTGTGTAGCGATGATCTGACGCAGGGTGCGATTCGACCAACTGGCCTCGAAGCCACCGAAGAACAGGCCATCGGCGAACTGATATTGCCCGGCTTCGACAATCGACATCAGCCCCGGCCAACCGTGCTCATCAATAAGTGCGGCGAGGCGTGCGTCGGCCCCGTCGCGCTGCGGGCCATGCAACTGCGTGCAACTGTAGATGTCATGTACCGCTGCGTAAGCGGGGTTGGCGGGCAGCGCTCGGCTGAAGTCGAGGTAGTTGCGATTGAGGTCGATGTTGTCTTCGTTGACCCGGCGCATCCAGGCGGTGCCCCAGGGGTTGATCAGGTGGATCATCAGAATGGCGACGTCGTCGGGCAGGGGGCGGTCCTTGAGAGTTTCGAGCCAACTGCTCTGACAGTCGGAGCCGTAGTAGCCCTCCACGCCGTGAGTGCCGCTCAACGCTACCAGCAGCCGTTTCGCCTGGGGGTCGCCCAGCAATGCCACATCGGTACTCAGCTCTTCGCCGAATGGTCCGGTCAGAGGATGGGCATAGCGGGTCAGGCTGGCGCCGGCAGCAGTGGCGGCCTGGAGGAAACGCTCACGCAGGTCGCGATAGCTGGGGCTGGCAAGGAACGGGCTAGGCATGGCGGAATCTCGCGGATGTGCAAAAAAAGTGGTGCCCGGGGATTCTACAGGCGATGGCCATGCACCGGTTCAGCCGAGCAGTAGTGGAAATAGTGGATGGTCCATCACCGCACCTTCGGCCAGGGTTTCACGCAGGCCTGGAAACTCCGGCGATGTCACCCAGGGGCGCGGCGCATGGCGTACGTCATCGCCCAGCATCCGCACCGAGAACGCCCGGCGCCTGTGGCTGCCGTCGACACCGGCGGATGCATGCAGGGTCAGCATATTGAAGCAGACCATGTCGCCTGGTTGCAGTGCCCAGCCGAGGATGGGGAAGTCTTCGCGGTGTTCCTCTATTTTCGGCAGATCGGCGAGGCTGCCTTCGGTAAACCACTTGGCCTGGTTGTCCATGAACGAACGCGGCATCAGCCACGGCCCCAGATGAGAGCCGGCGACGAATTCCAGGGTCGAGGCCCGGCTGACCGGGTCTACGGGGATCCAGAAGCTGATGGTGTCTACGCCGCTGATGTTGTAGTAGGGCTGGTCCTGATGCCAGGGGGTGCGCTGGCGGGTATTGGGCTCCTTGACCAGAACATGGTCGTGATAGAGGCGTATCTGCTGGCTGCCGAGCAGACGCTGAGCGATGGGCGCCAGCGTCGAGTCATGGATGAAGTCCTTGTAATGGGCATTGTCCTGCCAGTTGCAGAAGTCCTCGAAAAACCATCCCGGGTCATCGGCACTGCTGGCGACCTTGGCCCGGGGGCTTGGCCGGGCAAGGTTCTCCTCGATGCCGGCCTGCAATCCGGCGACCTGCGCCGCCGTGAACGCGTTGCGTATGCACAATGCGCCATGCTCGCGGAAGAAGCGCTGGGCATCGCTGCCCAGTTCGTTGGCTGGAAAGTCACCATGACTCGGCGCGAATGTGTTCATCGCCATCACTCACCCGAGACGTCGTAGCTGAAGTACTTACTGGCAATACGCTGGTACTCGCCGGAAGTATGCAGGGCGGCTATGGCGTCATCCAGTTGCGTGCGCAGAGCGGCGTCGTCCTTGCGGATACCGATGGCGACCCCATTGCCGATGATGCTCTTGTCGGTGATCGGCTCTCCGGCAAAGGCAAAGTCCTTGCCCTGGGGTTTTTGCAGCAGGCCGCTATCGCCCTGGGCCGAGGCCTGGAACGAGGCGTCCAGTCGCCCCGAGGTCAGATCGGCAAAGACCTGGTCCTGGGTCTGGTAGGACTGGATGGTGGCGCCGGCCGGTGCCCACTCGCTCTTGGCATAGCTTTCCTGCAACGAGCCCTGCACCACGCCTACGGATTTGCCTTTCAGCGCCGCCGGGGCAGGTGTCAGCCCGGAACCTTTCCTGGCGATCAGCGAGGATGGCGCCACATACAGGCGCCGGCTGAAATCGACCTGCTGACGGCGCGCAGGGGTGTCGCTGAAGGCCGACAGAATGCCGTCGAACTTGCGCGCCTTGAGGCTTGGAATCATGCCGTCGAAGGTCTGTTCGACCCATACACAGCGCGCCTTGAGTTGCGCACACAGGGCGTTGCCCAGGTCGATATCGAAACCGGCCAGTGAGCCGTCCGGCAGTTTCTGCTCGAAGGGCGGGTAGCTGGGGTCCACACCGAAACGAATGACCTCGGCGGCGTGCCCCGAGGAGGCCAGCACAAACCCGCTGATCAGCGCGGCGTATTGCAGATTGATTCGCAGCATTTGAGGCCTCGTGAAGGTCGACAGGGTAGTGGGGAAATCAGCCGCGTGGTGCCAGGTAGGCCTGGGTCAGTTTGATCCAGTAACCGGCGCCGCGCATGAGGATGTCGTCGTTGAAGTCGTAGCGGGGGTCGTGAATCATGCAGCTTTGGTCACCCTCGCCATTGCCGATGATCAGGTAGCAACCGGGCCGTTCGCGCAGGAACCAGGCGAAGTCTTCGCTGCCATTGAAGGGCGCGATATCGGTCAGTACTTCGTCCTCGCCCAGCCAGTCCCGTGCCACCTGGGTCGCCAATTCGGTCATGGCCGGGTCATTTATCAGCAGCGGGTAATCGGCGCTGTAGTGGACATCGGCAGTAGCCCCGAAGGCATCAGCCTGGGCGTGGATGAGATGCTTGATCCGGGCCTCCAGGCTGTCGCGCACGGCGTTGTTCAAGGAGCGCACCGAGATCAGCATTTCGGCGCTGTCGGGGATCACATTGGAAGCCTTGCCTGCGGTAATGGAGCCGACGGTAATCACGCTCATTTCCTGCGGCGAGACGTTGCGCGAAACGATGGTCTGCAAAGCCATGATGATGCTCGCGCAGACCACCACCGGATCGACGCAGTGATGGGGCATGGCGCCGTGGCCACCATGGCCGTGAACGATGACTTTGATCTGGTCGGCAGAGGCCATGAAGGCGCCGGCGCGAAAGCCCAGCTTGCCGGCGGGATAGCCGGGCATGTTGTGCATGGCGAACAGGGCGTCACAGGGGAATTGCTCGAGCACGCCTTCCTGGATCATCCGCCGGGCACCGGCCAGGCCCTCTTCGGCAGGCTGGAAGATCAGGCGCAGGGTACCGTCGAAGTCGATGTCATCGGCCAACACCCTGGCAGCGGCGAGGAGCATGGTGGTATGGCCGTCATGCCCGCAGGCGTGCATCTTTCCGGGAGTCCGGCTGGCGTAGGGCAGGCCGGTCTTTTCCAGGATCGGCAGGGCATCCATGTCGGCGCGCAGGCCCAGCACCCGGGAACTGCTACCCTTGTGCAACGTACCGATAACGGCGGTTGCGGCGATCCCGCGGTGTACCTTGTACCCCCATTGCTCGAGACGCTCGGCGACCAGGTCACTGGTGGCGTATTCCTCGTAGCCAAGCTCGGGATGAGCATGGATGCGCTGGCGCAATTCCCGCATCTGGGCTTCGATGGGCTGCAATTTCTGCTGGAGGTGCGGCATTGGCAGGATTCTTCCATAGTCCGGGCATGGCATCGATTAACGGCCTGAACCGCCACATCACGCGCTCCACGGCGGAGCAGGCGCTTTGTTCTGGGGCGCGTATGCGGCGTTACGCGGTCCAGCATAGGCGCGTCACCTGGGGCCTCAAAGGCAATCGGCGTTGAACGCGGCAACCCTGGGTTAACAACGGCAGGTATCCATGAAGTTCTATCAACTCAACGCCCTGGTGGCCGTCGCCGACGCGGGCAGCATCCGTGGCGCGGCCAAGCGCCTGGACACGTCGCCGGCGGCGGTGACCAAGGCCGTGCAGAAACTGGAAAGCGAGATTTCCCTGCAGCTATTGGTGCGCAATACGTCGGGCATCGATTTCACCGAAGCGGGCAAGCGGTTACTGGTTCAGGCGCGCTTGCTGGTGGCACAGATGGACAGCGCCACCCATGTGGTGGCCGATTGCAAAGGCGAGCTGACCGGGCGCCTGTCGGTTGCGGTTACGCCCTGGCTGGCCATGACCCTGTTGCCAAAGGTGATGGTGAAGTTTCGCCAGCAGTTTCCCCATGTGCAGCTGGAACTGCATGAAGGCCTGCATTCGATTGCCTACCCACGCCTGCGCGACGCCAGCCTGGACCTGTTTATCGGCCGCCTGGACAGCCAGTGCTCCAACGTCGATCTGAACTATGTGCCGTTATTCACCGCTGATTGCGCGGTAGTGGCGCGGCGCGGACATCCTTTGGCCGACTGCCGCTCCCTGGATGAACTGGCTTTTGCCGACTGGATCCTGTCCGCCCGCCATGACGGTGAGTTCGTCGCCCCGGGCCACGTGCATTTCTCGCACTCGCTGTCGATTACCCTGAGCCTGCTGCGCGATACCGACATGCTCAGCATCTTCCCCTGGCCCCTGGTGGAGGTCTGCGCCCAGCGTGAGGGGCTGTGCACACTGCCCTTGCGCGAACCGGTGGGCAGTGCCCTGGTCGGGGCGATCAGTCGCAGCGGCCAGCCGTTGCGCCCGGCTGCGGAAAAATTCCTGACCTGCCTGATTGAAACCATCGAGCAGGAAATGGACTCGCCGCAGTCGCCCTACCGGCGGATGTTGCAGACGGTGGAGTGGGTGAGTTAAAGAGGATATAGAGGCCATGTGGGACCGGCTTCAGCCGGGAAGACGATAGCAGGCGCCAGAACCGTATCGACCCTGCCTAAGTTTTCCCGGCTAAAGCCGGTCCCACAAAAACCGTTCTGACTGAACAAGTACGATTTTTTCGTAGGAGCGGTCCGATGTTTACCACGCCACAGTGCTGGCAGGGTCGCGGCAACTCCTACGGGACCTATCGCAACGCCTGAATCAGCCGCTTCAGCATCCGCTCACAACCCTCAAGTTGCTCGATGCTGACAAACTCATCGGGCTTGTGCCCCTGGTCCATGCTTCCTGGCCCGCAGACCACCGTGGCAATGCCTGCGGCGTCGAACAGGCCGCCTTCGGTGCCGAACGCCACGGTGGTGAATTCGCTGGAGCCGCAGCATTGGGCGATCAGTTTCGCCGCTTCGCTCTGGGCATCGGTGGCCAGGCCCGGGTAGGACGACAGCTCCGAGAAGCGGATACCAGTGGCAGCATTGACCGCCTGCATTTTCGGCACGACCTGCTGCTGGGCGAAACTCTGCAATTGCCGGGCGATGTCGTGGGCATTCTGGTCGGGCAGGGTGCGGATCTCAAAATCAAAGCGGCAGTCGGCGGGGACGATATTCAGCGCCTTGCCGCCCGCAATGACGCCGGTCTGCACGGTGGAGAAGGGCGGGTCGAAGCGCGGGTCTTGCAGGTGCCCGGCACGCAGGCTGGAGCCGATGCGACCGAGTTCGCCGATCAGCTCGGCGGCATACTCGATGGCGTTCACCCCTTGCGGCGCGTAGGCGGAATGGCAGGCGGCACCATGCACGTCGCAGCGCATGGCCAGTTTGCCCTTGTGGCCCAGCACCGGCTTGAGTTCGGTAGGCTCACCGATGATGCACAACGCCGGTTTATGTGCACGTTGGGCCAGCCCGGCGAGCAGGCTGCGCACGCCCAGGCAGCCGACTTCTTCGTCGTAGGACAGGGCGATATGCACCGGCATGCGCAACGGCTGGGCCAGCAGTGCCGGGACAGCCGCGAGCACGCAGGCGATATAGCCCTTCATGTCGGCGGCGCCACGGCCATACAGCTTGCCGTCCTTTTCGCTCATCTCGAACGGCGGCACTGTCCACGGCTGACCATCCACCGGCACCACATCGGTATGCCCCGACAGCACCACACCGGGACGATCATCGCTGCCGATGGTAGCGAAGAGATTGGCCTTGCTGCGTTCATCATTGAAGATCAGCTCGCAGGACACCTCATGACGGGCCAGGTAGTTGCGCACGAACTCGATCAGTTGCAGGTTGGACTCGCGGCTGGTGGTATCGAAGCCGATCAGCGTGGCGAGGATCTCCTTGCTGTTCATTCATTCGTCTCCCGGCACGCCATAGCTCGGTGCCTTGGTCGGGTCGAGGGCGCGGGTCAGGTAGTCCTGCATCTGTGGCTTGTAATCCGCCCACAGTCCGGCCAGCACGCCCACCGGGTCTTGCTCGGCCCAGTCGACACGCAGGTCGATGATGGGCCAGCTTACTTCGCCCACCACCTTCAGCGCTGCGGAGTGCACCGGGCCGGCCTCGCCGCCGGCGGCCAGGGCGGCCTGCATGGCGGCAATCAGGCGATCGGCCAGTTGCCCGGCGGTGTTTTCAAAGGTCTTCACCAGCGCACCTATGACGGCGGTATCGGCCAGCATATTGCCCGCGCCGACGCATTGCTCTCCGGCGACCGCGTGGTAGCAACCCAGGGTCTGGCTGCCGCTGAAGAACGCCGTATTACCGTTGCTGTCGATGACCGTGACCTGGCGGAACTGGCTGTAGTTGTCGAATGCAGGCACCGTGGCCAGGGCTTGCTCGGGGGATAGCCCGCTCTCCAGCTGATCCAGGACATGACTGCCCAATGCCGGCAGTGTGATGTTCTGCGTCGATACCGCGCCGACCCCGGGGCGCAACCAGGGGCAGCGCGCGCCCACGGCGATGCTCGATGAGCTGATGGCGATGCCCAGCTGGCCGGTTTCGGCGCAACGGCCGATGATTGAAAAGGTCATGGTCTGTGATCCTGTCTGTGACTGATTCGGTGTCGATGTTCTGTCGGGTGTCGTGGGCCGCTCAGCGTGCCCCTTCGACGTTGAGCACGCGGCCCAGGCCAAGGAAGCGGTTGGCCAGGGTCAGCAAGGTGGCCGTGGCGGCGATATACATCACCGACAGCGCCGCCAGGGTCGGGTCGGCGAATTCGCGCACGTAGTTGTACATCGCCACGGGCAGCGTCTGGGTCGCCTGGGTGGTGACGAACAGCGACGCGGTGAACTCGTTGAACGAGAGAATCGCAGCGAATAGCCAGCCGCCGAACAGCCCGGGAATCATCAGCGGCACGGTAATGGTCCAGACCACACGCAAGGGCGAGGCCCCAAGGCTGGCAGCAGCCAGTTCGACGCGCTGCTCAAGGTTTTGCAGCGACACATACAGACTGCGCAGCACGAACGGCAGCACCAGTACGATGTGGCAGAAGATCACCAGGACGTAGCCGCGGCCCAGATTCAATTGCGACACCAGCATCAGCAGGCCCAGGCCGATGGTGAAGTGGGGGATGAACAGCGGCGACAGCAATACGCCCTCAAGCAGGCGCTTGCAGCGAAACTCGTAGCGGTGGATGGCAATGGCCAGGGTCGTGCCGATCAGTACCGCCAGGCTTGAAGCCCAGGCAGTGACGATCAGCCCGGCATAAAAGCCGCTGCGAAAGTCGTCGTAATTGACAGCCCGCTGGAACCAGCGCAGGGACCAGCCCCTGGGCGGAAAGAACAATACCGACGTGCTGCTGAACGAGGAGATGATCACCACAATGGTGGGCAACAATACGAACAACAGAATCAGCGCCACCAACAGGCGGCCCGCATGGGCGAGCCATTTATCGCGATGGGAACGGGTCATGTCAGTGGCCTCCGACGCTGTGCCGGGAGCGGGTCATGCGCTTGATCGCGCTCAGCAGCAGAACCGTTAATACCAGGCTGGCGACGCTCAGGGCAGCGGCGAAGGGGAAGTTCAGCGAAGAGAAGCCCAACTGATAGACCAGAGTGGCCACGGTGCTGACCTTGCCACCGCCAATCAGCTGCGGCGTGGCAAAGGCGCTGAAGGTCCAGGCGAAGGCGGTGGTGAGGCTGGCAACGATGCCCGGTAGCGACAGCGGCAGGGTGATGGTCATAAATGCACGAATTGGCCCGGCGCCCAGGCTGGTGGCGGCCTTTTCATAGGCCGGATCGATATGGGACAGCCCGGTGGCCAGCATCAGCACCATGATCGGCATGGTCACGTGAACGAGTGCCAGGACCACGCCGGTCTGGGTAAACATCAGTTGCAGCGGTTTATCGATCACACCCATGGCCAGCAGCAGGCTGTTGAGAAAGCCACTGCTGCCCAGCACAATGATCCATGAATAGGTGCGCACCACTTCGCCAAGAAACAGCGGCGTAATGGCGATGATCAAGATGCCCGACTTCAGCCAGCCGGTGCGCGTGCGAACCAGTGCATAGGCCAGCGGGTAGCTGAGCAGCAGGCCGAACAGTGCGGTCTTGAAACTCAGCGCCACGGTATTGAGAAACGCCTGGGCGTAAAGACTCTTGAACAGGCCATGGAAGTTGTCGAGGGTAAAGCCGCCGACGTCCAGCGAGCCCGGAATGAAGGCGCGCACGCTGTATTGCAGCACCGTCAGCAGGGCTATCGCCAGGCCCATGGCGGTCAGTGCCGAAGGCAGCACGAACCACAGGACAAACGCAGGTTTTCGAGTCATGAGTGTTTCCCGGCAAGCGGTCCTTAGGGCTGGCCGCTGAGGTGAAATAAATCAGTGGGCCATGATGTTTTCCGAGAACCACTTGCGCCATTCGGCGGACTTTTCGGCGCGCAGTTCAGGGTCGATATTCAAGGTGGCGTCCCACTGTGCGGGGGTCGTCAGCATCCCCGGCAAACCGGCAATTTCCGGGTCGACATGGGCATTGGTCACCACCGGGCTGCCACGATTGATTTTGGCGATCCTGGCCTGCACCTCAGGGGACAGGGCAATGCTCATGAACTTGTAAGCCAGGTCGGCATGCTTGCTGCCCTTGTTGATGCCCATGGCGTCGACGCCCAGTACGGCGCCCTCCTTGGGAATGGCGAGCTTGATGTCCACGCCTTCTTCCATCATGTGGTAAGCGTTCATGGAGAGCATGACCTGTACCGGCGTCTCGCCCGTGGCGATCAACTGCTGGCTGTTGGCGTCATTGGTGTAGAACGACTTGATATTGGGGATCAGCGCCTTGAGCTTGTCTTCGCCCTTTTCCCAGTGCCCGGCGTCGCTGCCGGAGAGCTTGGCCGAGACCGCGATGATATGGCTTGGGTCCCAGTCGGGCAGGGCCAGGGTGCCCTTGAGTTCGGGTTTCCACAGGTCTGCCCAGCTATTGAACGTCTCGCCCTGAGGCACCAGGTCCGGACGGTAGCCGATGGTATAGACATAACCCCAGACGCCGATGTGGGACGGACTCAGCCTGGCCTGCCGGACCAGGTTGGCGGCGTTGGCGATCCTGCTCATGTCCAGGGTTTCGAACAGCTTGTCGTGGGTATACAGCCAGCCGACGTGGGAGGTGGTGAAGGTCAGGTCGGTTTCCGCGATGCCCGCCAGTTTGGCCTTGTTCAGGCGGTCGATGGTGCCGCCGGTGACATACTCGACTTCGACCCCGGTTTCCTTGGTGAACTGCTTGCCGATGGCTTCGTCGATCAGGTCCTTGAAGCTGCCGCCCCAGGTGCTGACGATCAGCTTGTCGGCGGCATTGGCATTCGCGGCGGCCAGGAGGCTCGCGCTTAACAGGGTCAAGGCAATGGCATGACGCAGCATCTTCTATTCCTTCTGGCGGGTTCTGAACGGACTGACCTCTTGCCAACCTGTTTGCACGCAGGGCCTGGCTCGATGGGGTCATGATGGAATGGCGCAGCGGATCCGGTAAAACAGCCTTTGCCGGGCTTCTGCATCAGGATTTCCGATGCAGGCCCGACATGCGGTTTGTCAGTAGCCGCGAGCCGGATCGACCTGATGCAGTACTGCCTCGCCACGACCCAGGCGCAGTATGTTGTCCGCCACCTGTCGGGCGGCGCTGGCCGGGATGGCAACCGAGGCCAGATGCGGAGTGATCAGCACATTGTCCAGCGCCCACAGTGGATCTTCAGGGGGCAGTGGTTCGCGGTCGAAGACATCCAGGGTCGCTTCACCGATCTGGCCGCTGGTCAGCGCGTCAGTCAGTGCCTGCTGATCGACCACGGCACCACGCGAGACATTGATAAAGCAGGCGCCTTTGGGCAGCAGGGCCAGGCGTTCGGCGTTGAGCAGGCCGCGGGTCTGTTCGGTCAGGGGCAGCATCACCACCAGAATGTCGCTGCTGGCAAGGAACCCGCCCAGCGTGTCCATGCCGTTGACGCAACCGACCCCCTCGAGCTGCTTTGGCGAGCGCGACCAGCCGCGCACATCGAAGCCCTGGCGCGCCAGTTCCAGTGCGGCACAGGAACCCAGTTCACCCAGGCCCAGCACGCCGACCCGGACGCTGGCAGGCAGGCGCGGGTGCAGATAGTGCCAGCGATGTTCGCGCTGGGCGCGTTCGAAGGCGGGTATATCCCGGGCATAGCGCAGCACGGCAAACAGCACGTAGCTGGCCATCATGCGGCCCATATCCGGATCGGAAACCCGGGTGATGGGTACTGCGGGCAGGTCATCGCGTTCGACCAGTGCATCGACGCCGGCGCCGAGATTGACCAGCAGTTTCAGGTTGGGGAAGCGCGCGAAGAAGCCGTGCGGCGGCTTCCAGGTCAACACGTAGTGCACGCTGTCCGGGTCCTGGACCTCATCGTCGCGGCAGATGTGCACGCCCGGCAGCAGCGGGGCAAGCAGGGCGCTCCATTCGGTAAAACTGTCGAACTGACTTTGGAATACCAGGGTCGAGGTCATGGCTGCTGCTCCAGCAGTTCGGCCACCGCCGTCAGCGCCAGTCGATAACCCAGGGCACCCAGCCCGGCGATTACGCCGGTGGCGGCCTTGGACACGTAGGAGTGATGACGGAAGCTCTCGCGTTTCCAGATATTGCTCATGTGCGCTTCGATGATGGGGCCGTCGAACGCCAGCAGGGCGTCGAGAATCGGCACCGAGCTGTAAGTCAGGCCAGCGGCGTTGATGATCACGGCGTCGGCGTTCAGGCGCGCTTCCTGAATCCAGTCCACCAGCACGCCTTCATGATTGCTCTGGCGAAACTCCAGTTGCAGGCCCAGTTCGGTGGCGTGGCGCTGGCAACGCGCCTGGATACTGGCAAAGCTCTCGCTGCCATAGGTGCCGCTCTTGTCCAGGCCGTACAGGTTGGCGTTGGGGCCATTGAGGAAAAACACGGTGCGGGGCATGACGGACTCCAGGGCTTTATTCGAAGGGACGGGTGGCGACCATGGCCGTATGGCGGTCAAATTCGGCGAACCAGGCGGCTGTGGCCGGGTGCCCGGCGCGCCAGTTCAGGCTGGCAAAGCGGAAATCCAGATAGCCCAGGCCGCAGCCGAGCGTGATCAGGCCGATATCATCGGGAACCGTGCTGTAGTGCGGCACCTGTTTCTCGATGTCGGCAAGGGCGGCCCAGACCTTGGTCAATTGCCCGTCGAGCCAGCCATCCCACTGTTTGTCGGCGGGGCGGGCGACGGCTTCGTAGCGGGCCAGCATGGCGGCGTCCAACAGGCCGTCGCCGAGGGCCTGGCGGGTCAGGCTGAGCCAGCGTTGCCGACCCTCCCGGGGGAACAGCGAGCCACCGGCATGGCTGTCCAGGTATTCGCAGATCACCCGGCTGTCATAGAGCATCAGGCCGTCGGTGGTCTGCATGGCCGGGACCTTGGCCAACGGGTTGAAGGCAGCGATTCGCTCGTCACGGCGGATCGGGTGGGCGGCCGATTCAAGCTTCTCGATCTGCTGGCTCAGCCCCAGACAGTGGGCGGTCACCATGACCTTGCGCACGTAGGGCGAGGTGGGGGCGAAATACAGTTTGAACATGGGGGCGTTCCGCTCTGCGGGTGTCAGATTAAAATGCCGGATTGATCAGCAGCACCTTGCCAAGATTGGCGTTGCTCTCCAGCAGGCGGTGGGCATCGGCGGCCTGATCCAGGGGCAAACGGCTGTGGATCAACGGGCGTACCTGTCCCGAAGCCAGCCACGGCAGCAGATTTTCCTGAATGCAGCGGGCCAGGCGAGACTTCTCTTCGCGGCTCATGGGGCGCAAGGTGGAGGAGGTCAGACTCAGGCTTTTACGCATCAGCAGTTGCAGGTCCAGCTCGATCTTCGCCCCTTGCAGAAACGACAGGCTGACGTGACGCCCGCCCGGGGCCATGGCCGCAAGGTTACGCGCCACGTACGGGCCGCCGACGTTATCCAGGACCACATCAACGCCGCGTCCTTCGGTGCATCGGGCGATCACGTCGACGAAGTCCTGCTCGTGTCGATCAATGGCGCGCCAGACTCCCAGTGCCTGCAGCATCGCGATTTTTTCCGCGCCACCGGCGGTGGCAATCACTCTGGCACCGGCGGCATGGGCGCACTGCACGGCAAAACTGCCGACACCGCTGGCGGCACCGTGGATCAGCACGGTCTCGCCCGCCCCGAGGCGGCCCAGTTCAAACAGGTTGTGCCACACGGTAAAGGCTGCTTCCGGGACACCGGCGGCATCTTCCAGGGACAGTCCTGCGGGTACGGGCAGGCAGTGCTCCGCCAGGGCCAGGCAATACTCGGCATAACCGCCGCCATTGAGCAGGGCCATGACCCGATCACCGGGAACGAAGCCGGTGACGTCGCTGCCCACCGCAACCACTGTTCCCGCGGCTTCCAGGCCCAGTACATCGGTCACACCCGCTGGTATCGGCATGCCGCTGCGCTGCATCAGGTCGGGGCGGTTGACCCCGGCGGCGGCCACGCGAATCAGCAGTTCGCCAGCCTGGGGCTGCGGCATCGGTCGCTCGACGCTGCATAGCATGTCGGCTGCTCCCGGTTCGCGGGCGATAACGGCGCAGATCGTGTCAGGCAGCAGACGGCTGATGGGCGAGGTAACGGAATCAATAGCGCTCATGAAAGGCTCAAGTTCAGGAAGTGGGCAAGGCATCGGCGGCAAAGGCGCAGATGCCCTCGCTGTCGAAGCTCAGGCCAGCGGCAGCACCGACTGGCCAACGGGTCAGGGCGTCGAGGCCGGACTGACGGACGAACAGGCGTTTCTGGCCCAGGGCCGGGACGTCCAGATGAATGTCGACGTGATCGCCCTGGAACACATGGGTGACCACGGTGGCGCTGAGCAGGGTGTCCGGCCCCAGTGCAGCGAGGCGGATGTTTTCCGGGCGCACATAGATATCCAGCCGTGCACCGACTTCGGCATGAACGCGGTCAGCGGGCAGGCGCAGGGCGCTGTCCCCCATGGCCAGGATCGCCAGGTCGTCGCGGCTCAGGTAGCGGCCGGGGAGAATATTGACGTCGCCGACGAAGCTGGCCACGAACGGGTCCTCGGGGCGGCGATAGATCGAATCCGGGGTGCCGATCTGGCGCACATGCCCGGCAGACATGACCACCACTCGATCGCTCATGCTCAGGGCTTCGCTCTGGTCATGGGTGACGAATACGGTGGTGACCCCCAGCTTGCGCTGGATGTCCTTGAGTTCGATCTGCATCGACAGGCGCAGGTTCTTGTCCAGGGCCGAGAAGGGCTCGTCGAGCAGCAACACCTTGGGCCGGATTACCAGGGCCCGGGCCAGGGCCACGCGCTGTTGCTGCCCCCCGGAAAGTTCGCGGGGCTTGCGCTCGCCGAAACCCTGCAACTTGACCAGGGCCAGGGCCTGTTCGACCCGCTCGGCTATCTCTGCCTTGGCCACGCCGCGCATGCGCAGGCCGTAGCCGATGTTTTTTGCCACGCTCATATGAGGGAACAGGGCGTAGTTCTGAAAGACGATACCGATCTCCCGCTGGTAGGGCGGGGTTTCGGTGACCAGTTGGCCGTCAATGAAAATCTCGCCGTTATCCGCTTCGGCGAAACCGGCCATCAGGTTGAGCAAGGTGGTCTTGCCGCAACCGGATGGTCCCAGCAAAGTGATGAATTCGCCTTCGTGGATCTTCAGCGAGACCTCATGCAGGGCAATGGCGTCACCGAAGCGCTTGAGCACCCTGTCCAGTTGCACGGCAATATTGATCTTCGCCGTGGCAGGGCTGTCCACGGCCACGATCGCAGGTGCTGAGGTCTTGATCTGTGCAGTTGCCATGGGCGCTCCGTGGCTCGATGGGGAGAATTTCAGGCGCCGGTCCAGTCGTCCGGGATCACCGCAATCACATCGATTTCCATCAGCCACTCAGGCTGACCGAGGCCGGAAATCACCAGGCCGGTGGAGATGGGGAACACGCCCTTGAGCCATTTGCCGACCACCTGATACACCGGCTCGCGGTAGCGCGGGTCGATGATGTAGGTGGTGGTCTTGACGATGTGGGACAGGTCGGAGCCCGCTTCTTCCAGCAGTTGCTTGACGTTTTTCATGGCCTGTTCGGCCTGGGCGCGGGGGTCGCCGAGACCGACCAGATTACCGTCAAAGTCAGTGCCGATCTGGCCGCGCACATACACCGTGTTGTCGGCGCGCACGGCCTGGCACAGGTCGTTGTCCAGGGTCTGGTTGGGGTAGGTCTGCTTGGTGTTGAACATCCGGATGCGGGTGTGAGTAGGCATGTCGGGAGCCTCCTGGAGAAGTGAATGGAGCAAGCTTCACATTGCCCCGGCTTTGCCGAAACCAGCATTTGGACGGGGCAATGCTTAGGAAAAACCGAAGCCCGGGATTGGCCAGTGCGCCACCCCGGGAAGCAGCTCAGGATGGCTCGTAAGCCATGTATTCGTTTTGCAGGACGATATGGTCGGCGATGTATTTCGCGTCATGCCACACGCCATAGATAAACGAAGAAGCGCGGTTGACCAGGTTGGGCAGGCCGAGGAAGTAGATGCCGCTTTGCGCACAGATCCCGCGCTTGTGGAAGGGCTCGCCCTTGTCATCGAAAGCATTGACCTGCAGCCAGCTGAAATCGAACTTGAAGCCGGTGGCCCAGAGAATGGTGGTAATGCCGGCCTGCTCCAGGTCCAGACTCAGGACCGGATGGGTCAGGCAGTCCGGATCAGGCAGCAGCTCCCAGGCATCGGGTTCCTGGGGGAACGGCAGGCCGTTCTGCTCGATATAGGCATCGGCATCACGCAGCACGTCGAAGTACGCCTTGTCACCCTCGGCGACGTTGGCTGCCAGGCCCGGCTCGAATTCCATGACGCCGTTATTGCAGGACTTGGTCAGACCGACCAGGGTGATGCCCTGATGGGCGAGGCGGCGGAAATCTACGGTCTTGCCGCCTTCATAGCCGCTGACGGCAAAGGCCACGTGCTTCTTCTTCGGGGTGATGCGCACTTCATCCCACAGGCCCAAGGCACCCAGCCACCAGCAGTAGTCGCGACCGCGGTACGAGCGAGGCGGGCGGTAGTGCTCACCCACCGAGAGGTAGACCTTCTTGCCTGCCTTTTGCAGTTCTTCGGCAATCTGCGAACCGGAAGCACCGGCGCCTACTACCAGCACCGCGCCCTCGGCCAGTTGGCCCGGATTCTTGTAGGCACACGAGTGCAGCTGCTGGACCTTGACCTGTTCGGAAACTATGTCCGGCATGGCCGGGCGCTGGAAAGGGCCGGTCGCCGCGACCACATTGGCGGCTTCGATAACGCCTTGGGAAGTCGTCACCTTGAAGCCGGGGCGGCCGACGTGACGTTCGACCTTGAGCACTTCGACACCGGTGCGGATCGGCGCATTGAGCATGGCAGCATAGGCTTCGAAGTAGTCGGCCATGCGCTCTTTCGGCGGAAAAACTTCCGGGGAAATGTTGCTGAATTTCATGCCCGGAAAGCGATCGTGCCAGGCCGGGCCGTTGGCAACCAGGGAGTCCCAGCGCTCCGAACGCCAGCGTTCGGCGATGCGGCTGCGCTCCAGTACAAGATGCGGCACCCCCATGAGTGAAAGATGCTCGCTCATCGCGACACCCGCCTGGCCTGCGCCGACCACCAAGGTGTTGATTTTTTCTACAGACATTTGGGTTTCCTAAATTAAAACGACCTTGATCGGTTTCGCCGATGCCATTGCATCAGCAGCACGTCGAGAAGGCACAGGAGCCTTGCAGACTTCATTCATCCACGGCGGCCAGTGTGATCAAGGGTGGTTCTGATAGGAATTCTGCTTTTTGAACGTAGAGCTTAGGAAAAACCGAACCCCGCTTGAACGTGGGCAACGGGATGATTGCACCTCGTCGCGTGCAGAGAGGTGGTCGGACTTCCCGGCATGAACTCTGCAACGCGGTCAACTCAAGGTTGGCACCGTTGTTCGCCAATCCGTGCAGATGTGGAGGGCTTCATGCTCAGTCGTATTACCCAGCGCCAGCTGGAATATTTTGTCGCTTCCGGGGAGGCCGGCAGCATCAGCGCGGCATCCGAACGCATTCATGTGTCGTCACCTTCCATCTCGGCGGCGATCACCCACATGGAGGCCGAGCTGGGCATTCAGTTGTTCATCCGGCATCACGCCCAGGGCATCTCCCTCACCGCAGTGGGACGCCAGGTCATGCAGGAAGCCAAGTTGATTCTGGAGCAGATGAGCAATCTTTATACGATTGCCTCCGAGTCGCTCAATACGGTACGCGGTCCGTTGCGCGTGGGTTGCCTGCACTCGCTGGCCCCGATGATCACGCCTGAGCTGGTGTTCGGTTTCGGCCGCGCCTTTCCGGGAGTGCGTATTACCCAGGTGGAAGGTGATCACGAGCAGTTGCTGGAAAAACTGCGCAGTTCCGAGATCGATATCGCCCTGACCTACGACCTGGTCAGCAGCGCCGATATCGACTTCCAGCCCCTGGCCAAGCTGCCGGCGTACGTGATGGTCGGTGACTATCATCCCCTGGCCAATCTGCCTGCGGTGACTACTCAGGATCTGGAAAACTATCCCATGGTGTTGCTGGATATCCCCTGGAGCCGGGAGTATTTCCTCGGCCTGTTCACTCAGACCGGTACTACGCCGAACGTGGTCATGCGCTCCAGCAATCTGGAAACCGTACGGGCCATGGTCGGTAATGGCGTGGGCTTTACCATTGCCAATGCCCGGCCCAAGGGCAATATCTCCCAGGACGGCAAGCGCCTGATCCGTATTCGTCTGTCCGGTGACCTGCGACCCCTGCAACTGGGTTATGCCACAGCCACCAATGCCCAGCTGTCCCGGGTGGTCTCGGCGTTTACCGAGCGATGCCGCATGTTCGTGTCCGACCAGTACATCCCCGGCATGGCCGCACCGAGCTTCTTTGACCCCCATACCGTGCGCCCGGCTGCCGATATCGGCTGAGCAGTCTCGCACCACTGTTGATCATTCCTCGAAACAACCTCTGCTTCGGATTTTCTCGCCCCAGTTGTAAATCAGAAACGAATTTAAGCAACGGCTCCCGGCCTGCAGACTTTCAGCAAGAGACAAGCCCAGGGAGGACCATGGATGCGCTGCACCAACGTGTGGCGTCCGCGCGGCGCGTGGAATGGTTGCTGCGCTTTTATGGGGCGATTCGCTGGCAGGCTGGTCAGGCGCGCAACACGACACATAAAAAACGTCATACCGCTGCATCGGTTCTGCCTACGCACTGGTCCAGTTAATCCTAATTGACCGTGAACGCCTCTCTCCCCGAACCTCGTTTCAACGGTGCATACCGTCAGACGTATTCGAGCGGGGCGTCCGGTTGCACTTTCTGATTTTTTTGTTGAGCACGGCGACGATGACATTCGACTGGAATTACATGTTTGGTTTGCTGGCCGATGCCGAGTTCTGGCGAGCGACCTGGACCGTTATCAAGCTGAGCTTCGTGACCTGGGTACTGAGTATCGGCCTGGGTTTCTTCGTGGCCCTGGCCAAGCAGTCGAAACGCCCGCTGCTGAACGCTCCGGCCCGTGCCTATATCTGGCTGTTTCGCAGCCTGCCGCTGCTGGTCCTGCTGATCTTTGTCTACAACATTCCCCAAGCATTTCCTGCCGCTTCGGCGGTGCTGGGCGACCCGTTCTGGGCCGGTCTGCTGGCCATGGTCCTCTGTGAAACGGCCTACGTTGCGGAGATCCATCGCGGCGGCCTGCTGTCGATTCACAAGGGCCAGGCCGAGGCGGCGCGGGCCCTGGGCCTGAAGTTCCTGGGCACCCAATGGCGGGTAGTGATTCCTCAGGCCCTGCGGGTGGCCTTGCCGTCCCTGGCCAACGAATACATTTCCATCGTCAAGCTCAGCTCCCTGGTGTCAGTGATCTCGCTGACCGAAATCCTCATGGTCGGCCAGCGCCTGTATTCGCAGAACTTTCTGGTCATGGAAACCATGGCGGCGGTGGCGTTCTACTACGTGCTGATCGTCACGGTGTTCGACTACCTGCTCAAACGCCTGGAGAAGTTTCTCGACGTCAATCAGCGCAACGTCTCCCGGGTACCCGATGCCGAAGTCCTCGCCCTGGCGACCCAGCAGCGTGCCGTGGTGCAGCGTGCAACCAGCAGCGAGCCACAGGTCCCGGCGTTGCAGGCCAGCCGTCTGCACAAGGCTTATAACAATGTCGAGGTACTTGGCGCCGTCAGCCTGCAGATCCAGCCCGGTGAAGTGGTCTCGGTGATCGGCCCGTCCGGTTCGGGCAAGACCACGCTGATTCGTTTGCTCAACGGCCTTGAGCAGATCGACAACGGCGATATCAAGATCAACGGGCAGCCCTTCATTCATCTGAGCAAACAGGGCGCTTCGATGCCGCAATATGTCGAGCACGCCGAGCACCGCCTGAACATCGGCATGGTGTTCCAGAGCTTCAACCTGTTCCCCCATCTGACCGTGCTCGACAACCTGCTGATGGCGCCGCGTTACCACCGCCTGGGCCGTATCGAAGAGCTCAGGCAACAGGCCTACGCGCTGCTGCACAAGGTGGGCATGCTCGATCACGCCTGGAAGTACCCGCATCAGCTGTCCGGCGGCCAGCAACAGCGGGTAGCGATTGCCCGGGCCTTGATGATGCGTCCACAGATCATGCTGTTCGACGAGCCGACCTCGGCCCTGGACCCGGAGAAAGTCAACGAGGTACTGCAGGTCATCGAGGCACTGGCGAAGGAGGGCATCACCATGGTGATCGTCACCCACGAGATGAATTTCGCATTCAAGGTTTCCGACCGGATCGTCTTCATGGAGAAGGGCCGCGTGGTTTGTGATGACAAACCCCAGGTGCTGCGCAGCGGCCACAACCCTCGCGTCGAAGCGTTCCTCAAGGATGTTTCGCTGGCATGACCCTTAATTTTTCAGGTTGCAGGAAGAGCAGAACATGATCGAGCAATGGCAGGTTGAGCAATTTCACCGGGACGGCTTCCTGGTGGTGGAAGGGGTCCTGGCGGCCGATGAGGTAGCGGCGCTGCAGCACGACTTCGACCAGTGGGTTGAAGAGAGTCGCGGCCATGCCGAGGGCTGGGGCGAAACCATCGACGGTCGTGCGCGCTTCGATCTGGAGGGCGATCATCGTGCCGATCATCCGTCGTTGCGCCGGGTCAGCTCGCCGACCGAGATTTCCCCGGCCTACCGGCAGGTGGCACTGCAGTCGCGCATGGCGGCGATTTCCGCGCAGTTGATCGGCGGTGGCGGTACGCGTTTCCATCACAGCAAAATCAACTCCAAGCTGCCTCACACCGCCACCCAGGTGAAGTGGCACCAGGACTTCCTGTTCACCCCCCACAGTAACGACGACATCGTCACCGCCTTGTTGATGGTCAGCGAAGTGACCCCGCAGAACGGCCCGCTGAATGTGATCCCCGGCAGCCATAAAGGTCCGCTGTGGTCGCACTGGCACGAGCAGCGCTTCACCGGCGCGGTGGATGACCGGGTCGTCGAAGAACATTGCCAGGAGCCGGTTGCCTGCTTCGGCCCGGCCGGTTCCGTGTGCTTCATGCACACACGTTTGTTGCACGCTTCAAGCCCTAACGAGACCGAGCTGCCGCGCACTCTGTTCATCAGCGTCTATGCCGCTGAAGACGCGCTGCCATTCGGCGAAAACCCTCTGCCCAGCCAGCACTCCGGCCTGATGGTGGCCGGTCAGGAAAGTGGCCTTGTGCGCTCCACGAGCAATCAGATGCGCTTGCCGCAGAAGCCGCGCGGTGCCTCTTTCTTTGTGCAACAGGCTGGCCAAGACCAAGCCACTGCCTAACTTTTCTCAACCTTGCGGGTACTAATAAATGACAGCGATGCACAAGTTGGTTCGTCCTATTGCCCTGAGCCTGATCGGCGCAGCGGTGGCAATGACTTCGTTGGCGGCTTCGGCCTTTCAACAGGATGGCAAGATCGTCGCCGGTTCTGACGTGACCTTCTTCCCCTACGAATACATGGACAACAATCGCCCGGCCGGCTTCGATATCGAGTTTCTCGACGGCCTGGGCAAGGTCATGGGGCGCAAGGTGGAAACCGTCGACACGCGCTTTCCCAACCTGATCACCGGTCTGCAGGGTGGCCGCTTCGACGTGACCAATTCGTCGATGTACATCACCGCCGAGCGGGTGAAAGTCATCGACATGATTCCTTACCTGAAAAGCGGCGAATCGATCCTCGCCCTCAAGGGCGGCGAGTTCCAGCCCAAGCGTCCGGAAGACTTCTGCGGTCACAAGATCGGTTCCATGGCTGCCACGTCCTGGCTGGCGCAGATGAACAAACTCTCGGCAGAGTACTGCGTCAAGAATGGCCTCAAGCCTATCGCGATCAGTGAATACGCCACCGACCCGCAAACCACCCAGGCCATGCTTGCTCACGCCGTCGAAGCACAGATCACCGACGCCGCCGTAGCCCGTGGCGTGGTCGACAAACTCGGCGGTCGCGTGGTGATTTCGTCCGATACCCTGATTTACCCGGTACTCAATGGCTTGGGCGTGAAGAAGGGCAACGACGAGGTCAAGAAGGCCCTGGTCGACGCTCTGGCCAAATACCGCACCACGCCGGAATACGCGGCGCTGCTGAAGAAGTACAACTTCCAGGCGCCTACCGATGAAGACATCGCGACCCTGATGCCTAAACCCTGATAAGAGGCTATGGCGTGGGCCGCACTCCGTTGTGGCCCACGCCCTGCGGAGAAAGATTCATGTCGTTAACTTCAGAAGAGCAGGCCTTCGAAAAGCAGGCTCGCATCGATCTCGCGGCGACCTTGCGCATCGTTGCTCACCTGGGCATGCATGAGGCGGTGGCCAATCATTTCAGCGCTGCGGTGTCGGCGGATGGCAAGAAATTCCTGATCAACCCGAAGTGGAAACATTTCTCCCGCATCCGCGCCAGCGACCTGTTGCTGCTGGATGCTGACGACCCTGCCAGTGCCACGCACCCGGATGTCGACTCCACCGCCTGGGCGATCCATGGGCAGATCCACCAGCGCCTGCCTCAAGCTCGCACAGTGCTGCATTTGCATCCGGTCTACACCACGGCGGTAGCCTGCCTGGCCAAGCCTCAGGTGTTGCCGATTGATCAGAACACCGCGCGCTATTTCAACCGGGTTGCCGTCGATGAAATGTACGGCGGCATGGCCGACACCGAGGCCGAGGGTGAGCGCCTGGCCGGGCTGCTGGACGGCAAGAGTCGCCTGCTGATGGGCAATCACGGGGTCATGGTGATCGCGCCGAATATTGGCGAAGCCTTCGACGATATCTGGACCCTGGAGCGGGCCTGCCAGATCCTTGTCACGGCATGGTCCACCGGACAGCCGTTGCGTGTGCTGTCGGACGAGGTTGCCGAGAAAACCGCCAAGGGCTGGGAAAAAATCACCGACTTCTCCCGTCGTCACTTCGAAGAAATGAAACAGCTGATGATCGATGCCGATCCTTCTGTCCTTGACTGATGGAGCAGTAAACGCCTTGTGGGACCGGCTTTAGCCGGGAAGGCGTCGCGGGGTTCAAAGTCTCTTTCCCGGCTGAAGCCCGCAGTAGTCCGTGAATATCATCGAATCTGTAGGAGCGGATTCATCCGCGAAGGGGCCAATACATCCAACACATTAGCGGCGTCCGGAATAAAGCTTTCGCGAATGAATTCGCTCCCACAGTAGCCCGTGAATATCATCGAGATCTGTGGGAGCGGATTCATCCGCGAAGGGGCTACTCTGGCTTTACAGCAAACATAGAATCTCCCACGGTAGTCTCTTTCCAAGTCAGGCTTTGGCGTATCAGGCCACCGGCTCAAGCCTCTCGCCAGCATGCTGGCTTCTGCCACCTGGTTTCAGCGCCTGAGCAGAATATCGCGATTGACCTCGCGGATATCGGTCCTGCCGCAGAACGCCATGGACAGGTCCAGTTCGTTCCTGATCAGCTCAAGTGCCGTGCTTACACCTTGCTCACCCAGGGCGCCCAACCCGTAGAGCATGGCGCGGCCGATATAGGTGCCCTTGGCGCCCAGGGCAATCGCCTTGAGCACATCCTGACCCGAACGAATGCCACCATCCAGATGCACTTCGGCATAGCTGCCGACTGCGTCGACGATGGCCGGGAGTGCCGAAATGGATGAGGCCGCACCATCTAGCTGGCGCCCGCCATGGTTGGATACGATGATCGCATCGGCACCGGCCTCTACTGCCAGCCGGGCGTCGTCGGGGTCCTGGATCCCCTTGACGATCAGTTTGCCGCCCCAGCGCTGTTTGATCCACGCCACATCCTGCCAGGACAGGCGCGGGTCGAACTGATCCCGCGTCCAGTCGACCAGAGAGCTGATGTTATCGACGCCTTTGGCATGGCCGATGATATTGCCGAACTGACGATTGCCGGTGCGCAGCATATTCAGGCACCAGCGCGGTTTGCTGGCCATATTGGCGATATTGCGCAGGGTCGGTCTGGGCGGGATGGACAGGCCGTTCTTCTTGTCCTTGTGGCGCTGGCCGAACACCTGCAGGTCCATGGTCACCACCAGGGCCGAGCAGTTGACGTTGCGCGCGCGTTCGATCAGGTCTTCGACGAAGCTTCGGTCACGGGTCACGTAGACCTGAAACCAGAACGGATGACGATCCGTGCCTTGCGCCACCGCTTCGATGGAGCAGATGCTCATGGTCGACAGGGTGAAAGGGATGCCGAAGTTCTTCGCCGCCCGTGCCGCCAGAATCTCTCCGTCGGCGTGCTGCATGCCGGTCAGACCGGTAGGGGCAATGGCCACTGGCATGCTCACCGGCACACCGACCATGCTGCTGGCGGTGCTGCGTTGGGTAATGTCGAACGCCACACGCTGGCGAAACTCCAGGCGCTGAAAATCCGCCTCGTTGGCGCGGTAGGTGTATTCGGTCCAGGAGCCGCCATCGACATAGTCATAAAACATGCGCGGCACCCGCTTGCGTGCGAGCCTGCGCAGGTCTTCGATACAGGTAATTTCAGCCATGTAATCCGTAAACCCGAGTGAGAGAAGCATCAAGCTTTACAGCGCGCAGCGTGGGCGCGAAACCAGTATTTCCGGCGGGCAGTGGTTAGGCAAAAGTGAAGCGCGATTGCGCCGCAAACGCAGTGGTGGTCGGGCCTATGCAAAGCTCATCTCAATTCAGCTGTTGGCGTGGTGCCTCTCGCCAACAGGTCGAATAGGTGCAGGTTTTCATATCCTGACTCCTGAACTGCACTAACCAACTGCGCCCATGAGCATGCTAAAAACGCTATCCCCCTGCATGGAAGGCTTCAATGGACAGCTTGCCCCCGGCTCAAGGCGACACTCACTTCGGTGCCTTCTGCATTGCCAGTTTTCTGCTGTCGGTTGCCTACGGCGCAACCTTTCTGCTGTCGCTGCTGGTGAGTTCCTTTGGCGGCAACGAAAACAACGCCGGGCAAGTGTTTGCCGTGGCGATGGTCAGTACTCTGGCCACGGTGCTGTGCTCCGGGCATGTCCTGCAGCGCTTGGGTGCTGCGCGCTGCATTGGCCTGGGAGCGCTCTGCCTGGTGATCGCCTCACTGGGCTTTGCCCTGGTGCCGGGTCTGGGAGTCGCGCTGCTGCTCTGCGGATTGATGCTGGGCATTGGCTGGGGGCTGTTTTATACCGTCGGGCCGATCATGGTGGCCGCAATGGTCAAGCCAGCGCGCCGAACCCACTGCTTTGCGCTATTGTCGGGCAGCATGCTGACGGGGATTGGCTGTGGTCCCTTGGCGGGCAAGCTGGCAGGGTATTTCGGGTTGCCTGTGCAGGCGGCTTTTTTCTGTGCGGCGATCGCTGCCACCCTGGGCGGTGCCTATTTCTGCTGGCTGGACGCGCGGGGGGGAGAGTCGACTCACCGGCCCGGCACCCCGGCGCATATCAGTCTTGCGTCGGCCGTTGAGGTACTGCGTTCGCGCTCGGCTTTTTCGATTGTCATGGTTGGCCTGGGCGGAGCAATCTTTGGTGGCCTTGGCAGTTTCCAGACCAGCTATTGCGCCAGCCTCGGGCTGGACTACTCGCTGTTTTTCACGAGCTTCATGGGCGCGGCCATCGGTTGCCGCCTGTTCATTTCCGGATGGCTGGTCAAGCGCGATCCGTTCGCCGCCTCGGCGGTCTTGACCACCTTCATGCTGATCGCCGTCAGCGGGTTCGATCACTGGGTGCATGACAGCTTCAGTTACGTAGTGACGGCGGCGTTGCTCGGGGTTGGTTACGGGCTGAATTACTCGGTCATCAACGGTCTGGCCGCCAATGAAGCGCCACCGGGCCTGACAGCTCAGGCCCTGTTGCTGTTCAGCCTTGCCTATTTCATTGGCGTATTCGGCTTCCCCTTTATTGCCGGCAAGGTCATTGCCGACATGGGTGTGCACGGGATGTTGTTGGGCGTGGGGGCAATTGCCGCGCTGGTCTGGGTGCTGAGCGTGGGGCGCTGGGTTCGGGCAATGCTTGTGCGGGAATGATTTGCAGATTCTGTCATTTGACTGGCATGAAGTTCCTGTGGATTTGTGTCTGTCGCACACCTGCATGGCGGCAATATGCCATGCCTGAAAGCACCTCCCTCCTGTAAAAACTGTGCACCCGTTCACCTTCGCTCGGGTTACGTTTTGAAACTATTGTTTACCCGCCGTGTACTAATACACGCCACTGGTTGGACTTTGCCTTAGGCATAATGGCGCCCTTTAGCGTGCCGGTCCGCCATCCTTCAAGAGATGCCCACTGTTTTCCGGGCCCGCCTTGACCTTGTCTTCATCCATTCGCATGCCTCAAAGGTGCTTTTTCAATGATCTGGTTTCTCGAAGGGCAGGCCTCTCAGCGCGACGTCATTATCGGCGCCCGCGATGCTTTGCCTTCAGGTACCCGTATTGTTGCTTCCCATCGCCGTGACCGCCCGGAGATTACCGGCGAGGCCGACCTGGGTCTGCAGGAGCCCGAGGACCATGAAGAACGCCTGGACTGGGTGATCGCGACAGCCAGGGCTCATTCGATCAAGGTGGTGGTCGCCGGGCGGATTGGCGGCTCCTACGAAGCTCATCGCGCCGATTTCGAAGCGGCTGGCGTGGTGCTGGTGACCGGTGGTAGCTCGATGCGCACTTTTGAGCTGGTGGACGACAAGAGTCTTTTTACCGCCGAGGCTGAGCGGGTCGGCCTGGCCTGTGTCCCGGCGATTACCGTGACCAACGCCCAGGAGCTGACCAGTGCCTACGAGACCCTGGCGGCCGCGGGCGAGGTCTGCGTCAAACCCACCGTGGGCATCTATGGTCAGGGGTTCTGGCGCTTCAAGGACGGTATCGATCCATTCCGCTGCTTTGCCAATCCGGATGCCCGTGAGGTCGATTTTGCCGCTTACCTCCAGCTTTACCAGACCCAGGCAGACCGCCCGGCGATGCTGGTAATGCCTTATATGGCCGGGCCGGAGTGTTCCGTCGATATGGTGTGCGAAGCGGGGCGGGTGGTCGGGTTCGTCGGCCGCCGCAAGCAGGGCGTGCACCAGACCTTCGAGCGAGACAGCGCGGCGGTCCGTCTGGCGCTCAAGGCGGCAGAACACTTTGGCTGCGACGGCATCGTCAACGTGCAGACCCGCGACGACGCCGATGGTGTGCCGCATCTGCTGGAGATCAACCCGCGCTATTCCGGCGGCATCGGCTACACGCGCGCGACCGGTATCAACCTGCCGGGGATCTTCGCCACGCGGCGTCTGGGCTACGCTGAGCCGGTCGGCGAGTGGATCGATGGCGTGCGGGTCAAGCCGATTACCGTTGCCGTCGCCGTCCCGACCTCATGCTGACCGGCAATAGCGTCATCATGCATGGCTATACCGATGTACACATTCATACTCATGGAGTGAGAGCATGCTTCTGGCAACAGGCGCCAATGCGGTTCTAGCGTCAGCCGATACGGGCTGGACGCTGGAGGTCGATCAAGCGGCAGCATTCGGTGCGACTGCGGCGATCGCCTTGCTGCCCATGGATGACAAACGCCAGCCCAAAGGCACGCCTGCACTGTTCCATACCCCGCAAACGCAGTGGATGGAGTGGAGCGGGGAGCCTGCGAAGATCGGCTGCCGGCTCAAGCTGGCCAGTCTTCCGGCTGGCAGCGACCGCGTGCTGTTGGTGGTCTACACCTTTGCGGCGATTGGCCCGGTCAGTGAACTGGGCAGCCTGCGCCTGGAAGTGGACGGCAGCATTGAGCATCACCTCGATCTGCGCAAGAACGGCGAAGCGGCAATAATCGTCGGCGAATTCTACCTGCGCGGCGGGCAATGGAAGTTTCGCGCGCTGGCGGAAGGCTCGGCCTACGGCCTGGCGGCCATGGCGCGGCGCATGGGCATCACCATCGACGACGGCAACCCCGAGCGTCGTGGGCCTGGTCATGACCGTGCCAGGCCCGGTGAAGGTTCAGGCGGTGCAACGGGTACCGGCTTTGCAGTGTCGGCGGGAGTTGTGCTGACCTGCGCCCATGTGATCGAAGGCATGCAGAACATCCATATCAGCTCATTTAACGGCCGCTACCCCGCAGAACCTGTCATGGTGGACGGTCGCAATGATATGGCACTGCTCAGGGTTCAGGGTGTCAATCTGGAACCGGTGCATTTTTCCGGCGGCCCGGGCTGTTCGCTGGGCGATTCCGTGGTCGCCATTGGTTACCCGCTGTCCGGTCTTGCCGGTGGGGGCACCCACGTGACCCAGGGCGGTGTGTCTGCGCTGTTCGGACTGCACAACGATTCGAGTCTGTTGCAGTTCACGGCAGCGATTCAGCCGGGGTCCAGCGGCAGCCCGTTGTTCGATTCAGCCGGAGCAGTCATCGGCATGGTCACCTCGTCGGTGCCGGATGCGCAGAACATGAACTTCGCAGTGAAGTCCAACCTGCTGCTGTCGTTTCTCGATGCCTGCCACATCGGTGCTGTCAAAGACGTGGAAAAGTCGTCTCTCAATGCCGCCGAGATCGCTCGTCGGGTCCAGCCCTCGCTTTGGAAAGTCGAGGCGCGCAGTCACTAGAAACGTTCACCGTTTATCGCGCACCTCAGTTACATCACCATCGGCCACAGGGAATCAGTATGGAGCTCACCACCACGAGCCAGCAGTCGACCAAGCTCAGCGTATCGCTGTTGCGCGGATCGCTTCACGTCGACGTAGATCCCTCCTCGATTGCCCCCGAGAGCCTGTTTGGCTTTGCAGAGCGGCGTAACCCGAAACGCGCATTTCTTTTTGTTTCCCGCGTGCTGGGCAAGCACATTCCGGTCCGGCCTGCGGTGATGCAGGCCAGCTACGAGCATCTGGCGGCAAAGATCCCGGTCGATCTACCCGGCCCGGTACTGGTCATCGGCATGGCCGAGACCGCCGTGGGCCTGGGCGCCGGCGTGCATCGCGCCTACAGCGCAACCCGTTCCGACAGCCTTTATATCGTCAGCACCCGTCATCCCGTAGGCGAGCAGATGTTTGCCCGCTTCGAGGAGGAGCACAGCCACGCCAGCGCGCACCTGATCCATATGCCGGTGGACCCGGCGATCCGCGAAATGATGCTCAACGCGCGTTCCCTGGTGCTGGTCGATGACGAAGCCTCAACCGGCAAGACCTTTATCAACCTGCACAGGGCCCTGGCCGACGCCGGCCTGAGCAAGGTCGAGCGGGTCGTCACCTGCGTGCTCACCGACTGGTCCGCAGGCGCGGTGTCCAGTTCCATCGGTGCGAGTGCCGATCAGGTCTCGCTGCTGCGCGGTGCCTACCATTTCATCGAGGACCCGGACGCTCTGTTGCCGGAAATGCCCGAGACCGGCACCGTCGCCGTGGGCGAATGGCCCATCGATCCGCGCAATGACTGGGGACGCCTGGGCGTGCGATCGGTGGCCGATACTCTGGCACCGGATCTTCAGGTCAAGCCGGGTGAGCGCATCATCGTCCTGGGCACCGGCGAATTCGTCTGGAAGCCGTTTCTCCTTGCCGAGCGCCTTGAACGGGCCGGAGCCGATGTGCATTTCAGCTCGACCACCCGCTCGCCCATCGCCATCGGCCATTCGATTCACCATGCGCTGTCCTTCTCGGACAACTACGGGCTGGGCATTGTCAACTTCCTCTATAACGTTGCCCCCGGCCAGTTCGACCGGGTGTTGATCTGCAGCGAGACTGATGTCCTGGCGGTGCCGTCTGCGCTGATCGAAGCGCTTAACGCCGAGGTAATCGTCGATGGCCGCTAATCGCCCCCTCGCTCTGGTCGATCTCGACGACACGTTGTTTCAGACCGGGCGCAAGATGCCTGAAGGCAGCCCGCGCCATCCGGCTTCGTTCGACGTCAACGGCGGCGTCAGTGGCTATATGAGCGACGTGCAGAAAAGCTTCGTCGAGTGGCTGCTGGCGACCACCGATGTCGTGCCGGTCACGGCCCGTAGCGCCGAGGCATTTGGTCGCGTACGCCTGGGCTTCAACCAGGGCGCCGTTTGCTCCCATGGCGCCGTGATTCTCAACCCGGACGGTTCGGTGAATGCCGACTGGCATGCGCTGATGGGCGAGCGTCTCGACGCCTATCAGCAGCGTCTGCCCGCACTCTGTGCCGATGCTTTGCAGATCGGCGAAGAACTGGGCATTTCCCTGCGTGGCTGGGTAGTTGAAGAGGCGCAGCAACAGCATTACGTGGTAATCAAGCACAACGACGGCACCGACGCGGACTTGCTGCGGGTGCTCGAACATATCCGTGGTCGCGGCCTGCTCGACGGCATGCACGTGCACAGCAACGGCAACAACCTGGCGCTGCTGCCCGAGGGGCTGGCCAAGCGTGTGGCGGTGGAACACCTGCTGGAGCTGGATCGCGCCGTTAATGGCGTGCGGCCGATACTGGGTTTTGGCGATAGCATCACCGATCTGGGCTTCATGGACCTGTGCACCTTCTGGTCGACCCCGGCGCGCAGCCAACTGGCTGCCATGGTCAAGGGCGCTCTCCATGGATAACGCCTTCGCGCAACTCAATACCGTGGGCAGCGGCAGTTACTTGCCAGCAGATGTGCACTTTCTGCTGCAACCGGTCGATATGGCGATGACTGACGTTGTTGAAAAAGAGCGGCTGATCCAGAGCCGACAAAAACACTATTCCGAGATGATCAGCGAGGAATCGGCGCCTTCGGCCACGCATATGGCGCTCTATGAGCGTGCCATGACCCAGAACGCTGTGCGTATGGCCGCTGATGTGCAGTCACTGGCGCTGGCACTTGATGCCCAGTATCAGGGGGCGAGCATTGCCCTGGTGTCCTTCGTGCGCGCCGGGTTACCCCTTGGCGTGCTGCTGCGTCGGGCGTTGATCGAGCGGGGCCGTGATGCCCATCACTATGGCATCAGCATCGTCCGCGATCGCGGTATCGATATGGTGGCCCTGGAGTTGATCATCGGCCGCCACGGCGCCGAGAACATCGTCTTTGTCGATGGCTGGACCGGTAAAGGTGCCATCTCCGGGGAAATCCAGCGCTGTCTCGCTGGCGATTCGCGTTTTCCCCGGACGCCGCGGCTGGTAGTACTGGCCGACCCCTGCGGGCGGGCCTGGCTTGCGGCATCGTCCGACGACTGGATCATTCCGTCGGGGATTCTCGGCGCTACCGTTTCCGGTCTGGTCTCGCGCTCTATCTGGCCTGCCGCCGGTGGCTTGCATGGCTGTGTCGTCTATAAGCACCTGCACGAACATGACGTCACGGTCGACTTCATCGAGCGCATCGAAGCCGTGCGCTCGTCAGTACAGGTAGCACCCGCCCGGCCATGGAGCGAAGAACAGGCCCTGGCCCTGCAGGCATCCGCCCTTGGTGTGGTGGAGCGGCTGGCCAATCGATTCCAGATTGCCAACCTCAATCGCATAAAGCCCGGTATTGCCGAGGCGACCCGTGCGGTGCTGCGTCGTGTTCCTGATCGGGTGCTGGTGCGTGATCGTGCCGACCCGGACGTGCAACTGCTGATGCACCTGACGGGCCTGGCCGGTATCGACGTGGAAGAAGCCGGTGCCGAACTCGGGCCTTACCGAGCGGTTACCATCATTCGGAGTGTGAGCTGATGAAGCGAATTTCTCCTTACGCCCTTGGCGCGACGCTATATATGCCCGCCACCCGGGAAGACATCCTCGATATCGCTCTGGGCCATAAGTTGCCCGAGCTGCGCTCGCTGGTGATCTGCCTGGAAGACGCCGTGGCGTTCACTGATGTCGATACGGCCCTGCAGAACCTGCGTGACCTGCTGCTGCGGATCGAAGCCTGGGGCGGTCGTCCGACCAACGGGCCTCTGGTGTTCGTACGGCCCCGGGATGTCGAGATGGCCGCTGTGCTCAACGACTGGCCGCTGATGTATCTGATCGACGGCTTCGTGGTGCCCAAGTTGACGCTGGCCTCGTTGCCCGCCTGGGCCGGTGCGGTGTCGGACCCGCGCCTGGCGCTGATGCCGACTCTGGAAACCCGCGAGGTGTACAGCCCCAATGCCATGGTCGAATTGGGCGAGGCCCTGGCCCTGACCTTGGGTGAGCGGATCATTGCCCTGCGCATTGGCGGTAACGACCTGATGGGGTGTCTGGGCCTGCGCCGCAATCCGTCTGCGACGCTGTATCAGACGCCCATGGGCTACGTGATTCCCATGCTCGCCGGAATTCTTGGCGCGCAAGGCTTTGCCCTGACCGCACCGGTATTCGAGTCAATCGCGTCACCTGCGTTGCTGACGGAGGAACTGGAACTGGACCTTTCCCACGGCCTGGTGGGCAAGACGGCCATTCATCCGGCGCAGATACAGCTGATTCACGAAGCACTTCGCGTCGGGATTGAGGAACTCAATTGCGCCCGGCTGATTCTCAATGAGTCTGCCCCGGCGGTTTTCAAGCACAACGACGCGATGTGCGAGCCGGCAACCCATTTCAATTGGGCGACGAAAATTATCGAACGGGCGCAGTGGCATGGGGTGAAACAAACCGATGTCAGTCTTATGGAACCCATTCGCCTGGCCGAGGTAGGTCGATGACACAAGAAATGCTTGAAGCAGGCCCTGATGGGGCAAAGGTGCTGTCGGTATTCGATTTCGACGGCACCCTGACGACCCGGGACAGCTTCGTCCCGTTCCTCAAGTTTGCCTTTGGCAATCGTGCTTTTGCCTGGCGCATGGTGCGTATGCTGCCCTCAGCCCTACGCTACCTGGGTAAAGGTCTGACACGAGATGAATTAAAAGCGAACTTGATCGCCAACTTTCTTACCGGCATAAAAGTGGATTGGGTGGAGCAGAAAGCCGTGGAGTTCCGCGCGCGCTTCTGGTCACGGCTGATGCGTCCGGCGGGCGTGCAGTCCGTTGCCGGTGAATTGGCTTCCGGGGCCCAGGTGACCATTTGCTCGGCCTCGCCCAGCCTGGTGCTAAGGCCCTTTGCCGAGCATCTGGGCATCAAGCTGATCGCCACTGAACTAGAAGTGGTCGATGGCTATCTGACCGGGCGTTTGAGCGGCAACAACTGCCGCTGTGAGGCCAAGGTACTGCGCCTGGAGGCGGTCTACGGGCCGCTCACGCAGTATCGCCTGCGGGCCTGGGGCGATACCCGCGGCGACCATGAACTGCTGGCCGCCGCCCAGGACGCCCACTGGCGGCACTTTCACCCGGCCTGGCAGCGCGGTCGCCTGCGCATCGCCAGGATCGGCAGCCGGGTCAAGCCCGGGGAAGCCACACAGAATTCGGTAACAGGTGTCTCTGGCGTTGGCCAGGGGCCGAATGATCAACAAGGAGCGTAACGATGGCATTGACACTCACCAAGAACCAGACGATTTCCCTGGAAAAAACCGCAGGCAGCAGCCTGAGCAAGATTTCCCTCGGTCTGGGCTGGGATGCCGCGAAAAGCGGTTTCTTCGGCAAACTGATGGGCAACGGTGGCGAAATCGATCTGGATGCATCCTGCATTCTGTTCGACGAACAGCTCAAGCCGGTGGATCTGGTCTGGTTCCGCCAGTTGCAGTCCAAGGACGGCTCGATCCAGCATTCCGGCGACAACCGCACCGGCGAAGGTGATGGCGACGACGAGTCCATCGCCGTTGATCTGAGCCGATTGCCAGCCAGCGTCAAATACCTGGTGTTCACCGTCAACAGCTTCACCGGGCAGAATTTCGAGAAAGTCGAGAACGCTTACTGCCGTATTTCCGATACCGCTGCCCGCAAGGAGCTGGCCCGTTTCAACCTGTCCGAGAAGGGCGGCCATACCGGTATCGTCATGGCCAGCCTGACCCGTGGCGCGGGTGGCTGGGACTTCAAGGCCGTCGGTGTGACCACCAATGGCCGCACTGCTGACGATCTGGTCAGCCTGGCGGTCGAGGCCGTGCGCTCATGACTTCCCTGGTACCGGGTGGCAACGCGCCGGTTGCCACAGGTTCACTGCGCGTCGACGTAGCCTATAGCCCGCTGGCGGGGGCCGATATCGACGTCTCCGCGTTTGCCTTGAACGTCGACGGCAAGGTTCGCGGCGATCAGGACATGTGCTTCTACGGCCAGCCCAACGTGCTGGGCGGTGCCGTGCAGATGACCGACGCTGCTGCCGGGCGTGCAACCTTCACCGTTGATCTGAGCCGCCTGGATGCTGCTGTCGAGCGCGTGGCGCTGACGGCGACGATCCACGAAAACAAGGCCAGTTTCGCGGGTGTCTCGACCTTGAGCATTACCGTAGCCGGTGATATCGATGCGCAGATTCCCACCGGCGGCATGCAGGAAACAGCGTTGATCCTGGGCGAGTTCTATCGTCGCCAGGGCGCCTGGAAGTTTCGCTGCGTCGCCCAGGGGTTTGCCGGTGGCCTTGAGCCATTGGCCAGGCACTTCGGTGTCGAAATCGCTGCCGCCCCGGCACCTGCGCCGTCCGCCGCGCCGCAACCCGCGCCGGAGCCAGTTGCACCCAAGGCCACGGTCAGCCTGAGCAAGGTCACCCTGGACAAGACCCGTTCCTCCATCAGTCTGGCCAAGACCGCTGCCGGTTTCGGCGAAATCAAGGTCAACCTGAACTGGAACCGGGGCAAGTCCGGTGGGGGCTTCTTCTCCAAGAGCAAGTCCATCGATCTCGACGTCGGTTGCCTGTTCGAGTTGCAGGATGGCTACAAGGGCGCGGTCCAGGCCCTGGGTAATGCCTTCGGCGACCTGAAGAACGAGCCTTACATTCAATTGATGGGGGACGACCGTACCGGCTCCGTTTCCGATGGTGAATGGCTGCATATCAACGGCCAGAAATGGAGCGAGATCCGTCGCATCCTGGTCTTTGCCTTCATCTACGACGGTGCGCCGAACTGGCGGGAAACCGACGGTGTGGCAACCATCTTCGTACCCGGGCAACCGGAAATCGAAGTACGTCTGAACGAGGAGGGCGGTCGTCTGGGAATGTGCGCCATCGCGTTGCTGGAAAACGACAACGGCGCCGTCAAGGTTACCCGCAGGGTCGATTTCCACAAGAGTCATTCGCCCATGGACCAGGCTTACAACTGGGGCATGCGCTGGTCTGCCGGCTCCAAATAAACGTTGATTTCGCGAGGCAGTTTGCCTCGCTTTCCGAGGATTGCATCATGTTGGAATGGCTCAAAACCAATGCGGCAAAGGCGCGTGAAGCGCTCACCACCGAAGTCTCGAAGTTCAAGAACAAGAACTTCATGGAAGCGACGGCTGCAGCCTGCGCGATGATCGCGGCGGCTGACGGTGAAGTCTCTTCTTCCGAGAAAATGAAGATGACCGGCTTCATCAACAACTCGCCGGAGCTCAAGGTGTTCAACCTGAGCGACGTGATCAAGGCGTTCAACGACTCGGTCAGCAAGTTCGAGTTCGACTACCAGATTGGTCAGGCCGAAGCCCTGAAAGTCATTAACAAGATCAAAGGCAACGACGGCGCTTCGCGTCTGTTGGTGCGGGTCGCCTGTGCCATCGGTGCGTCCGACGGTAACTTCGACCAGAAAGAAAAGGCGGCTTGCCGCCAGATTTGCCTCGAGCTGGGTCTGAACCCGGCTGATTTCGAACTTTAAGGTACTTAGTCTTGGATACGCAGATTGGTTTTCCCCCACTGACCATGGCGGTTTTCGTCGGGATGGCCGTTGGCGCCATGCTGTTGGACATGGTCACGCACCGCGGCGACAAGCCGGTATCCCTGGCCAAGGCGTCGGTATGGTCGATCTTCTGGATCGCCCTGTCCCTGGCCTTCGCCGGGTTCCTTTATGTGCAGCACGGCCCGGAAGTGGCCAGCCTGTTCGTTACCGGTTATGCCCTGGAAAAAGTCCTGAGCGTCGACAACCTGTTTGTCTTCATGGCCATTTTCGCCTGGTTCAAGGTGCCTGACGGCCTGCGTCACCGCGTGCTGTACTGGGGCATCATCGGCGCCATCGTGTTCCGCGGCGTCTTCGTCGCCATCGGTACCGGACTGCTGGCCTTTGGCCCGTGGGTCGAGGTGATATTCGCGGTGATCGTGGCCTGGACGGCAATCATGATGCTCAGGGCCGGCGGTGATGACGAGGAAGAGGAAGACTATTCCACTCACCTGGCCTACCGCTTCGCCTCCAAGCTGTTTCCGGTGTGGCCGAAGCTTTACGGCAACCAGTTTTTCGTCAGCCGCAAGACCCTGGAAGGTGAAATCACCAAGCCGGAAAACGCTGGCATGAGTCTGGCGGCCAAGGGCGCGATCTTCGCCACTCCGTTGTTCCTTTGCCTGGTGGTCGCCGAAGTCTCGGACGTACTGTTCGCCTTCGACTCGGTGCCTGCGGTTATCGCCGTGAGTCGCGAGCCGTTGATCGTTTACTCGGCCATGCTCTTCGCCATCCTCGGTCTGCGCACCATGTACTTCGTTCTCGAAGCGCTCAAGCGTTACCTGGTTCACCTGGAAAAGGCAGTGATCGCGCTGCTGTTCTTCATCGCCATCAAGCTGGGCCTGAATGCGACCGACCATCTGTTCCATCATGGCTACAGCATCAGCGCCAACACCAGCCTGCTCATTGTCATGGTGGTACTGGTCATTGGCATCGTTGCCAGCCTGATCTTCCCGGCCAAGGAAGAAACAGAGACCGAAGCGAATTGATCCTTAATCACAAGTAAAGGAGTTGTTGAAAATGGCATTGTCTCTTCAGAAAGGTGCAAACCTCTCCCTGTCGAAAACCGACCCGTCCCTGTCCAAGCTGCTGATCGGCCTGGGCTGGGATCCACGGGCGACTGACGGTACCGAGTTCGACCTCGACGCCAGCGCATTCCTGCTCGGCAGCAGCGGCAAGGTGCGCAGCGACGCAGACTTCATCTTCTACAATCAGCTCAAAAGCGCTGATGGCTCTATCGAGCACACTGGTGACAACCGGACCGGTGCCGGTGATGGCGACGACGAATTGCTCAAGGTCGACCTCAGCCGCGTTCCGGCCGATATCGACAAAGTCGTGTTCACCGTGACCATTCACGAAGCCGATGCGCGCAAGCAGAACTTCGGCCAGGTGGGCGGTGCGTTCATCCGCATCGTCAATGAAGTGACCGGTGCCGAAGTCGTGCGTTACGACCTGGCCGAAGATGCGTCCACTGAAACCGCGATGATTTTCGCCGAGCTGTACCGCAACAACGGCGAATGGAAATTCCGCGCAATTGGCCAAGGCTATGCCGGTGGCCTCAAGGCAGTCGCCAACTCGTTTGGCATGAATTTCTAAACCAACTTTCCATCAACGATCAAGGAATAAGACCATGGCTGTAAGTCTGTCCAAAGGCGGTAACGTCTCGCTGTCCAAAGAAGCTCCGGGCCTCTCTGAAGTAACGGTAGGTCTGGGTTGGGATGCCCGTGTTACCGACGGTCAGGAATTCGACCTCGACGCCTCGGTGTTTGTTGTCGGTGAAAGCGGCAAGGTCCTCGACGATGCCAGCTTCATTTTCTACAACAACAAAAAATCCGCCGACGGCTCCATCGAGCACATGGGCGATAACCGTTCGGGCGCAGGCGATGGCGACGACGAGCAAGTCAACGTCAAGCTGACCGGCCTGGCACCCCTGGTGAAGAAGCTGGTGTTCGCTGTGACCATCCACGACGCCGAAGGCCGCAAGCAGAGCTTCGGTCAGGTCGGTAACGCCTACATCCGTGTAGTCAACAAGGCGGACGGCAAGGAGCTGGCACGCTACGACCTCAGCGAAGACGCTTCCACCGAAACCGCGATGATCTTCGGCGAACTGTATCGCAATGGTGAAGAGTTCAAGTTCAAGGCCATCGGCCAAGGCTTTGCCGGTGGCCTTAAGCCGTTGGCTGAAGCCCATGGCGTGGCAATCGGCTAAAGCCGAGCTGCTACGAAAAAGCCCCTGCATGTCAGGGGCTTTTTTATTGCTGTTGGCAGCTGATTCAGTGGCAGCGCATTGTGTGAGCGAATTAATTAGCGAAGGCGGTTGTTAAATAAAAGGCCAAATAGCGAATTAATTAGGTGCCCCACGGTTTTTAACAAACAAGCGGGCGGGGTGGCCCGCGAATA
>NZ_JBGLYM010000159.1:0-212 GCF_047303955.1 Pseudomonas sp. Pseusp88 | reverse complement strand
GAATAAAGCTTTCGCGAATGAATTCGCTCCCACAGTAGCGCGTGCATATCGTCGGATCTGTGGGCGGATTCATCCGCGAAGGGGCTGCTCTGGCTTTACAGCAAACATAGAATCTCCCACAGAATTTGGCCCCACAATTCGCTCCCACAGACGTGCCCTACCGGCTGTCCCTGTCGGGCAGGGCCAATGCTCGTCAGAGCAATGAAATCGGA
>NZ_JBGLYM010000158.1:0-213 GCF_047303955.1 Pseudomonas sp. Pseusp88 | reverse complement strand
TGGTCAAGGGCACTCGTGACAAAATGAACAGGGAGCTGTGCAGCAGCGTTCTGCACCTCTGGAATTACTACTCCCACGCCAACCTCCAACTCTGGCTGGAGATTGCCACCATCGGGGGCGAGCCGATCCGCCTGCGCTTGCCCGTGGACCTGCGCGTGACACCCCGCCAGGTCGACGCCCAGTGGAATCAGTTGGTGCCGGTGCTGCCCTTTG
>NZ_JBGLYM010000157.1:0-215 GCF_047303955.1 Pseudomonas sp. Pseusp88 | reverse complement strand
CAACAGGCCGGGCAGTCGGCTTTCGATTCGGATGAGGGTATTGGCGCTGCGCACCTCGAACGGCACTTGAGCGCGAAGATCCGGTCTCACGTTTAGCTCATACAACAGATTGCGCGTTATTGGCCCGATGTAAGTGCAGCTTGAATCGGTCATCAGTCGATATACTTCACGTGCCTTAACATCAAGTTAGGCCGTTTGAAGGTATTGATATCATC
>NZ_JBGLYM010000156.1:0-215 GCF_047303955.1 Pseudomonas sp. Pseusp88 | reverse complement strand
AGGCCTGCCGCCAGCGTTCAATCTGAGCCATGATCAAACTCTTCAGTTCAATACTGCAATTAGGTTTTGAGAAAACCTTATAAACTTGGCTCAGCAATCGTTGGTTAAACCATGATTTCTCGTGGAGTAACTTGCGACGCTGATAATCAGTTGACTTCAGTCTTACAGCGCAAGCACCCACACGAATTGCTTGATTCAGTTGTTAAAGAGCGGTT
>NZ_JBGLYM010000155.1:0-221 GCF_047303955.1 Pseudomonas sp. Pseusp88 | reverse complement strand
GGTCTGTAGCTCAGTTGGTTAGAGCGCACCCCTGATAAGGGTGAGGTCGGCAGTTCGAATCTGCCCAGACCCACCAAATACTGGTGAGGTACTTGGCAAGAGCGCACCCCGCCTCCAAGGTAAAGAGCGGTGAGGTCAGATTTTGCAGTTCGAATCTGCCCAGACCCACCAATTTTGTGGAAAAGCCTGTAGCAATACGGGGCCATAGCTCAGCTGGGAGA
>NZ_JBGLYM010000154.1:0-224 GCF_047303955.1 Pseudomonas sp. Pseusp88 | reverse complement strand
TTTACTGCGCCCTTTTATGAGTTTGATGCCTATATAATCACCAGCCCGGACCGTCAAGGCTCGGCCATGAACGGTCTATCCCTGGCTCACCGTTATAGCGATAAGGGTACGAATTTCAATGGCATAATTGTGCCAGACAATACCACGCACATGCCTTGCGCACTGTGGGATTTTTTCCAGAACTTCATGGACATCAGTCGCCCATTGCCCGATATACCGGTGCA
>NZ_JBGLYM010000153.1:0-227 GCF_047303955.1 Pseudomonas sp. Pseusp88 | reverse complement strand
ACGACTTCTAACCGATCTGGAGCAACTACCATGAAAACTTCCAAACTGATTTTCGGCCTGGCCTTCTCTGTTCTGGCTTCCAGTGCTTTCGCTCTGCCAGCCATCACTGGTCACGATCAACTGAACGCCCAGGTCGTTGCCGAAAACGGTGCTGACCACGTTGGTGCTAACCGTGTCGCTGCTGATGGTGCCGATCGTGTTGGCGCTAACCGTGTAGCCGCTGATGG
>NZ_JBGLYM010000152.1:0-228 GCF_047303955.1 Pseudomonas sp. Pseusp88 | reverse complement strand
ATGTGTTGGATGTACTGGCCCCTTCGCGGATGAATCCACCCCCACAGATCCGACGATATGCACGCACTACTGTGGGAGCGAATTCATTCGCGAAAGCTTTATTCCGGACGCCGCCATGTGTTGGATGTACTGGCCCCTTCGCGGATGAATCCGCTCCCACAAATCCGATGATATGCACACGCTACTGTGGGAGCGAATTCATTCGCGAAAGCTTTATTCCGGACGCCG
>NZ_JBGLYM010000151.1:0-229 GCF_047303955.1 Pseudomonas sp. Pseusp88 | reverse complement strand
AATGGACGCAGTCCCGATGATCGGCGAGCGAGCGGTCGTCTTCGGACAGGGAGTCGTCGGACTGCTTACGACCGCACTGCTTGCACGCCATCCTTTGGACGCACTCTACGCGGTTGACCGCCATTCGGTTCGACGCGAACGCTCACGCGCGCTCGGTGCAGATACGGTGTTCTCGCCGGATACGGCGCTTCGCGACGAACTCTCGTCCGATCTCCGCGAAGGTGTGGAT
>NZ_JBGLYM010000150.1:0-231 GCF_047303955.1 Pseudomonas sp. Pseusp88 | reverse complement strand
GACCAGGTGATTGTCGGCCGTGTGTACCACCACTTTTTGCTCTGCCGGGTGGTCCTTGCCGATGACCTGGACGATCAGCTTGCCGGCTTCGCAGGCCGGTCCGTCACTCAGGCTGCCAACGATTCTGCTCATGTCAGAGGCTCCTTGCTCTGGTGGTTATGTGTGAGGTTGCGGCGCTCGCTGACCAGTTCCAGGTCGAAGCGATAGGGTTGGTTAGTGCCTTCGGTGTCG
>NZ_JBGLYM010000014.1:0-147607 GCF_047303955.1 Pseudomonas sp. Pseusp88 | reverse complement strand
AAAACCCCCCGTTTTTTTTCCCCCCCGTCCCGCTCTCTCTCTAAATCCCCCCCCCAACCCCGGGGGGTCCCCCTAAACAACTCCCCCCCCCCACCCGGCTTGTTGTACGTTTTGCGCCTCTATAATCTCGCCACACAGCTCGTGCGTGAGGCGCCCTTGAATATCGATACCCGCATCAAATTCCGCCATCTGGTGTGTTTCCTCGAAGTGGCGCGCCAGGGCAGTCTGTCCCGGGCGGCGGATAAGCTGGCGATCAGTCAGCCGGCCTTGTCCAAGGCGCTCAAGGAGCTGGAAAGCCTGCTGGAAACCAGCCTGTTCACCCGTAGCAAGCAGGGCGCGGCACTGACCGAGGCCGGCGTGGCGTTTCTGCGTTTTGCCGGGCCGAGTGTGCAGTCGTTGCGTGAAGGGGTCAGCAGTTTGCGGTCCGGTGAGCACGATCCGGTCACCGCTCGGCTGGGGGTGCTGTCCACGGCTGAAAGCCTGTTAGTGCCGGAGGTGATCAAGCGTCTGCATGAGCGACATCCGGCCTTGGTGGTCAGCGTCATGACCGGGCCGAGTGCCTATCTGCTGTCGCAGTTGCGCGTTGGTGAGCTGGACCTGGTGGTGGGGCGTATGACTGACAGCCCGCAGATCCAGGGCCTGGCCTTCGAGCATCTGTACAGCGAATCCATGACTCTGGTGGTGCGTGCCGGGCATCCGCTGCTGGCTGCTCCGCCGCGCCGCGAGAGCCTGGAGGAATACCCCATGGTCCTGCCACTGGCCGGGACCACGATCCGCAAGTTCGCCGACAGCCTGTTCGTCCAGTACGGTATCAACCCGCCACGTCAGCGCCTGGAAACCCTGTCCCTGAGCCTTAGTCGCCGTTATGTGCAGTGCAGCGACGCGGTGTGGATCGCGCCGTTGGACGCCGTGCTGGAAGAGCTGCACACCGGCCTGCTGGTGGAATTGCAGCTGGGGATTCGTGAACCGGGCGGTTCGGTGGGGTTGTGCAGCAACCCGGCGCTGCCGCTGTCACGGGCGGCGCAGTGGTGTGTGGATGAGTTACGGGCGGTAGGCGCGATGTATCAGTAGGGCTGGAAACTCGGGCAATGTGGGACCGGCTTTAGCCGGGAAGGCGTCGTGACGGGTTGAAGACATGGAGCGATCTTGCGGGCCTCTTTCCGGCTAAAGCCGGTCCCACAGCCGTCAACCCATAACCATATGGTTATGGAATGAGCTGTTAATTTCAATTTTCGCCAGCTGGCCGGCGCGGGAGACTCCACCGCAGCTACGCCCCACATTATAAAAACGGAGAACATCATGTCTGAAGCGGACCACAGTCGCTTTGTCATTCGTGATCGCAACTGGCACCCCAAAGCCCTGACGCCTGACTATAAGACCTCGATCCTGCGCTCGCCACGCCAGGCCCTGGTCAGCATTCCGCAATCGGTTAGCGAAAGCAGCGGCCCGGATTTTTCCCATCTCAAACTCGGTCGGCATGACAATGACCTGCTGCTGAATTTCAATCATGGCGGCCTGCCGGTGGGTGAGCGGATCATTCTGGTGGGGCGCGTCTGCGACCAGTATGGCAAGCCGGTTCCCCATACTCTGGTGGAGATGTGGCAGGCCAACGCCGGTGGTCGCTACCGGCACAAGCGTGACGCCTACCTGGCGCCCCTGGACCCGAATTTCGGCGGTGTCGGCCGGGCACTGACCGATCGTGATGGCAACTACAGCTTCCGCACCGTCAAACCCGGCCCGTACCCCTGGCGCAACGGCCCCAACGACTGGCGCCCGGCGCATATCCATGTGTCCATCAGCGGCCCGTCCATTGCCACGCGGCTGATCACCCAGCTGTATTTCGAAGGCGACCCGCTGATCCCGCTGTGCCCGATCGTCAAGTCCATCGCCAACCCGGACGCCGTGCAGAGCCTGATCGCCCGGCTCGACATGAGCATGGCCAACCCGATGGACAGCCTGGCTTATCGCTTTGACATCGTGCTGCGCGGCCAGCGCCAGACCCACTTCGAAAACCGCTGAGGACTGCCCCATGCCCGTACAACTCTTGATGGAAACCCCGTCGCAGACGGCCGGTCCTTATGTGCATATCGGCCTGGCCCTGGAAACCGCCGGCAACCCGCCCCGGGAGCTGGAAATCTGGAACGAAATGGCCAAACCCGGAGCTCCCGGTGAACATATCCTGCTGCTGGGCAATGTCTACGACGGCAATGGTCACCTGATTCGCGATGCTTTCCTTGAGTTCTGGCAGGCTGATCACAATGGCGTGTATGACCCGGCTTATGACCCTGACAAGCCCTTCAACGGCTTCGGTCGCACCGCCACTGGCGACGATGGCCTGTGGACCCTGAAGACCATCAAACCCGGGCCGATCAACAACGCCGCCGCTCATATCAACGTGTCGTTGTTTGCCCGGGGTATCAATATTCATCTGCAGACCCGCCTTTATTTCGACGATCAGGCCCAGGCCAATGGGGTCGACCCGGTACTCAACCTGATCGAACAACCGGCTCGTCGGGAAACCCTGGTGGCGCGGCGTTGCGAGGTCGATGGGCAATTGGCCTACCGGTTCGATATCCATATGCAGGGTGCGGCCGAGACCGTTTTCTTCGATTTCTGATGGGCGGACCTGTAGTCGTGAATTGTGGGGGCGGATTCATTCGCGAAAGCGGTATGACAGACGATACAAATGCGTCGGATGTACTGGCCTCTTCGCGAATGAATTCGCTCCCACAGAGTACGACTCGACAAAACGAGCTTATTCAGACTGTTATGTGTCGTTCAACAAGAGCACCTCAATGAACCGACCAAGCAATCAACTGTTCGACAGCTATTTCACCCAGGCCAGCATGCGCGAGGTGTTCTGCGATGCCGGGCGGGTGCAGGCCATGCTGGACTTCGAGGCGGCCCTGGCCCGTGCCGAGGCGCGGGCAGGTGCTATTCCCGAATCCGTAGTGGCTGATATCGCCGCAGCCTGTCGGGCTGAGCTGTTCGATTTTGCAGCCCTCGGCGTCGCCATCGGCAGTGCGGGAAACTCGGCGATTCCACTGGTCAAGGCCCTCGGCCAAGAGGTCGCGGCGCGCAGTCCGGAGGCCGAGCGTTATGTGCATATGGGCGCGACCAGTCAGGATGTCATGGACAGCGGACTGGTCCTGCAATTGCGCCAGGCCATCGTGCTGATCGAGCGGGATCTCGAACAACTGGCCAATAGCATGGCCAGCCAGGCCCTGCGCTACGCCGATACACCCCTGGCCGGGCGCACCTGGCTGCAACAGGCGACCCCGGTCACATTGGGCATGAAAATCGCCGGTTGGCTGGGTGCACTGACTCGCCATCGTCAACGCTTGCAGGAACTCAAGCCGCGGCTGCTGAGCCTGCAATTCGGTGGCGCGTCGGGCAGTCTCGCGGCGCTGGGTGAACAGGCGCTGCCAGTGGCCCAGGCGCTGGCCGAGACACTGGGGCTGAATTTGCCTGAGCAGCCCTGGCATACCCAGCGCGACCGCCTGGTGGAATTTGCCAGCCTGCTGGGCATGCTCGCCGGCAGCCTGGGCAAGGTTGGCCGGGATATCAGCCTGTTGATGCAGACCGAAGTGGGCGAGGTATTCGAGCCTTCTGCACCGGGCAAGGGCGGTTCCTCAACCATGCCGCACAAGCGCAATCCGGTGGGCGCGGCGGTGATGATCGGCGCCGCGACCCGGGCGCCCGGGCTGGTCGCCACCCTGTTAGCGGCCATGCCCCAGGAGCACGAGCGCAGCCTGGGCCTGTGGCATGCCGAGTGGGAAACCTTGCCGGAGTTGTGCTGCCTGGTGTCCGGTTCGTTGTATCAGGCCTTGCAGGTGTTGCCCGAGTTGCAAGTCGATGCCCGACGCATGCGCGACAATCTGGAGGCCACCCGGGGCCTGCTGCTGGCCGAAGCCGTGAGCATCGCCCTGGCCCGCCTGATCGGCCGGGATGCGGCCCATCATCTGGTCGAACAATGCTGCCGCCGTGCGGTGGAGCAGGGCGCGCATCTGCGTGACGTCCTGGGGGATAACGCCGAGGTCAGCGCACAGCTCTTGCCAGAGGAACTGGATCGCTTGCTGGATCCGGCCCATTACCTTGGCCAGGCCCGCGAGTGGGTCGCGCGCGCCGTGGCCGAACATGAACGTTTACAGGGGAATGCCGCATGAACGAAGACGAACGCTACGCCGCTGGCATGCAGGTACGCCGGGCGGTCCTGGGTAATACCCATGTCGATAACAGCCTGAAGAAGCTCACGCCGTTCAACGAAGAATTTCAGGAAATGATTACCCGTCATGCCTGGGGCGACATCTGGACTCGTCCCGGCCTGCCGCGTCACACACGCAGCCTGATCACCATCGCCATGCTGATCGGCATGAACCGCGAAGGCGAACTGCGCCTGCATCTGAAGGCGGCCAAGAACAACGGCGTGACGCGAGACGAGATCAAGGAAGTGCTGATGCAGAGTGCGATCTACTGCGGCATTCCGGCGGCCAATGCATCGTTTCACCTGGCCGAGGAATTGTGGGATGAGGTGGGGGTGGAATCGCTAAGCGACGTGTGATTTTTAGTCTCCCTGGAACGGGGGAGGAGTTGAGAACCCTGTGGGAGATTCTATGTTTGCTGTAAAGCCAGAGCAGCCCCTTCGCGGATGAATCCGCTCCCACAGATCCGACGATATGCACGCGCTACTGTGGGAGCGAATTCATTCGCGAAAGCTTTATTCCGGACGCCGCCAATGTGTTGGATGTATTGGCCCCTTCGCGGATGAATCCGCTCCCACAGATTCGATGATATGCACGCGCTACTGTGGGATTTATCCGCGAAGACGGTATTCCAGGCAATAGAAATGCAGTGCCTGTATCGGGCCTCTTCGCGAATGAATTCGCTCCCACAGAATTCGCTTCCAGATAAATGGGCGCGAACTTACTGCTGAATCGCGCCGTACCCTTCAAACGCCGTCTGCTGCTGAATCGCCGTGATGATGTTTTTCAGGGTAGCCGGGTGCTCGGCGCCGGTGTTGTCGGTAAAGGTCGGGGTTTGCAGTTCGGCCTGATCGTCTTCGCCGACGAAGCTGAAACCGAGGAATTCGAAGACGCTGCGGTCAGCCAGAGGCTTGGCTCGCGCCGACTTGAGGGTCACGGTGATCACTTCTTCGCCCTTGGTCAGGGTGAACACTTCGTTTTCCTTCTTCGGGCGTGACGCTTTGCTCTTGCCGCCTGTCGGCTCCTTGATCGCCTGATGGGTGTGGTTGAGCACTTTCAGGGCCAGGCCATAGATCAGCTCCTGGAACGCCGGATCGTCCTTGAAGCTGGCCAGGATCGATTGAATCGGGTAGCGCTTGCTCAGGTCTTCAAGGGCAGCGCTGTTGGCGGCTTCGACATCCTTGAGTTGCTTGAGCTGGCCCATCAGTTCGTAGGCCTTGTCATCGTCGTGTTCGTCGTTGGCGGCACGGATGGCGGCGCGCAGATCGCGGATCTGGTCGCTTTCCCGGGAAGTCTGGAAGGCGTCCAGGACCATTTCGGCAATGGTCTTGGCCGGCGCGACATGCTGGGACAAGTGCATGGCGTTTTCGTATTCGGTTTTCGACGAGGCAGGATTAACGGTGTTTTCGGTCGGTGCGTTTTGCATTATTAATCCACTAAAACTTTGACTGAACTGGTTGAACTGAATGAGGTGGGCAACGCGGCAGAGGCCATATTCAGGAGGGGCGCAAATCTAGGGAAATGCGCTGGCCTTGTCAAATCAGCGGGTTACTGGCCAATGGCCGTATCATTGCTCGCCGGCTGCGTCTTCGGGGTTCAGGTCGGCCACCGAAATCCAGCCTTCGATCACGCCTTTTTTCGCGTTGCGGTACAGCACTTTCAGCCACTGTTGGTCGTCGCTTATGCCGGTAAGTTCCAGCCGGTCATCCTTGATCAGATAGCGTTTCGACGGGGCCGTGTCGGGCGTGTCATGCAGGGCCAGGCGGTCGATCGGCACTTTCAGCGTGGCCTTGCCGCCGCCATAGGCGGTGAGGTGTTTTTCAAGGCGCTTACCGTCGGCGTCGAAGCTGCTGATCTCCCACGCCGGGGCGCCGTCCGGGTCTTCGGTGGCGATCTGCATTGGCAGGGTTTCCTGGCGCTGATACAGGTAGACCTGCCCCGTTGGCGCAAAGCGGTAGGTGTCAGTGAACCAGATCGGCCCGGTACGGCAGGCGCTGCTCAACGTTTTCTGTTTGGTGTCCACGGTGACGGCCGACATGGCGTCGCAGTTGCCCTGGGGCTTGCTGTCGTCGGTGGGCAGTTGCAGCGGCGCAAACTGTTTGCTGGCCGGGTCGTAGAGGAATATCTGCGTGGTTTCATTGACCATGCCAACGGGCATTACCCAGGCCAGGTCCTTGCGGCCATCGAAGTTGAAGTCCTCGACTTGCAGGCGCGGCTGCGAGCCGACATCGTCGAATGGCACGACCAGGGTCTGGGGAGCGCCCTTGTCGATGCTGACAATCAGGCTGTTCAGATCGGTCTGTTTGACGCTGGCCCTGGTTCCCGGCGCGACATTGAAGCTCATCGCCTTGATCGGCCTGGCCGTGACATCCGCGTCGGCATCATCATCGGCGAGTGCAGCACAACTGGCGCAAGCCAGGAGCAGCGCGAGCAGGGTCAAACGGGGTTTGCCGAGCATCATTGGAAATTCAACTCTTCAGGCACGTCGTACTGCTTGCCGTTATAACTGAGTTCGGTTTTTTTCAGCTCTGGCTTGTCCTCCGCCTCATTGCAGTCGTCGCCTTTGGGCACGTTATGGGAGGTGACGGTCTTGCTGTCCAGCATGAGTGTGGCGAATCCTTTGCTGGCGTTCTTGCCGATGGACAGGGTGCGGTGGCTGGCGGAGAAGTCGCCTTCGCAATTGCCGTCCCATTCGCCGTTGCTTTCGTTGATCTTCAGGTTATTCAGGACCTTGCGGATTTTCTGGCCTTCTTCAACGTACAGGTTCAGGGCGGTGGCCTCATACGGATTGACCCGGGACGAGCCGGTATAGTCCATGCGCACGCCAAACGCGCGAATACCGGGCGCCAGTTGATAGCGGGCGGTGTCCAGGCTCAGGCTGCGGAACTGGATCGCATCGGAGTTGATGGCACCGCTCTGGTAGACATGGCTCTTTATAGCGCCGGTCGCGGCGTCGGCGCTGAGCACTTCCAGGCCGTAGGTAGCGTCGCCGTCGGCATCACCTTCCTCGACAAAAGCCAGCGCCGCCAGGGTCCGGCTGTCGTCTGCCGGGGACACCTTGCACATCGAGTGCTCGGCATCGAAAGTCAGGGTCGGGTGCAGGGTCTTGGCCCATTTGGGCATTTGCGCTTCGCAATCGGCGAAGGCGAGGGCGGGCAGGCAGAACAGGGCCAGGGCTACAACGCGGCGCATAGGGATTCCTTTACCAGGGCAGATGATGAGGCGGGGGGGATGAGTACCGACATAATGTGGGCTTTTTTACGGGACCGGTTTTAGCCGGGAAGGCAATCTGGCAGGCGATAGAAATGTATCGTTCATACCTGCCTCTTCCCGGCTAAAACCGGTCCCACCAGTGTCCTGATCCCCTACGACGTAGACAGCGATTGAACCAGAAATTCAATGAAGGCCCGGGTTTTTTGTGGGACCCGGCGTGCCGATGGATAAACCGCATTGATGGTAATCGGCGGCGCCTGCCACTCGCACAGTACCGGTACCAGGCGCCCGGCTGCCAGGGCGTCTTCGACGATGAAGTCCGGCAGCAGCGCAATGCCCATGCCGCCCTCTGCCGCCTGGGCCAGCAGATCACCGTTATTGGCATGCAGCGGGCCGTTTACGTGAACGCGCTGGGTTTCCTTGCCGTTGCTCAGTTGCAGACTGACGCCGCTTTGCAGGTAGCCGTAGTTCAGGCACTGATGATGGGCAAGGTCGCCGGGTGACTGTGGTACACCGGCGCGCTCCAGATAGGCCGCAGAGGCCACCATGATCCGTGGCGCCGGGGCCAGCAGGCGTGCGATCAGCGACGAGTCGGGCATGCTGGCGATGCGGATGGTCACGTCAAAGCCGCCACGTACCGGATCCACTTGCTGGTCGCTGAGCACCAGTTGCAGCTCGATATTCGGATGCTGCTGATGAAACAGCGGAATCAGCCTTCCCAGACGGCGCAGGCCGAAAGACATCGGCGCGTTGACCCGCAGCACCCCGCGCAATTCACCGACGCCGTTGCGGGCACGCTGTTCGGCTTCATCGACCGAGGCAATCACCTCCCTGGCAGCTTCGTAGTACTCCGCACCGGCTTCCGTCAGATGCAGGCTGCGGGTGGTGCGCTGCAGTAGTTGTACGCCGATGGCCTCTTCCAGCGCCTGGATCTGCTTGCTCACTTTTGAGCGGGGCATGCCCATGGCCCGTGCCGCTGCGGCAAAGCCATTGGCGCCTACGGTGGCAACGAAGGCGCGCATGCAATCAATGCGATCCATGACTGTCCCTTTTTTGGAATCAATGATTCCCGATTCTATGGAATTGTTTCGAGTATGGCGAGGGCCTAAAGTTGTTTCCAAGCCGGCAAGCACAGCAAGCGCTGCAGCAAGCCAACCCATGATTGAACTCAAGACCGACTGTCAAAAGGAACTCCACATGTCTATCCGCGAACTGCTGAACCCGACCAACTCCGCTCTGATCCTGATCGACCACCAGCCACAGATGTCCTTCGGCGTGCAGTCCATTGATCGTCAGACCCTGAAGAACAACACCGTGGCCCTGGCCAAGTCGGCGAAGATCTTCAACGTGCCGACCATCCTGACGTCGGTGGAAACCGAAAGCTTCAGTGGCTATATCTGGCCGGAACTGCTGAGCGTATTCCCGGATCATCAGCCCATCGAACGTACCTCGATGAACTCCTGGGAAGACAAGAAGCTGGTAGAGGCGGTCAAGGCCACCGGGCGCAAGAAGCTGATCATGGCGGCGCTGTGGACCGAGGTCTGCCTTAACTTCCCGGCCCTGGAAGCCCTGGCCGAAGGCTACGAGGTGTATATCGTCACCGACGCCTCGGGCGGCACCACTCAGGAAGCCCACGACATGTCCGTGCAGCGCATGATTCAGGCTGGCGCAGTGCCTGTAACCTGGCAGCAGGTCCTGCTCGAATTCCAGCGCGACTGGGCGCACAAGGAAACCTACAACGACGTCATGGCCCTGGTGCGTGAACACAGTGGCGCTTATGGCATGGGCGTGGATTACGCCTACACCATGGTGCACAAGGCGCCGCAGCGGAAGGTGTAAGACGAGGTGTAATACCCCTGATAAACGACGATGCCGCGATGATTCGCGGCATTGTTCGTTTGGGGACAGCCCGTTCAGGACTCTGAAGGTACGTAATAGCCGCCGCCCGCCGGTGGCTGGCTCAGGCGGGCGGGGCGGCCGACCTGTTTTTCGTCGATGGAGATCATGCCGATGACCTCGCCACTTTCCAGCAGCGCCCATGCAGCCACGGGGTGAATGGATAATTTTCCGCTGTCACAGTCCTTGTGGACGTAGTTCCAACCGGTGCAGGGGCTGATTTGCTTGATGCTTGCCATGGCGGTGCGCCTCAATGAAAACCTCGCTATCGAGCCTAGTCGTCTTTTATGACGGCGCCCCCTGCGAATTATCCGCCGTGACCTAATCTATTCATCAGGCTATCGGTAACTGACCAAAGGTATTCAAATCGTGGGCAGCCGAGCCGATAGCCGAAATCAGGGAATTCAAAAACATAGGGTGTAGTCATGTTCAATAGCCGTTTGAAAAAGGAATTACAGACTCAGGGCTCAGAACTTTTCATGCTTCGGCAATTGCATTCAGGGATGGAGGGCGAAATGCTTTCCATGACCATCGACCCCGACTACCGCGTGACCTCTGTCAACGATCAGTTCCTCAAGGTCCTGGGTTATACCGCCGCGCAACTGCAAGGCAAGCCCCTTGATGACCTTGTACCCGGGTATGTCAAGCAGATGTCCTGTTATAACAACCTGCGCAATGCGATAAGCCGCGGCGAGCACGTCAGTGATCGTTATCGCTTCATCCGGGCCGACGGTGGTCTGGCCTGGTTGCGGGCGATGTGGCAGCCGATCGTGGATGAGCAAGGCCATCTGCTGTATGCGCAGTGCTTTGCCCATGACATCACCGAAGCCGTGGAACTGGCCACCGAGAACGAAAGCTTTATCAAGGCGCTACTGCGCTCCACCGCAGTGATCGAGTTTGATCTGTCAGGCACCATCATCACGGCCAATGATCAGTTCCTGCGCGCAGTGGGCTACAACCTGGCGCAGATCAAGGGCAAACACCACAGCATATTCTGCGACCCCCACTACGTGGCGTCCCAGGCCTACAAGGACTTCTGGGCCACGCTCAATCGCGGCGATTTCGTCTCCGACCGTTTCAAACGAGTCGACAGCAACGGGCGGACGATCTGGCTTGAGGCCACCTACAACCCGGTGTATGACACCAAGGGCCAGCTATATAAAGTCGTCAAGTTCGCCACGGTCGTGACTGACCAGGTCAGCCGCGAGGAGGAAGTCAACGAAGCGGCGAATATTGCTTTCGATATCTCCCAGCAGACCGACGTCAGCGCCCAGCGCGGTGCCATGGTGGTGCAGGACACGGTGCAGACCATGCAGCGTATTTCTGAAGAAATGCGCTCGGCGTCCGATGGCATCAGTGCATTGGGCAAGCAGTCGCTGCTGATCAGCTCTATCGTCCAGACCATCGGCGGCATCGCCCAGCAAACCAACCTGCTGGCTCTCAACGCCGCCATCGAAGCGGCCAGGGCGGGGGAGCAGGGGCGCGGCTTTGCCGTGGTGGCCGATGAGGTACGGCAACTGGCGGGACGCACCAGTGCGGCTACCGAGGAAATTGTCACGGTCGTGCAGCAGAACCAGAAACTGGCCGACGAAGCGGTACGCGGCATGGCCAGCAGCCGCGAGCAGGCCGAACAGGGGCTTGCCCTGGCCAGTCAGGCCGGTGATGTGATCGTGGAAATCCAGGATGGCGCCAAGCAGGTGGTCGGGGCGGTGGGGCGGTTTGCCAATCAGCTCAAATGATTGACATGTGATAACGGCGGGCTGGGCAAGCGAACTCTGTAGGGGCGGTTGTGGAGGGTTATTTGTGGCAGCGAATTCATTCGCGAAGGCGGTGTTCCAGTCGACAGAAACGCATCGATTATACTGACCCTTTCGCGAATGAATTCGCTGCCGCAGAACTTGCCCGCACAAACAGCAGATCAATTCAAATAACAGTGTGTCGCTCGTAGAGCGTTCAATCACCGTCGTACGGATAATCCTTGAGTGTATCGGCCAACGACACCCCTTCCGGCCCGGTCAGGTTGTCCAGTACCCAGCACTGGCTGCTGTTCTTGGTCAGCAACAGGCGTGAGGTCTTGTTCTGCGCCGGTTGCGTCGAGCCTTCCATGACGAAGCTGTATTTCATTTCCACGACGGCTTGCTTGTCGGAGCTGGAAACCACGTCGAACTTCGGCTTTGCCGCTGTGCCGTCTTGGGCGTTCAGCCACGGGTCGGCGTCGATGGCGCAGATATCGCCGGCCTCCTGACACTTCCAGTCGCTCTTGAGCAAGGCCAGCAGGCTGCTGGACAGGTAGTCGGCACTGCCTTTGCCACTGACGTAAAAAGTGTAGTGATTACTGAAGATCCAGCTGGCGGTCTTGACCGGATCCGGCGCCGGACAGGCCATGGCGGCTGTGGAGAGCATCCCGACAAAGGCAATCGCAAAACGTTTAGGCATAGGAGTGGACTCATAAAAAATGACAGCAATGCCATTATTTGCCTACTGCCGAGAAAAAAAAGCAACTGCTATGTGAGATCGGCACGAATGCCATCCAGGCGCTCGTCGATCAACGGCGTCAGCAGGCCATAGCATTCCCTGGCACTGATGCGGATCGGCGTGGCCTTGAGCAGATCCCGCTGCAATCGCTGCAAGGCATCGGCAAGGGCGCGCGGGGCATTCTGCGCCAGGCGTTCATGCAGATATTGCAGCTGGATCAGCATATCCAGCGGGCAGTGTTCATGGGCGGCGGCGCGCACCGACAAGCCGCGCAGCAGACCCAGGTCCTCCAGCGCCCAGCAGCGTTCGGCCAGTTGCGGCGCTTGCAGGGTCAGGGCGCAGCGGCGCAGTTCCAGCTCTTGCAGCGTGCCGAGCAGCGCTTGCAGCAGGCGGCAGTGACCGTTGAAGCTGTCCGGTCTGGCTCGCAGGGCCTGCCAGTCCTGGCGTTGCGAGGCTTCGGGCCATTGCTGCCAGAGTCGGTCGACATGATTGCCCAGGGCCTGGCAACGCTGGCGTGCTTCGCTGTTGGTCTGGCCGCCGAGACCGCGATGCTGCTGCACTCCTTGCAGCAGATCAAGGCCGAGCAAAAGGGCCACACGCAACTCGCGATCAGTGACAGGCATCATGGACGGCTCCGGGTCAGTTGGTTGAGGTAGCCTGTCAGGTCATGCAGCGCGCGGGTCTGGTTGCTCTGCTCCTGAATTGCCGTGTTGACCTGCTGCAACTGCTCGCTGAGGGCGTGATTGGCCTGGCGGTGTTCGCCGAAGGCTTGTTGCATGGCGCTCATCTGTTGCAGGTTGAGCTGACTGTTTTGCGCCAGTTGATCGAGATCGGCCGCCAGCGTCTCGCTTTGCTGGCTGCCGACTTGCAGCAGGCTGCGGTGTTCTTCGACATCCTGATCCAGTTGCCGCACGGCCTGGGCGATGGCGCCCGCGGTGGCGGTGATGTCCTGGGTGGCCTGGTCCGTAGCCTGGGCGAGGTTGCGCACTTCGTCGGCGACCACGGCAAAGCCGCGGCCATGCTCACCCGCGCGGGCGGCTTCAATGGAGGCATTCAGGGCCAGCAACTGAGTCTGCCGGGCCAGCGTGCGAATACTTTCGACGGTTTTTTCCACATCCGCGGTGCGTTGCAGCAAGGCCTCCACGGCCTGTGCGGTACTGCCCAGACTGTGTTGGATGCCGACCATGCTGGCGCCTACTTCACGGGCTTGCCGGCAACCGACGTCGCTTTGCCGATTGGCTTCGGCAAAGGCGGCGAGGGCGTCCTGAGCCAGAGCATCGATGCTGTGCAGGGTCTGGTCGATCTGCTCGCTGGCAGTGGCGATCATGGCCAGGCGCTGGCTCTGTTCTTCGCCTTGATCCCGAGCCTGCAAGGTCATCTGCTCGAAGGCTCGGCAGGCGAACTGCACTTCACTGCGCAGGCGCTCGCCCTGGCGTAGTTGCAGGCTGCCCGCCACCAGCAGCGCGGCATTGTCGGCGGGTGTGGCGTTGTTGAGTTGGCGGGCCATCTCCGTATTCCAGAAGGCTTGCAGGCTGCGCCGATAACCGTCGCGCTGCTGCCAGGCCGCAGCGAAATAGAACAGTACCGCCAAGGTCGCAGCCATACCTGACAGATAACCGCTGGTCCCCAGTCCGCAGGCCAGCAGAGCGATGGCCAACGGCAGCCAGGCGCCGCCGTCGAGCCTGTCGAACAGACAGATCCCTGGTTGCAGCGCAAGACTGGCCCATGAGCGGCATGCAGGGTGAGCCGAGCGACGTGCAGGGCGTTCTACGCGAACAGGCGAGGCCCCTGCGAGGTTTTGTTGAGCTGACATACGGACTCCATTTTTCGTGCACAAACAAAAACGGCGTACGCTCCATACGCCTCAGTGCACGAGGCACTGGGGAGGGGGAGCGGACGCCGTTGTCCGTGTAGCCTTGAAATTGATGAACAGGCTGATGCAATAACGTTGCCAGCGCCGATTCTGTGGGGATTGCGCTGGTTTTTCAGGTTAAATGGCGTTATGCCATGCCCTGTCATGGTGCCTGAGCTCGCTCTCGGCACAGCATTGGGTGATTTCCTTCAATACGTCCGTGAGCCGGGCTTTTACCTTGGGCTGGTCATTTCCGACCAAGGGGCAAGGTGATTCATGAACGTATTTATCTCGATGGCGGCCTTTGCGCTGGCCGCATCCATCACACCGGGGCCGGTGAATATTGTCGGTCTGAGTGCCGGTGCCCGCTACGGCTTCTGGCCAAGCATGCGCCACGTCATGGGCGCGACTCTGGGTTTCATTGTGCTGTTGGTGCTGGCCGGTTTTGGTGTGCATGAGGTGCTGTTGCGTCTGCCATTCATGGTCCAGGTCATCCAGTGGGGAGGCGCTGCGTTTCTGTTGTACATGGCCTGGAAACTGGCCAGGGATGATGGTCAGCTGACGATCAGCGAAGCCAGCCAGCGACCTTCGATGTTGCAGGGCGCAGTCATACAGTGGTTGAACCCCAAGGCTTGGCTGGCTGCAGTGGCGGGCATGGCGCTGTTTGTCGCTGATGGTGATGCCGTGTTGATCTGGCAGTTCGCGGCGATCTACTTCGTCGTATGTTCCCTGTCATTGGCAAGCTGGGCCTACGTTGGCACTTTCCTGCGCCAGTATCTCGATAACCCCAAGGGCATGCGCCTGTTTAACCGGGTCATGGCGGTGCTGCTGGTGGGGTGTTCGGCTTCGTTGTTCGCTTTGTAGCGCGCAGCGCAAGACTACGGCCGATATTGCCCAGGCGTCGCCGCCAGATGCTTCTTGAACACCCGCTGGAAGTGCGCCTGGTCGGCAAAGCCGGTTTCCAGGGCGATATCGGCGATCAGGCGGCCCTGACGCAGTTGTTCGCGGGCGTGCTGGATGCGGCGGTTGGTCAGGTAGGCATGGGGCGTCATGTGGTAGCGCGCCTCGAAGCTGCGAATAAGGTAGGAGGGTGACAGGCTGGCTGCGGCGCAGATGTCCTCGAGCTTGATCGGCTGGCGGAAGTTGTCGTCGATGTATTCGGCCGCGCGCTCAATGCGTGATGGCAGCTTGCCCGGACGTTGAGTCGTGCCTCCAAGTCTGTGTTGCATGTCGGTGAAAAAGCCGATGGCCGTAGTGTGTTTGTGCAGGGTGTCGGCCTGCGGGTCGGCAAGGGTAGCGAACAGATGATCAAGCCTGCGAAACAGCCCCGTATCCTGGCTATGGGTGGCGGCCAGGGGTGTGAAGCCGTTATTGCGATCAAGGCCTGCATCGTGTTGCAGGGCGGTGAGCCACTGAGTATCGATGTAGAACATCATATAGGACCATGGCTGATCGTCGGTGGGATTGCAGGCATGCACATCGCCAGGGTTCATCAGCACCACAGTACCGGTATCGATCCGTTGCCGGCTTTTTTCGTGCAGGTAGGTGCTGTGGCCGTGGGTAATGGCGCCGATGGAAAAGAACTCGTGGGAGTGGCGGCTGTAGCAGACCTTGCGACCGTCCTCGATGGAGCGGGCCTCGATAAACGGCAGGGCGTTATCGCGCCAGAAATATGGGGCGTCGCAGGGGTGTTGCGGGGCCACACTGTTCATGCCGTATTGATCCGTAGAAGTTCTCGAGGCGGTTGTCGTTCAGCATACATTGGACTTGAAGGCGCCGGATTGCTGAGCGCAGGAGCCGCCTTGGTGATGATCGAGTGCGAAGCGCTTGCGATAGCGTCGGAGAATGATCCTATGCCATCGCCAGCAAGCCGGCTCCTACAAAATCGCATTTCAAATCATTGAATCGAGTTGTGTTTGAACGCACGGAGTGGTAATCGCAGGAGTCGAGATTAGCCCATTGCTTCGAGTATTTCACGCAGGCGATCCAGCGCCGGGTCGATATCCAGGGTTTCGATGGCGCCGAAGCCCATGATGAGGCCGGGGCGAACTTTTGCGTCCTGATAGAAACCCGCCAGGGAATACAACCCAAGCTCGGCCTCCCGGGCACGCTTGACCAGTTGCTCCATATCCACGGCGGTCTTGCTCAATAGCGCGACATGGAAGCCCGCCGTGGATGGTACGGCGTTGAACCAGGGGGCGAGGTCGCCGTTGACCCGGGCCAGAATCCGCTCGCGGCGCCCGGCATAGACACCGTGACAACGACGAATATGTTTGTTCAGCGAGCCTTCGTTGATGAACTTGGCCATGGCCCATTGCGGCAGGATGCTGGTGTGCCAGTCGGTCAATTGCTTGGCGTGGACCACGGCGCTGAAAATTGCTTCCGGCAGGATGACATAGCCCAGGCGCAGCTCCGGCAGCAGGGTCTTGGAGAAGGTGCCGACATAGGCGACCACCCCATGTTGGTCCAGGCCCTGCAGCGAGTCGGTGGGGCGGCCTTCGTAGCGGAATTCGCTGTCGTAGTCGTCTTCGATGATGATTGCGCCGACCTGCCGGGCCTTGTCCAGCAGGGCCTGGCGCCGCGCCAGGCTCATGGGCATGCCCAGTGGCATCTGGTGCGAAGGCGTGACGTAGATGAAGCGCGCATCATTGGCAATGTGCTCGACCTGAATCCCTTCGTCGTCCACCGGCACGTTGCTGATCTTCGCGCCGAGGGCGTCGAACAGCAGGCGCGCCGGACTGTAGCCGGGGTCCTCCATGGCCACGGTGCAGCCGGGTTCGATCAGGACCCGGGCAATCAGGTCCAGGGCCTGTTGCGCGCCGTTGCACACCAGTACGTCATCGGCCGTGCACTTGACCCCTCGGGCGAAGGCGGCATGCCCGGCGATGGCAGTACGCAGTTCGGCCACGCCCTCGGGCTGGCTGTAGAAACCCCGGCTCTGGGTCATCTGCCGCAGGGCGTAATGGGTGCAACGGCGCCAGTCGTCATGGGGAAACTGGCTGCGGGTGGTGGCGCCGCCGATAAAGTCCCAGCGCAGCACATCCCGGCGCAGCGGATGGCGCAGGGGCATGGACAGGTTCTGCCATTTTTCCAGGATCGCCGAGCTGTTCAGGTCCCCCATGGCCTGGCGCTTGGTTGCGGGCTTGCTCAGGGCGTTGACAAAGGTGCCGCTGCCGACCTTGCCCAGCAGAAAGCCTTCGTAGGTCAGGCGGCTATAGGTGTCGGAGACGGTCTTGCGCGACAGGTTCAGTTGCATGGCCAGCAGGCGACTCGGCGGCAGCTGCGTACCGGCGGCCAGGCGCCCGGAATGAATGGCGTCGCGCAGTTGTTCGTACAGCTGATTCGCCAGGTCCTTGCGGCCGGTGATGACGATATGCAATTCCATGGTTATTCCGTTTCTTGCGTCGGATTCATAACGGCTGATTGTGCGCTTCGAGCAGGGCCTGGAGCCAGTCCATGAACACCCGGCAGCGTTCCGGCAGATAGCGGCGATGAGGGTAGAGCAGGGAAACGCGCATCGGCGCCGGACGAAACTGCGGCAGGACTTCGATCAGGGTGCCCTCGGCGAGCAATCTGCGCACGCCCATCAGCGGTGCCTGGACGATTCCCAGATGGCCCAGACAAGCGGCCTGATACGCTTCGACATTGTTTACCGTCACGCTGCAGGGCATGGCAACCGTCCGGGTGCGGCCATCGAGGTCATATTCAAAGGCCGCTGTGCCTGAGCCAAAGGCCAGTACGTAGTGAATCAGCCGGTGATGTTGCAAGTCGTCCAGGGTCTTGGGCACGCCCCACTGTGCGGCATAGGTACCACTGACGCAGTTGACCATGGGCAATTCACCCAGACTGCGGGCCACCAGAGAGGTATCCGGCAGTTCGCCGACCCGCAGCACGCAATCGAAGCCCTCGCGGATCAGGTCAACGCGGCGGTCGGTGCTGCTGATTTCCAGGTCTATCTGCGGATGCCGGGTGAGAAACTCGCCCAGGCGCGGCATGACGATATTACGCGCTACGGCCGTTGGCATATCCACGCGCAGGCGACCGCTGAGTACGGCATCATCCTGACGAAACAGGCCTTCAAGTTCATCCATCTGCGCCAGCATATCCTTGCTGCGTTCATACAGCACCTGGCCATCGGGGGTGGCCTGGACCTTGCGCGTGGTGCGTTGCAACAGGCGGGTACCGAGCAGGCTTTCCAGGCTCTGGATATGTCCCGACACCGTTGAACGTGGCAGGCCCAGGGCTTCGCTGGCCAGACTGAAACTGGACAACTCGGTGACACGAACGAAGGAGCGCAGCAGTTCGAGCTTGTTCATTGCATGGATTGTTCGGTTTAATCGACCATTCATTTCGGTTTGTGCGGGTTTATCCTGCCGCTGCCGGACAATAGACTTTTCCTCGACAACTGCCTACCCCACGAGGAAAAACTCATGACTCGCAAAATTGCATTGATTACCGGCGCCAGCCGCGGCCTGGGCAAGAGCATCGCCCTGCACCTGGCGGCCCAGGGCGTGGATATCGTCGGCACCTACCAGAGCAAACAGACTGACGCGCTGAGCGTCAAGGCCGAGGTTGAAGCCCTGGGTGCCAAGGCCCATATGCTGCAACTGGATGTCGGCGACAACCAGGCGTTTGCCGGTTTTACCGATCGGGTAGGCGACGCGCTGATTGCGCTGTCGGGTGCTGCCCGCTTTGATTTCCTGATCAACAATGCCGGGGTCGGCCTGTACGGCAGCGTCACTGAGACCACCGAAGAGCAATTCGATCAGTTGATGAATATCCACTTCAAAGGTCCGTACTTCCTGACGCAGAAGCTTCTGCCTCTGCTCAAGGACGGTGGCAGCATCATCAATATCTCTACGGGCCTTGCACGTTTCAGCCTGCCGGGCTATTCGGCGTACGCCTCAATGAAGGGTGCTGTCGAAGTATGGACCCGCTATCTGGCCAAGGAACTGGGACCACGCAAAATCAACGTCAACAGCCTGGCACCTGGCGCCATCGAGACCGATTTCGGCGGTGGTCACACCCGTGACGATGCCAATATCAATCAGCACATTGCCGGGATCACGGCCTTGGGGCGTGCCGGTCTGCCGGATGATATCGGCGCGGCGGTGAGCATCCTGCTGGGCGAGGGCGGACGCTGGATTACCGGGCAGCGGATCGAAGCGTCGGGAGGGATGTTTCTCTAACCAATTGTGAGAGCGAATTCAGTCGCGAAAGCGGATTTTCAAGCGATGAATTTATAGCGCATGTACCGGCCGCTTCGCGGATGAATCCGCTCCCACAATGTCATTGTCACACGGTCAGGGCGGATTATTTCTTGACCGGAACGATTTCCAGAATTTGCCCATTGGTGATCTGCAACAGCACATAATGGGCGTCCAGGCGCACCCACTGGCTTTCCTTCTCAGGTTGTTTCAGGCCTTTGGCTTTCCAGTTCTTGATAGCTTCGCCTGGGCGCTGGTATTTCTGCGGCGCACGGTCGCCTACTTTCAATTCATGGGTGGTGCTGCTGGAGGCTTCCGGCACGGTGGGTTCGGTCGGAGTCTGGGCGAGGGCGGTTACGCTGACGGCGCTCATGCAACCGGCCAGAGCCAGGGCTGCGATCAGGGATTTTTTGTTCATTGGAACTCCTTGTTGAGAAAACGCGCTCGGTGCGTGTTAACTATCCGACCTTCCTCGCAACAAATCATTCCCCCAGCCACGATGCGTAGGAGCTGCCGAAGGCTGCGAGCCACTCAACACTGCTTTCGCAGCCTTCGGCAGCTCCTACGAGATTTCATTTCAACCTGTGGATCACTGCCAATTCTTGGCAGCCGCCGTCAACATCTCCTCAGTCAACTGAGCAAAGCGCTGGGTCAGCAGGCTTAGCGGGCGATCGGCCGGCAACAAGAGGTAGGTCGAGAAGCGAATCTGCGGGCGAAATGGTCGAATCTCGATGCCGGTATGCAAGTGTTCCTGGGCCACCATGGGGCTGACGATACTGACGCCCAACCCCAGTGCGACCAGTGAGCAGACTGTCGCGGCATGAGGTGTTTCCAGGTTCAATTTGCGATAGGCCTTGTCGTTGGGAAAGGCACGGTCGACCCGCGCTCGCGAGCCGTCGTTCTGCGACAGGGAAATGAACTCCTCGCCCTTGAGATCTTCCGGGCTGACGTCGCTCAGGGCGCTCAGGCGATGGCCTCGGGGAAACACGCAGACACCCGGCACATCGCACATCATCCGGCTGATCACCCCCGGCATTCCCTCCGCCACATAAGACGCCAGCCCCAGATCGCAGAATTGCGAGGCGGCCCAGTGCGCTACCGTCGGCGAGTCATTGGTATGGATCGAGATCGCCACATCCGGATTCTGCTGGCGAAAGCGCTGGATCACCCTGGGCAATACAGTGTGGGTCAGCGAAGGCACGGCGGCGATGCGCAAGCGCCCGGTGCCGCCACGGCGGATGTTCTGCGCAGACTGCTCGAGGCTGTGCAGGCCGATGAACGCCCGCTCTACATCGGCGAACAACGCCGCGCCCTCGTCGGTGGGCAGAAGGCGGCCGCCAACCCGCTCGAATAACTTGAAGCCGCTACTGCGCTCCAACTGCGCAATCAACCGGCTGATATTAGGCTGAGAGGTATGCAGGGATTCCGCTGCGGCCGTCATTGAACCGCTCAACATCACGGCACGGAAAGCTTCGACCTGTTTGAAGTTCATGATGGGCCATATCAATTTGGTATGGATGACTACTGTATTGTCATTTGTTGGCATGAGCCAGAGGCTTTATAACTGTTTTCGACATCGACGTAACCGCAGAGACGGACGCGATGCTTCTCTAACGCTGCTACTGCTCTTCTACAGATCTGCCCTTGATATTCATTGTGTTGCGCAGTGCCTTCGGGCCGCGCGGCGCTGATAGTTAACCAGGAGGCATCATGTCGTTTTCTTTCAAGATCCTTGGCAACGCATTGGCGTTTTCGTGTCTGTCCCTGGCCGCTGTGGCGCAGTTGCAGGCGGCAGCGCTTCCCGCGGTCCCCGCTGAGATAAAAGAAGCCGGGCAATTACGTGCCGGTGTGCGTTGCGACCAGCCGCCCTACGGTTTCCAGGACAATAACGGTGAGTTCGCCGGGGTCGAAGTGGAGATGTCGAAACAGATCGCCCTGTGGGCCCTGGGTTCGAAAGACAAGGTGACTTTCACCTGCGTCACCGCCGAGAACCGTGTGCCGCAGCTGATAGGGCGAAAAGTCGATTTCCTGATCGCCACCCTGGGCGTTACGCCGGAGCGTCAGCGGGTCATCGACTTCACCACGCCTTATCGCTGGGGCGCCAGTGATGTGGTGGTAAAGAAAGACAGCCCGATCAAGAAAATCGCCGACCTCAAGGGCAAAACCCTGGCCACTCTCAAGGGCTCGGTGCAGGCCAAGTGGTTCGAGGACCATATGCCTGACGTCACCACCCTGCGCATGAACAGCGCCGCCGATGCCTTGCAGACCTTCCGCCAGGGTCGCGCCGACGCCTACACCCATGACGCCGCAACCCTTGTGGTGGTCGCCGACAACGACAAGGACGCGCGCCTGCTCAACGAGCCGTTCCTGATTTCCGATGCGGCCATCGGCGTGCGCAAGAATGACGAGCAATGGCGCGACTACCTGAGTGCGGCCGTGGCGCGCATGCATGAAGAAAAGCTGTTTCGCGGTTGGGTGCAGCAGTACGTGCCGGCGAATATCCAGAGCTACTACCTGAGTGTCTTCGAGCAGGCCAAACCTGCTGAAGCCCTCTGACGGTCGTCTTCCATGGACTTCGATTTCAACTACCTCTGGGCGCAGTGGCCCGCGCTGCTCGATGGTGTGCTGATGACGCTGCGGGTGTCGCTGTTGGCGATCACCTTCTCGTTGCTCATCGGCGTGCTGGGCGGCGCGGCCCGAGTGATGAATGTGCCAGTGGTCAAGCAGCTGGTGGAGCTGTACGTCGAGTTGATCCGCAACACGCCGATCCTGGTGCAGTTGTTCTTCATTTTCTACGGCCTGCCCGCCATCGGTCTGGAATTGTCGCTGTTCTGGTCCGGGGTGCTGTGCCTGTCGCTGTGGGCAGGGGCCTACCAGATTGAAAACATGCGTGGCGGACTGGCAACGGTCGAGCATGGCATGCGCGAAGCGAGCATGGCCCTGAGCTTGAAGCCAAGTCATTACTTCTGTCTGGTGGCCTTGCCGATTGCCTTTCGTACCAGCTTGCCAGCTGTGCTGAACACGGCGATTTCCCTGCTGAAGAATTCGTCCTACTTGCAGGCCATCGGCCTTGCCGAGCTGACCTTTGTCGCGGTGGATCGTATCGCCACGGATTTTCGCGCCATCGAGATGTTCAGTGCGATCTGCGTCATGTACCTGACCCTGGTGGCGATCCTGGCGTTGTTGACCGGGCGTCTTTCAGCTCATCTGCAACGGCCGTTCCGGCAGTGAGGCTGACATGAATTTTCTCATCGAAAACTGGGGCTTCGTCTCCAAGGGTCTGTGGATGACCCTGCGCCTGGCGCTGGTGGTGTTGTTGTTCACCACGCTGATTTCCACGGTGTTTGGTGTGCTGGCGACCGTGAAGAACCGCCTGCTGTTCTGGACCATCCATGGCTATGTCGAGCTGTTCCGCTCGATCCCGCTGATCGTCAACGTGTTCTTTATCTTCTTCGGCGCACCGATGCTCGGCCTGGACCTGAGCCCGTTCGCTGCGGTGACCACCGGCCTGACCCTGTGGGGCAGTGCCAACGGCATCGAGATCGTCCGTGGCGGCCTGGAGTCAGTGGCCCGTCATCAATGGAAAAGCGCCTGGGCCCTCGGGTTGCGGTCCTGGCAAATCTACCTGTACGTCATCGCGCCACAGTCGATGCGCGCGATTCTGCCGGCCTACACCGGGTTGCTGACCATGCTGGTGCAGGCCACATCCCTCGGCGCGCTGGTGGGTGTCGGCGAATTCCTCAAGGTCGGCCAGATCATCATCGAACGCGCCACGGTCATGACCGGTGTCAGCCCGGCGTTCAGCGTCTATGGCCTGGTGTTGCTGGTCTATTTCGTCATCTGTTCATTGCTGAGCTGGCTCAGCCGTTATCTCGAACGCCGCCTGGGTCGCCCGGCGAAGCGCGCCACTATTTAAGGGGTTGAACATGCAAGAATCCAAAGTCAGTCGCCGTCTGAAGGAAACCACCGCCCCGGAGGTCAACGAGTACATCTATCGGCCGCGTCTGGAAGGCTTCTCCGATGGCTTCGATAACCTGGGCAACGTCAATAAGGCGCATATTGTCATGCTCTCCGAGCAGGGCCTGATTCGCGGTGAGCATGCGGCAGTACTGGCCAAGGGCGTACTGGATATGGAGGCAGCAGGGCCTGGCGCAGTTACCCTCGATCCTTCACGCGAAGACGCCTACTTCAACTATGAAGCGCACCTGATCGAGTTGATCGGCACCGATATCGGCGGGCGCCTGCACACCGGGCGCAGCCGCAACGATATTCTCGCGACTCTCGACCGCCTGCGTTGCCGGGAGGTATTGCTGGACCTGATCGACGCGCTGATCCAGGTACGCCAGACCGCCGTCGACAATGCCAACAAATACGCCGACGTGGTGATGCCCGGTTACACCCACTTGCAACCGGCGCAGCCGATCACCTACGGCTATTACCTGTCGGCGGTGGAGCAGGCCCTTGAGCGCGACTGCCAGCGCCTGACCCAGACCCTGGCCAGCATGAACCAGAGTCCTTTGGGCGCTGCGGCCTTTGCTGGTACGCCGTTTGCCATCGACCGGGCGCGGACCGCTGAATTGCTGGGTTTCGATGGCTACCTGGACAACGCTCTGGACGCCGTGGGCTCGCGGGATTTCATTCTGGAAAGCCTGTCGCACCTGAGCCTGTTGTCGGTGTTCTGGAGTCGTGTGGCCCAGGACTATTTCGTCTGGAGCACCAACGAATTCAGTCTGATCGACTTCCCCGACAGCGTCGCGGCAACATCAAGCATCATGCCGCAGAAGAAAAACCCCACGGTGCTGGAATACCTCAAGGGCCGCAGCGGGCATATCGTGGGCCTGTTGATGGGGGCAAGCATCACCATCAAGGGCAGCAACTTTTCCCATACCGGCGACGCCAATCGCGAAGGGACCCGGGGCTTCTGGGAAGCGGCGGAGGAAAGCCTGCGTTGCCTGAAGCTGCTGGATCTGGTGTTGCGCACGGCCACGCCCAATGTCGAACTGGCGGTGAAACGCGCCGGCGAGGATTTCTCCACGGCGACCGGTCTGGCCGACCTGATCGTGCGCGAAGCCGACCTGTCGTTCCGCGAGGCTCATCATGTGGTCGGAGGTGTAGTGCGCATGGCCATGGATGCAGGCCTGCCTGCGCATCAGATCGATTCGGCCATGGTCGACGTCTGCGCCCTGGCGCAACTGGGTCATGTCTTGAACCTGCCGGCGCAAAAGGTCCGTGATTGTCTCGATCCGACCGCCAATGTGCAGGCCCGTAACTCCTCTGGTGGCCCGGCATTGACTTCGTTGCAGCCGAGTCTGTTGCGTGCCGCTGGCCGTATCGCTACGCAACGTCAGGCCAATCAGGCCCGTCGTGAGCGTCTGGCCACAGCCCACGACCGTCTGCAAGCCGCAACCCGGGCGCAGGCCGGGCTATGAGCACCATACTGAAGGTGCGCGGGCTGCATAAACACTTCGGTGAACACCACGTAGTCAAGGGCGTGGATATGGATGTCAACGAAGGCGAGGTGGTGGTGATCATCGGCCCCAGCGGTTCCGGCAAATCGACCTTTATCCGCTGCCTGAACAGCCTCGAAGAGCCTACCGGCGGCAGCGTGGTGATCGGCGGCGGCAATTCGGTCAAGGCCGGGGACCGCAAGGCTTTGGCAAGGCTGCGGGAAGAGGTGGGCATGGTGTTTCAGGATTACACCCTGTTCCCCCATATGACGGTCATGGCCAATATGATTCTGGCCCCGGTCAAGCTCAAGCGTGCGAGCAAGGCCGAAGCACAGGCCACCGCGCTGGCATTGCTGGAGCGAGTCGGCCTGAGGCATAAAGCCGAGGGCTATCCCTCGGAGTTGTCAGGTGGTCAGCAGCAGCGGGTCGCTATCGTGCGGGCGCTGGCCATGAAGCCCAGGTTGCTGCTGTTCGACGAGCCGACATCGGCTCTCGATCCGGAAACCGTCGGCGATGTACTCAATGTCATGAAGGGCCTGGCGGCGGAAGGCATGACCATGATCGTGGTCACCCATGAAATGGGCTTTGCCCGGGAAGTGGCGGATCGCGTGGTGTTTTTCGACGGTGGCAAGATAGTCGAAACAGGCCCGCCGTCGCAGATATTCAGTGCGCCAAAGGAGGCGCGCACGCGGCAGTTTTTGCAGAGTGTCCTTCATTAGATATTTGTTGGAGCGAGGCTTGCCCGCGAATAAATGTCCGGGCGGTAGAGATGTATCGGACCTACCGACCTCTTCGCGGGCAAGCCTCGCTCCAACGGATGTTCGTTACTTCGGCAGGGCTGCCGCCACACTCGCCGACAACGGCGCAGTCGCGCGGCCGATCAGTTTGCTCAACTGACGGCTGTCATCGAACAGTGCGCCTTTTGCCGCCGCTGCATCGGAGTTCGCCAGCAGTTCGGCAAACGCTTCCGGCAGACCGGCACCCAGCAGCGCGCCCTTGAATTCGGCTTCCGGCAGGTCGGTATACACCACCGGCTGGCCGGATTGCTTGGCAATCAACGCAGCGAAGTCGCTCAGGGTGTAAGCGTCGTCACCGGCCAGCTCATAGACCTTGCCCGCCTGGCTGTCGTCGGAAGTGAGCACGGCTGCGGCAGCGCCAGCGTAGTCCGCACGGGCAGCCGAGCTGATACGACCGTCACCGGCACTGCCGAAATGCGCGCCATGGGCCAGGGCCGAGGGCACCGAGGCGGCGTAGTTTTCGTGGTACCAACCGTTGCGCAGCAGGGTGAAGGGCACGCCTGAGTCGCGCAGGTAGTTTTCGGTCTGGCGGTGTTCTTCGGCCAGGCCGAGCGCTGAAGTATCGGCATGCAGCACGCTGGTGTAGGCCAGCAGCTTGACCCCGGCGCGCTTGGCCGCATCAATGACCGTGCGGTGCTGGGCAAAGCGCTGGCCGAGTTCATTGGAGGAAATCAGCAGGACTTTATCGACGCCCTCAAGGGCGCTTTCCAGAGTGGCCGGATCGGAGTAGTCGGCTTTGCGCACGATGACACCCAGAGCAGCCAGGTCGCTGGCCTTTTCCGGACTGCGCACGGCGGCGACAATCTGTTTGGCAGGAACGTTCATCAGCAGTTGCTGGATAACAAGACGGCCCAGTTGGCCGGTGGCGCCTGTGACGAGGATCATGAATGTTGTCCTTTTGTGTCGTTCGGAAAGAGACGCCAGCATAGACAAGGTGCTAACCTTTCGTAAGTACGTACAAAAAGGTTAGTGTCATGAGCGATAACGAAGCAACAAGGCAGCCCTATATTTCAACCTTACTGGACGCTGAGTCCGCCAGGGCCGGTTTTCTCCTGGCCAGCGAATGTCCGTCCCGGGTAATCCTCAGTCATGTCTGCAGCCGTTGGGGCGTGCTGGTGTTGGTGGTATTGCGCAGTGGCATGCATCGCTTCAGCGAACTGCGCCGCAAGATCGGCGGGGTCAGCGAGAAGATGCTGTCCCAGACTCTGCAGAATCTGGAGCAGGACGGCTTTGTCGATCGCCGCTCGCTGCCGGTGGTGCCGCCCCATGTCGAATACCGCCTGACGCCCATGGGCGAGGAAGTAGCCTTGCAGGTCGACAGCCTGGCCTGCTGGATCGAAAACAATCTGCCGCGCATCATGCAGGTCCGCGAGGCCCACGAGGATCGCGAGCCCCTGGACGCGGCATCCTGATCCTCAGGCGGACTGGACGATGCCCATGATGCGGTTGCCCATCTCCATGCCCCATTCGCTCATGCGCGCGCCCTCCAGTAACTGACGCTGTTGCCAGGCGAGCAGGGCCGCATCAAGGTCGCCTGCGTTCTTGAACGCCTGGACCAGAGCCAGGGCATTGGCCGCTGCCTTGGCCGTGCTGCCTGCTGTATGTGGGCGGGGCACGAAGGCGGCATCGCCGGTCAGCAGCACCCGGTTGAACACCATCTTCGGCACCTGAAAGTCCTGAATGGCCTGGACGAAGATATCGTCGGTCAACTCCACCAGCGTCAGGAACGCCGGATTCAGGTGTTGTTGGGCCATGCCCCGCAGCCAGGCATCGCGCTCGGGCGCGAGGCTGCCCGGTGGCACCGAATGACCGCGGCGTACGCCGTCACGGTCAGTGAGCACCGCATCCAGTTGCGCACCCTTGGCCGCCTTGAGATACCACAGCCAGTTGTAGCGCCGCTGCTGGTCGGCCACCGAGCCATCGAGGCCCGGCACCATGTACTCGAGCATCAGTGATTGCGGGTCCTGCTGGAATACGAAGTTCTCCCGTAACAAGCGCGCCGCGCTTTCCGGCAACTGGCGTTCCTCGATCAAACCGCGCCAGACCACATACCCCGAATACGAAGGTTTCATGCCCGGCAGCAGCAGCTGACGCACCGTGGAACCGGCACCGTCGGCACCGATCAGCAGATCACCTTCAGCCTCGCGACCGTCGGCGAAGCGGGCACTGACCCGCTGTTCATGTTGATTGAGGCTGATCAGTTCTGCTGCGCGGTGATAGTGGGCTTCGGGGAAGCCAGCCATCAGGGTGTTGTACAGAGTGTTCCATGAGGTTTGCATCTGCGGCATCAACTGTTGATGGGCGATGCTGCCATCCCGACGCAGGTAAAGGCGTTCGTGGGACATGACCCCCAAAGCATGCCCGGGCCTGATCCCGGCGCAACGCAGGGCGTGCAGCACATCGGGTTGCAGGACGATGCCGCCGCCACGGCTGTCCAGCTCGGCAGCGGAGCGCTCGAAGACGTCCACCTCCCAGCCACTGGCACGCAGGAGCGTCGCCATGAACAGGCCGCCCAGGGACCCACCGATGATCAGGGCTTTTCCAGATGCAGAGGTGCTCATGGGCGGATCCTCAAGAGGCAGGGCCTAGGGCCGGATAGTCGATATAGCCCTTGGCATCGCCGCCGAAGAAGCTGCTGCCGTCGGCGTTGTTGAGAGCGTGGTTGCCGTGCAGGCGTGCAGGCAGGTCCGGGTTGGCAATGAACGGGCGGCCAAAGGCGATAAGGTCGGCGCGGCCGTCGAGCAGGGCTTTCTCGGCACTGGCCTGGTCATAACCGCCCGCGAGCATCAGTACACCGCGATAGTCGTGGCGCAGTTGTTTGATGATAGCGTCCCAGTTCGGGTCGTAGTTTTCGTCCAGCACGGTCCCGACCATGGCGGGTTCGACCAGGTGCAGATAGGCCAGGTCGAAACGACTGAGCTGGCGGGCGATATAGCCGAAGGTGGCTTGCGGCGTGTCATCGCCCATGCCCATGAAGCGGCCCATGGGTGTCAGGCGCACAGCCACACGCTCGCCGCCAATTTCCTCGACCACGGCATTGACCACTTCCAGCAACAGGCGGGCACGGTTCTCGAAATTGCCGCCGTAGCAGTCCTCGCGATGATTACTGTTGCTATTGATGAACTGGTCGAGCAGGTAACCGTTACCGGCATGGATCTCGACGCCGTCCATTCCGGCGAGCATGGCATTGCGCGCGGCCTGGCGGTAGTCCTCGATAATCGTCGCGATGCCTTCCAGGCTCAAGGCCTGGGGCACCGGTACATCACCCCAGACGCCATTGCCCTGGTCATCCAGAATAAAGGTCTTGCCCGGAACCGGCAGGGCGCTGGGCGCAACCGGCAAGCCACCTTCAGGCTGGAACTGCGGATGAGACACGCGGCCGACATGCCAGAGTTGCAGAAACATATGGCCCCCGGCGGCATGCACCGCATCGCTGACGGCTTTCCAGCCTGCGACCTGTTCGGCGCTATGGATGCCCGGCGTCCAGGCATAGCCCTGGCCTTGCTGGGAAATCTGCGTGGCTTCGCTGACAATCAGTGCGGCCGAGGCGCGCTGGCGGTAGTACTCGACGTTCATGGCGGTAGGCACGTTACCGGCACCTGCCCGGGAACGTGTCAGGGGCGCCATGGCGACGCGGTGATCGAGCAGCAGTTCGCCGATTTTTACTGGGGTAAACAGAAGACGGGTCATATCGGGTATTTCCAGAGAGTGGAGAACACTGTGGGACCGGCTTTAGCCGGGAATCGCATTCACGGCTAAAGCCGGTCCCACGGATGCATTGCAATTTGGTTGCGCTGTGTTTTGTCAAAGCCGCTCAGGCCACGCGCCCAAGGTTCAGCACCTGGGCAAACACGCTGACCGGCTGGGCGCCGCTGAGTATCTGCTGGTTGATACGAATGCTCGGCACCGACTGCACACCGTCCTGACGGGCCTGGCTCTGCTCGCTGAGCAGCTCGGCCACGCCTTCGCTGGAGGCGAGGAAGCGCAGGGTCTCTTCGCGGTCGCGGTTGAACGGCGCGGCGATATCGGCCAATACGATGGGGTCGCCGATATCCAGGCCGAGGGCGAAATAGCCGCGGAAGATCGCCCGCACCAGTGGCCGGGCGTCACCACCGTCCTGCTGCTCGCGCCAGACCAGACGATGGGCGGCGAAGGTATTCGGGGTTTTTTCGATCAGCTCGTAGTTGAACGGCAGGCCCGCCGCCGCACCGGCCTGGGTGACCTGCGCATCCATCGCCTGGCTGCGAGCCCAGCTGCCGAACTTGGCGCTGCGGTATTGGCGACGGTTCATGCCGTGTTCGGGCATATCGGGGTTGAGCTGGTAGGGCACGAAATGCACGCGCACCTTATTTTCCAGGCCAGTCTGGTCCAGGGCGCGGTCGAGATTGCTCTCGCCGATCCAGCACCAGGGGCAGATAAAATCGGAGATGATTTGCAGGTTCATGGCGTTCTCGGGTAAGTGATTTCAGGGCTCTAAGGTAGAGCGGCTGGCTTACTCCGAGAATCCGGCTGAGGCGCAACGCAGCGTTGCGTAAATAACAAGAAGGGCGGTCAGACGGGGCGCAGCACCATCACCTCCTCGAGGAATTCGATAAAGGCATTGATCCGTTTCGAGCCACGATGGTTGGGCAGGTACAGGGCGGAAATCGTCGGAACGGCATTGTTGGGCGTAATCGCCCAAGGCTCGAAGAGGCGCGTCAACTGGCCGCTGACGATATCGCAGCCGACCAGCCAGTCCGGCAGCAGGGCCAGGCCGACTCCGGCCAGGGCTGCTTCGCGCAGCACTTCGGTATTGTTACTCTTGACCCGGCCACTGACTGGTACACGAAGCTCTTCGCCATCGCGGACGAAGTTCCAGATCTGCTGTGCCGAGCTGTAGTTGAAGCGCAGGCAGCTCAGGCCGGTCAAGTCCTGGGGCGATTCGGGCAGGCCGGTTTCAGCCAGGTAGGCAGGGCTGGCGACTACGAAACGCTGGAAGTTGCCCAGATGGCGGCTGACCACGCCGTCCATGGGCGCCGCCGAGCCGAGGCGGATCGACAGATCAATGCGTTCGCTGACCAGGTCGACAATGCTGTCGGTCAGGGTGATATCCAGCTCCAGTTGCGGGTGCTTCTGCATCAGCCTGCCCAGGTAGGGCACGATGCAGCGTCGACCAAATTCAACCGGCAGCGATACCCGCAGCTGTCCGCCTGCCAGCTCGCCTCGATCATTGATCTGCGCATCGGCTTCGGCCATGTCTTCGAGAATCTGCCGCGCCCGCAGGTAGTAGGTAGCCCCGGCTTCGGACACCGTGACCTGACGGGTCGAACGATTGAGCAGGACCGCACCCAGCTCGGTCTCCAGGCTGTCGATCATCCGCGTCACAGAGGACGTGGCAATGTTCAACTGCCGCGCGGCGGCCGAAAAACCCTTGGCATCGACACTGGCGACGAACATTTTCAGGGCGAGCAGTTTATCCATGTAAGCCTCGGGCCGGTTGTGGTGGGGCAGTGATAGCAGAAAGCGCGGCGGCTGTCCGGGAGGATTGTGCTGTTTTGTGCTGCCACCGCCGAACCCGCAGGAGCCGGCTTGCTGGCGACAGCGGTGGCGCAGGTAACGATGATGGTATTGGACAGCCACGTCGGCTCTCACGCCACTATTGCCAGCAAGCCGGCTCCTGCGAGGGAATGCGCTGGGCCATAAAAAATGCCCGACCTGAAACCAGGCCGGGCATTTCGATTCACCTCAGTGCTGCCCGCTATTACTTGGGCTGCAACTGCTCACGCATGGTCTTCACATCGCCGGCCGATACCGCCGGGGCGGCGTTGCCCCAGCTGTTGCGCACGTAGGTCAGGACATCGGCGACATTGTCATCCGACAGGTTCCAGCCAAACGCCGGCATGGCCGGAGCGGTTGGCGCGGCGTCAGTGGCACCGGCACGGCTGCCACTCAGGACCACGCGAATCAGCGAGGCCGGGTCGGCACCGTTGACCAACGGCGCCATCGCCAGTTTCGGGAACAGATGGGCTGCCCCTTCACCGCTGGACACGTGACAGGCCGAGCAGCGATCGGCATAGATCGCCTTGCCCGCGACCATGGCCGGGGTATTGGCGGCCAGTGGTTGCGGTGCTTCGCTCGGCTTGGCGCCATCCTTCAGATAAACGGCCACCGCCATCAGGTCTTCGTCCTGCCAGTGCTGGGACGAGTGTTCGACTTCTTCAGCCATCGGCCCGGAGGCGATGTCGAAGCGGTTGGCGCCGGTCTTCAGGTATTGGACGATATCGTCCTCGCTCCAACTGCCGATGCCGCTATGGGCATTGGCAGTGATATTGGGCGCGACCCAGCCCTGCAGATTGGCGCCGCCAAGGAACTGATCGGCCTTGTCACCACCGGTCAGGCCCTTGGGTGTGTGGCAGGTGCCGCAGTGACCCAGACCCTCGACCAGATAGGCGCCGCGGTTCCATTGCGCGGACTTCTGCGGATCTGGCTTGAACTCGCCCTGCTTGAAGTTCAGCAGGTTCCAGCCGATCAGGCTGCTGCGCACGTTGAAGGGGAAGGGCAACTGGTTGGTCTCGACCTTGTTGTCTACCGCATCGACGGTTTTCAGGTAGGCCCAGATCGCCTGATTGTCTTCGCGGCTGACCTTGGTGTAGGCGGTGTACGGCATGGCGCCGTACAGCAGCTTGCCATCCAGGCCGTGACCGTTGGACATGACATTCTGGAAGTCTTCGAAACTCCAGCGGCCGATGCCAGTGACCTGGTCCGGTGTGATGTTGGCACCCAGCAGTTTGCCGAACGGCGTATCGATGACCACACCGCCGGAAAACATCGGTTTGCCGGGCAGGGTATGACAGGCGGCACAGTCGCCCAAAGTGGTCAGGTAACGGCCCTTTTCCACGATATTGTAAGAGTCGGCGCCAGTCGCGGCATGGGCGATATTCAGGCTCAGGCCGAGCACGCCGATGCAGGTCGCAAGTAAAGTCTTCATAGGGTGATCATCTCCCCTGGGCGTTTCAGGTAGCGGGTGCGAATGGCGTCCGCAGCCTTGAAGGCCAGTGCCGCGACGGTACCGGTGGGGTTGTAGCCGGGGTTCTGTGGAAAGGCCGAGGAGCCGACCACGAACAGGTTCGGCACGTCCCAGACTTGCAGGTATTTGTTCACCGAGCTGGTCTTCGGATCGGCGCCCATGATAAAGCCGCCGACGATGTGCGACGACTGGTAGGGTGCACTGTTCCAATGACCTTTCTGATAGCTGTCGACCATCTGCCGCGGGTTCATCGACTTGGCGATTTCATGCACCTTGCCGGTGACATAGGCAGCCATTTTGCGGTCGTTCTCCGGGAAGTCGAAGGTGATGCGCAGCAACGGGCGGCCCAACGGGTCCTTGTAGGTCGGATCCAGGGACAGGTAGTTGGTGCGGGTGGCATAGCTGCTCGCTTCGCAACCGATGGACATGGTACTGGCGTAGTTCTGCACCGTGGCCTTCTTCCATTCCTTGCCCCAGGTCGGGGTGCCCGGTGGTAGGGGACGCGAGTCGATGGGCGCGGCACCGATCGGGGTGACCCGGGTGCTGCCGCCGCCGACGAAACCAAGGCCGGAGTGGTCGAAGTTGTCGTTGTTCAGCTCGTCGATGCCCATGCCGATGGCGCCGCCACCGATAAACGGGTTGAAGTTCTTGTCATCGAAGAACAGGCGCACGTTGTTGGCGGTCTGGTAGGCATAGTTGCGGCCCGTGGTGCCGGTATTGGTCACCGGGTCGTAGGGCTTGCCGACGCCGGACAGCAGCATCAAGCGTACGTTTTCGAAGATGAACGCGCTGATCACCACCAGCTCGGCAGGTTGCTCGAACTGGTCGCCGTTGGAGTCAACAAAGATGATCCCGGTGGCGCGCTTGCCGGTGCTGTCCATGGTTACCCGCAGCACTTCGCAGTTGGTCTGGGCGGTGAAGTTGGGCTTGCGGATCAGCGCCGGCAGGATCGTGGTGATGGCGCTGGCCTTGGAGTAGTTGGCGCAACCGTAGTTGGTGCAGAAACCACAGAAGGTGCAGGCGCCCATGGTCACACCCAAGGGATTGGTGTAGCTGCGTGATACCAGTGCCGAGGGCACAGGGAACGGCTTGTAGCCTAGGTTCTTCGCTGCTTCGGCGAACAGGGTCGGCGCGTAGGTCTGGGCGGTCGGCGGGTTAGGGTATTCTTCCGAACGCGCGCCTTCGAAGGTGTTGCCGCCTTCTTGAATGACACCCTTGATATTACCGGCCTTGCCCGAGATCCCGGCCAGACGGTCGAACTTGGTGTAGAACGGTTCCATCTCTTCCCAGTCGGTGCCCCAGTCCTGCAGGGTCAGCTCGGGGGACAGTTCCTTGCCGTAACGTTCGGTCAGGTGGCTGTGCAGGCGAAACTCATTGGGCTGGAAGCGGAAGGTGATACCGGCCCAGTGATTGCCCGCGCCGCCGGTGCCGTTGCCGGGGTGAAATGAGCCCCAGGAGCGCATCGGCAAGGCGGTTTCGGTGACGTTGTTGCGGATGGTGGTGGTGTTCTGCCGGGTGCGTAGCATCAGGTCCTGGCGACGGTTGTAACGCAACTCGTCTGCCGCCGAAGCCACGTTGAAGTCAGTTGCAGTATCACGCCACGGGCCGCGTTCGAAGCCGATGACGCGCAGGCCTTCATCGGCCAGTTCGTTGGCGATGATGGATCCGGCCCAGCCGAGTCCGACAACCACGACATCGGTGGAAGGTAGTTTCTTGACCATGGTGGATTAACCCTTTTTGTTCCAGGCAGAGCTGCCGATGATGGAGAGCGGCACGAGGTTCAGCTTCTGGTTATGCAGGGCGATGTAGTCGCGGTAGTCATAACGGGCGCCGGGGAAACCGATCATTTTCCACGACACCATGTCGCGGTTGCCGCCATAGATCGGATCGGCGAAGAAGCCTTCCATGGTGTTGCCCAGCACCTGCTGGAAAAAGAACCTGGCATCGATGCCTTCGAGGGCGATATCGCCGTGCTCAATGCCGCTGAGGACCTTGTCGCGTTCTTCCGGCGCCAGGGCGCTGAACGCTTTCTGATACTGCTTCTGGCAGTAGCCGGTCAGGGCGGCGATGCCCAGGCGATAGCGTTGCTGCGGCACCAGCGGCGACTGGTCGCCCTGCATGGGCGTGCCTTGCTCAAACGGGCCTTGCATGTAGAGACGGGCAAAGGTGCCGTATTCGCCGGCCAGTTGCCGGTCAATGAATATTGCGCAACCTGCGTCCTTGCCACTGACACTCAGGTCATCAGCGGGAATCAGACGCTCGACGATGGCCTCGACTTCCCGGCCTTCTTCGGCGGTGAAGAATTGCCAGCCGGGGGTGTCGTAGTGCATCGGACCGTTATGGTCGAACGGCACCCATTGCGGCAGCCCGTTGAGGGTAGCGGCCTTGGCCGTGGCAGCCGCACCGGCGGCCAGGGTCGTGGCGGACGATACCAGCAGTTGCCGGCGCGTCAGGCCTTTGGGGGATTTCTCTGTCATTCAAGGCTCCTGCGAACACCTCTCGGCCAGGCACAGCAAGGCTGGCCCGTTCGAGGCTTCCAGTGTTCGCGACTGATTACGGTTTCATGCCTGGCGCCTGGCGGTGCCGGGCGATGAGCACTCACGCTTGCCTGTGACATTCGGTCCTCTGGCTGGCCAGCGCACTTATGGCGCACGCTAGGCGGGGGAGTGCCAGATTCCTCTATTCATCTTTTTTCAAGCGTGTGGGGATGATAGATGTGTTACCAAACGTTGCGCCGCGCTTATTTTGTAAATGAGTATTGTGCTTTCTGCAACAATCGGTGAGCTTTCGTGCTATCGCTGAGGTGAATCGTCCAACAGTTCCATGCTGACCAGCAGTTCTTGGTATCGTGCGCAGCGCAAAACTGCGGAAACATTTTTTTACCTGTTTTTGTCCTTTACCGAGATGCTGTAGTAATGCCTGATCCCATTCCGTTAAAAGATCACGAAAAAGAGACCGGTCTGGTCAACCGGCGGCTGATAGCCTGCGCCCTGGTCGTGATGATCCTGAGCGCCTGCCTGGTGGCGCGTATGTATTTCCTCCAGGTTATCGAGTTCGACTATCACTCGACCATTTCCGAAAACAATCGTGTTCATGTACTGCCGATCCCTCCGGAGCGCGGGCTGATCTATGATCGCAACGGTGTGGTGCTGGCCGATAACCGGCCCAGCTTCAATCTGACCATGACCCGCGAACGCGCCGGGGACTCCAACGAAGTGCTCAATGAATTGATGAGCATCCTCAACCTGCCTGCCGAAGACCGCATCCTGTTCGACAAGGATCTCAAGCAGGCTCGTCACCCCTTTGAACCGGTGACCCTGCTCTACGAGTTGACCGAAGAACAGATCGCCTTGCTGGCCGTGAATCAGTTTCGTCTGCCGGGGTTGGACGTCGAGCCGCAATTCGTCCGCCATTACCCGCTGGGTGCGCACTTCGCTCACTCCATTGGCTATGTCGGGCGAATCAACGAGAAAGAAACCAAGCAACTGGACTCGGTCGACTATCGGGGCACACAGTCAGTGGGCAAAACCGGGATCGAGCGGTTCTACGAGTCCGAATTGCATGGGCATGTAGGTTATGAAGAAGTCGAGACCAACGCCCAGGGCCGTGTCCTGCGCGTGCTCAAGCACACAGATCCGACCCCCGGCAAGAACATCACCCTGAGCCTGGATATCCATCTTCAGGAAGCCGCCGAGGAAGCCCTTGGCGACCGCCGTGGCTCAGTGGTTGCAATCGAGCCGGAAACCGGCGAAGTGCTGGCTATGGTCAGTAAACCGAGTTTCGACCCGAACCTGTTTGTCACCGGCATCAGCTTCAAGGAATATGCTGCACTGCGTGATTCGGTCGACAGGCCGCTATTCAATCGGGTCCTGCGCGGGCTCTATGCGCCAGGCTCGACGATCAAGCCGGAGGTGGCGATCGCCGGGCTTGACTCAGGAGTGGTCACGGCCCAGACCAAGGTCTTCGACCCCGGTTACTTCCAGTTGCCGGACTTCGATCACAAGTACCGTAACTGGGCCCACAACGGCGATGGCTGGGTAGACATGGACGCGGCGATCATGCGTTCCAACGACACCTATTTCTATACGCTGGCGCACAAGCTGGGCATCGACCGGCTGCATGACTACCTGGCCGAATTCGGCTTGGGGCAGAAGGTCTCCCTGGACATGTTCGAGGAAGCCTCGGGGCTGATGCCGTCGCGGGAATGGAAGCGCGCAACCCGGCGCCAGGCCTGGTTCCCGGGGGAAACCGTGATTCTCGGCATCGGCCAGGGCTATATGCAGGTTACGCCGTTGCAACTGGCCCAGGCCACCTCGCTGATCGCCAACAAGGGCGTGTGGATTCGCCCGCATCTGGCCAAGGAGGTCGGCGATGTCGCGCCAGTGGACCCGAACCCGATGCCCAACATCGTGCTGCGTGACCCGAGTGAGTGGAATCAGGTCAACGAGGGCATGCAGATGGTGATGCACGACCCGCGCGGCATCGCCCGCGCCGCTGCCCTCGGTGCGCAATACCGTATCGCTGGCAAGAGCGGTACGGCCCAGGTGGTGGCGATCAAACAGGGCGAGCGTTACGACCGCCTGAAAACCCTTGAGCGCAACCGTGACAACGCCCTGTTCGTTGGCTTTGCCCCGGCGGCCCACCCGAAAATCGTCGTTGCGGTCATGATCGAGAACGGCGAGGCCGGTGGCCGTGTCGCCGGCCCTGTGGTCCGGCAGATTCTTGATGCCTGGCTGCTGGACAAGGAAGGCAAGCTCAAGCCGGAGTACGCGGCGCCGGTCAAGGCGCCGGGTGATCCCAAGGTGTAGAGCCTGTTGGACCCGGTGGCGCCCGCTGGCACCGTCTTGTTCTGCCGCCCAATCGTAGGGCACAGGCGCATTTTGCAGCCAGTCGATTGGCCGCAGTGTATTCGTAGGAGCTGCCGAAGGCTGCGAGTGGGGTCTGCACCGCTTTCGCAGCCTTCGGCAGCTCCTACAAGTTCATGCGTTAGACCAGCTTGAAACGCCGTACCACGGCATTGAGCTTCTCGTTGGAAGCGGCCAGGGTCGCGGTGCTCTGTTCGTTGACTGTTCCGCCGGCCACCAGCTCTTCAACGATGTGACGCACCGCGACCATATTACGGTTGATCTCGTCACTGACTGCACTTTGCTCTTCGGCGGCAGTAGCGATCTGGGTGCTCAGGTCGTTGATGCGCACCACCGAGTCGGTCATCCCGTCCAGGCCTTCGTTGACCTTGGAAGTCTTGTCCGCCGTGGCCTGGCAACTCTGCTTGGTTTTCTCCATGGCAACAACGGCCGCGCTTACACCCTGTTGCAGGCGGGCGAGCATTTCGTTGATTTCCGACGTGCTGGCCTGGGTGCGACCGGCCAGCGCGCGGACCTCATCGGCGACCACGGCGAAGCCGCGGCCCTGTTCACCGGCGCGGGCGGCTTCGATGGCGGCGTTTAGGGCCAGCAGGTTGGTTTGCCCGGCGATTTCGCCGATCACCCCCAGTACCGAGTTGATGCGCTCGGCGTCCTGTTCCATGGCACGCACGGTGGTGGTCGCCAGCTCCACTTCACTGATCAGGTCACGCACGCTGTTGGAGGCATCTTCCACCACCAGTTTGGAATGGCGGGCATTCTCGTTGGCAACCTGGGTCATGCTCGCGGTCTGGGCGGCACTGCGGGCCACGCCTTCGGCAGTGGAGCTCATCTCGGTGACGGCGGTGACCGCCTGATCGGTCTCACTGGCATGGCGCGTGAGAATCTTGCTGGTACCCCGAGCCTGGCCACGCAGTTGCTCAATACCTTCAGCTATCAGCACGGAAGAGTCCGACACCTCGGTAACCATTTTCTGCAGGTACACAAGGAAGCGGTTGACCGAATGGCCGACCGCACCCAGTTCGTCCTCGGCACGGATCACGATGCGTTTGGTCAGGTCGGCATCACCGGCCGACAGGGTGTCGATATTGGCCTTGAGCACGGCCAGGCGTTTCATCAGCTGGCGCAGGGCAACGATGATGATCAGCAGCAACACGATGACCATGGGGATCTGCAGGGCGGCGAGGGTGCTAAGGACCTTACTGCTCTGGGCGGTCAGCAGTGCGGTGGGTTGCGCCACCGCCATCAGCCAGGGCGTGCCTTCGATGGGTTGCAGGAACAGGCTGTAGTCGTCGCCGTCGTTGCCTTTGTAAGTGCTGCGCACGACGCCGCTGCCACTGGCGCTTTTCAGGCTGGTTTGCAGCGCTGCGGCAAAGGCGGACTGAGCGGACAGCTCGGAAACGTTCTTCAGCACATTGTTGCCGGCAATTTCCGGCTGGTTGCTGAGGACCTTGCCGTCTTTCTCGACGATCATCAGCAGCGCATGGATTTCCCGCTCTTTCTGCGCGACCAGCTCATTGAAGAAGCCCAGGGTCACGTCGATGGTAGAGACGCCGTAGGCCGCGCCATCCTTGCTGATGGCCATGGCGCAGTTGGTGCGTGGCTCGGGGCTGGCGTCATCGCGATAGGCATTGGCCCAGTTGCATTGCCCGGCCGGGGCCTTGAGGCCACCGAGATACCAGGACTGCTCGAAATAGTTCTGCGATTCCGGGGAGTTCCAGTGGGTGTTGACGATCAGCTTGCCGCTGGCATCGCGATGATAGAAAGTGCTGTGCTTGGCGCGTCCTGGCGTGCGCTTGTCCGGCAGCGGCCAGACCCCGCCGCCGAAAACCTTCAGTTCGCCGTACTGGTTGACCAGAAACGGCAGCAGGCGGTCGATGCTGTCGCTGTCCAGCTGTGGCACAGTTTCGGTAATGACCCGCTGCTGGGCCTGGACCTTGGCCAGCTCGGTCTTGATCACGTCACCGATCTGCGCCGCGGCATTGAGCAGATGGCGCTCGTCAGTGGCCGTCAGGCTCGGCGTAATCAGCAGGTTGATGCCGACACCCGTGAGGATGGCGATCAACAGCACGAAGCCGACAAATGTAGCGGTGTAACGAGCGAATATTGTTTTCATTGTTGGGCTGCCGTCCGCTGTAGAGAGAGGGTCTCCAGGGTCATCGGCTGCGAATGGGCGGGCATGAGGGTGGTAGGAAGATTCCTACGAGATTTGGCGGTTTTGACCTGTTTTAGTCGAGCGCCGCGCTGAACTGTCCTGACCCTCACAGGTCGATCTAGAGCGCGCGGCACAATCGCGGCCGCGTTTTCCATTGACCTCGACAAGGAAAACCGCATGTCCAGAACGATTGCCGATCATCTCGCCCAGACCCTCGCCGATGCCGGTGTCAGCCGCATTTGGGGGGTGACCGGGGACAGTCTCAATGGCCTGACCGACAGCCTGGAAAAACTGGGCGCCATCCGCTGGATGCATACCCGCCACGAAGAGGTCGCAGCCTTTGCCGCCGGGGCCGAGGCGGCGGTGACCGGTACCCTGGCCGTATGTGCCGGCAGTTGCGGGCCGGGCAATCTGCATTTGATCAATGGCCTGTATGACTGCCATCGAAATCAGGTGCCGGTATTGGCAATTGCCGCGCATATTCCGTCCACGGAGATCGGCCTGGGTTACTTCCAGGAAACCCGCCCCCAGGAGCTGTTCAAGGAATGCAGCCATTTCGTCGAACTGGTCAACAGCGCCGAGCAATTCCCCCGAGTGCTGGAGCGGGCCATGCGCGCGGCGATCAGTCAGCGCGGCGTGGCAGTAATCGTACTACCGGGGGATGTGGCCCTGACTGCTGCGCCGGAAACCAAGGCGAAATGGGTCGACGTGGTAGCGCCGCAAGTGCTGCCGGGCGAAGTGCAACTGGATCAGGTCGCACAATTGCTTAACGACTCCGGTGCCGTAACCCTGCTCTGCGGGGCGGGTTGCGCCGGCGCCCATGATGAGCTGCTGGCCCTGGCCGACACCCTCGGTGCCCCGGTGGTGCATGCCTTGCGCGGCAAGCAGCATGTGGAATACGACAATCCCTTCGATGTCGGCATGACCGGCCTGATCGGTTTCAGCTCCGGCTATCACGCCATGTTGTCCTGCGACACTCTGGTGATTCTGGGCAGCAACTTTCCCTACCGGAATTTCTATCCGGAGAACGCCCAAATCATCCAGATCGATATCGACCCAACGGCACTTGGGCGTCGCACCCCGTTGACCCATGGCCTGGTCGGCGGGGTGAAGGAGACTCTTGCAGCCCTGTTGCCTCGGCTCAAGCGCCAGGAGAACCGCCGCTTCCTCGACAAGGCGCTGAAACATTACGCCAAGGCCCGGGAAGGGCTGGACGAACTGGCCACGCCCTCGGCACCTGGCGAGCCGATCCATCCGCAATACCTGGCCAAAGTGATCAGCGATCAGGCCGACGACAATGCGATCTTTACGGTCGATGTCGGCACACCGACCCTTTGGGCCGCACGCTACTTGAAGATGAATGGCAAGCGCACCCTGCTGGGTTCGTTCAACCACGGCTCCATGGCCAACGCCATGCCCCAGGCCCTGGGCGCCAAGGCGGTGGATCCGCAACGCCAGGTTATTGCCATGTGCGGCGATGGCGGTCTGTCAATGCTGCTTGGGGATCTGCTCAGCGTTCGCCAGTTGGACCTGCCAATCAAACTGGTTGTGTTCAATAACAGCTCCCTGGGCTTCGTCGATATGGAGATGAAGGCGGGCGGTTATGTGCCCCATGGCACCGATCTGTACGAGACCAACTTTGCCGGGATCGCTCTGGGTGCCGGGATCCTCGGCATCCGAGTCGAGAACGCCGAAGAGCTGCCCGGTGCATTGCGCAAGGCTTTCGATCACCCGGGGCCGGTACTGGTGGATGTGGTCACCGCCAAACAGGAACTGGGCATCCCGCCGAAGATCAAGCTGGCCCAGGCCAAGGGCTTCAGCCTGTACATGCTGCGCACAGTGCTGAGCGGGCGAGGGGATGAAGTGATGGAGTTGATCAAGACCAATTTGCGCTGAGGTTTTCGAGTATTGGTAGGTCGATGTGTGGGAAATTCTATGTTTGCTTTAAAGCCAGAGCAGCCCCTTCGCGGATGAATCCGCTCCCACAGATCCGACGATGTGCACGCGCTACTGTGGGAGCGAATTCATTCGCGAAAGCTTTATTCCGGACGCCGCCAATGTGTTGGATGTACTGGCCTCTTCGCGAATGAATTCGCTCCCACAGTTGCTTCACGATTGATGTTCATAAGTTATTTTGTGCGTTTTTTTGCCCTGCAAACGCGCATTTCCCAATCTCCTCGCACCACCTTGAGCCACTCAAAAACTTTCTGAAAATAAGCGTTGTGCCATCATAAAATCGGATGTTATGTTGATAACATCATTGCAATTACCTGAATCGTTTCTAACATTTATGCGCCCGCTGCAGGATGCTTTCCGCCATGACACCTACGGACAAAAGCAGCTTTATCGACGCTCTGGAGCAGCGCTTCAGCGAGCTGACGCCGACGGGCAAGCGCATTGCCGGCTATCTATTGGCCAATCCGCAGAAGCTGCCGTTCGAAACTGCCGACAGCATTGCCCAGCAAACCGGCACCACCGGGATTTCAGTGGGGCGGTTCTTTCGATCCCTGGGTTATCGCAATATCGATGACGTTAAGCAGAGTCTGCGCGGTGATACCGGCAATACCTGGGTGCTGACTGACCGGCTTGGCGCGTTTCGCGAGGAGAGTACTCACGGCGACGCTCTGGAGCGCTCGCTCAATCGTGAGCTGGAGGCTATTCAGCATGTCTATGCCTTGGCGCGCACTGACGTGTTCAGCCGCATCGTCGAGCGCATCCATGCTGCCGATGCGGTATTTATCGTCGGCATCCAGACCACTCGCGGCATTCTCACGACCTTCTTGAGCCACCTGGAATACATCCGACCCAAGGTCTACTACGTCGATGGCCTGTCCGGCACCTATGCCGAGTCGCTGAACTCCGAGTTCGCCAATCCGTACGCAATCATTGCCGACTTCCGCACCTATTCCAGTATCACCCGCACCTTCTGCGAAGTGGCTAGCCAGCAGAATTTGGCCCTGGCCTTTGTCACTGATTTTCACTGTCCATGGGCGCGGGATTACCCCATGGATCTGCTGCAGCTCAAGTCTGACGTCGGCCAGTTCTGGGACTCCCCGGCGCCTCTGGCCTGCCTGTTAAACCTGATGGTTTCTGCCGTGGCCGAAAAATACGGCCAGCACCTGGACGAACGCCTGGCGAAGAACCGGCGCCTGCAAGAGCTGTTCGGCCAGTTTGAATAATTGATTTTTTGGAGCAATCGAGTGAACCCCACACCCCTTGTCGAAATCGACGCCCAGGCCCTGCAGGTTGAGATCGATCTGATCTACGCCGGGGCCGATAATCTGGCCGGCAAGCCGATCTATCAGGACCCGCGTTGCCTGCTGCATGTCGATGCCGAACGCTGCCTGCGCCTGGCCAGCCGTCTGGCGCGTCAGGCCGGTTACAGCCTGCGGATCTTCGACGCCTATCGACCGCCCTACGCGCAGTTGCTGTTATGGCAAGCCTTGCCTAATCCCGAATACGTACGTGACCCGGGCCTTGGTTCCCATCACAGCCGTGGCGTGGCGGTGGACCTGACCCTGATTGACGCCGATGGCCAACCCCTGGACATGGGCACCGGTTTCGACGACATGCGCGAGCAGTCCCATCAGTTTTTCCCCGATCTGCCCGTGGCGGTGCAGCGCAATCGCCTGCTTTTGCTGGGGATCATGCTCGGTGCCGGTTTCCGCCATATCGACAGCGAGTGGTGGCACTTTGAGTTGCCCGATGCCGACGACTATCCGCTGATCGACGACGGTTCGATCCAGCCGGCCAGTCATTGAGCGTCACCCTGAACATGACCGGGACACTTATGAATCCCGGCGTAAATCCGGCCTGACCCTCTAACCAGTGTTGGCCGTTCTCGGAACGCCATGGCGCCCGAGCTTGTACTGCCCGGTATAGCTTCAATAAAAAACCTGACGAACTTCCATTTATCGAATGATCAAGGAACCGGCATGAACCCTATCTTCACCCCGCGCAAACTGGCTATGGCCTTGCTCTGCACTGCCATGGGACTCGGTGCCTGGCAGACCGCCAGTGCTGCTGTGCCGCAGGACACCCTGATGATCGGCAAACCGTCCGATCCCCAGACCCTCGACCCGGCCGTGACCATCGATAACAACGACTGGGCCGTGACTTACCCGGCCTACCAACGCCTGGTCACCTACAAGGTCGAGAACGGAGAGGGCAGCACCGAAGTCAAAGGCGAACTGGCCGCCAGTTGGACCACTTCCGCCGACAGTCTGGTCTGGGAGTTCAAACTCAAGCCGGGCAACAAGTTCGATGACGGCAGCGAAGTCGATGCCAACGCGGTGAAGTTCTCCTTCGACCGGGTGATGAAGCTCAAGCAAGGCCCGTCCGGTGCCTTCCCGGATGACATGGAAGTGTCGGTGGTCGACCCGATGACCGTGCGCTTCACCCTCAAATCGCCCTATGCACCCTTCCTCTCGACCCTGGCCCACAACGGCGCAGCCATCGTCAATCCGGCCGTGGCCAAGGAGGCCGGCGGTGCCGAAGCTTACCTGTCGACCCATACCGCCGGTTCCGGTGCGTTCAAGCTGACCGGCTGGCAGAAGGGCCAGACCCTGACCATGGAGCAGAACAACTACTTCGCCGGACCCAAGCCAACCCTGAAAAAGGTGGTGATCAAGATCATTGGTGAAGCTTCGGTGCGTCGCCTGCAACTGGAGCACGGTGATCTGGATATCATCGAAGACATGCCCCAGGACCAGCTCGAAGCCCTGGCCAAGAAGTCCGATATCGTTGTCGGTGACTACCCGTCGCTGCGTGTGACTCTTATCTACATGAACACCAAAAAGGCGCCGATGAATAACCCGGATGCACGTCGGGCCATCGTCGACTCCCTGGATTACGACGGCATCATCAACGGCATTCTCAAGGGCAAGGCCAAGGCCATGAACGGGCCGATACCGCGTGGTATGTGGGCCTATGACAACAAGGCGCCGACCTTCAAGCAGAACGTCGAGCAGGCCAAGGCCGATCTGGCCAAGGTGCCGGAGAAAATCACCGCGCTGAACTTCATGTACTCGGACAAGGACCCTAACTGGGAGCCCATCGGCCTGACCCTGCAGGCCGGCCTGCAACCTCTGGGCATCAACCTGAAGATGGAAAAACTGGCCAACGCCACCATGCGTGAGCGCCTGAACACCGGTGACTTCGACCTGGCTATTGGCTCCTGGAGCCCGGACTTCGCCGACCCCTACATGTTCATGAACTTCTGGTTCGACTCCAAGCTGCCAGGCCTGGCCGGTAACCGTTCGTTCTACAACAACCCGGAAGTCGACAAGCTGATCCGCGAATCGGCTGCGACCAACGACCAGGGCAAGCGCACCGAGCTGTACCACCAGGCGCAAAAGATCGTGCTCAACGACAGCGTCTACGCCTACCTGTACCAGAAGGCCTACACCTTGCCGATGCGTGAATCGGTCAAGGGCTACGTGTTCAACCCGATGCTGGAACAAGTGTTCAACATCGACACGATCACCAAGTAAGCCTTTGCTGGCAGTGCGTGACAGCAGCAGCGCTCCGACCGTGGGGGCGCTGCTGCGCTGTACCCCATCGATGCAACACCGAGGTGCCTGATGGCCTTCCTGAATATCCTGCGTAAACGCCTGGCCGGCCTGTTGCTGGTGGTGATTGGCGTTTCGTTGATCACCTTTGCCATATCCCATCTGATCCCCGGCGACCCGGCGCGGCTGATTGCCGGTGACCGCGCCAGCGATGCCATCGTGGCCAATATCCGCCACAACCTGGGCCTGGATCTGCCGCTGTATCAACAATACGGGCGCTATATGCTCGACCTGCTGCACGGCGACCTGGGCACGTCGATCCGCACCAGTCGCCCGGTACTGGAAGACTTGCGGGCGTTTTTCCCGGCGACCCTGGAGTTGGCCCTGACGGCCTTGCTGCTGTCGATTCTGATTGGCGTGCCTCTGGGCGTGCTGTCGGCGGTCTATCAGAACCGCGCCATCGACCAGTTCGCCCGCACCCTGGCGGTCACCGGCATTTCCACGCCGACCTTCTGGCTTGGCCTTGGGCTGATCGTGCTGTTCTACGGTCATCTGAACTGGTTGCCCGGCAGTGGCCGTATCGATGAGGGCATGGACGCACCGAACCGCATCACTGGCTTCTACCTGATCGACTCGCTGCTGGCAGGTAATCGCGAGCAATTCGTCAGCAGCCTGCAACACCTGATCCTGCCTGCGGTAACCCTGGCCTTCGTCAACCTGGGCGTGGTCGCCCGGCAGATTCGTTCGGCGATGCTCGATCAGCTCGGCGAAGACTATATCCGCACGGCCCGGGCCTATGGCCTGTCGCGCTGGGCGGTGATCCTGCGTCATGCCTTGCCCAATGCTCTGATTCCTTCGGTAACGGTGCTGGGCCTGATCCTTGGCGACCTGCTGTACGGCGCGGTGCTTACCGAAGCGGTGTTTGCCTGGCCGGGCATGGGTGCTTATGTGATCAAGTCGGTGCAGTCCCTGGATTTCCCGGCTGTGATGGGCTTCGCCATTGTCGTGTCCTTCATTTATGTACTGCTCAATATGCTCATCGATCTGCTTTACCGCCTGATCGATCCGCGCATCGGCGAGGTTGACTGATATGAGCGCTTCTCCCGTTCCAACCACCATTGCCTTGCCAGCGCGCTGGCCGGAAAAACTCGCTTACCTGAGCCACCAGATACGGCGTAGCCCCCTGACCATGGCCGGGCTTGCCATCACGTTGCTGGTGTTGCTGTGCATGCTCTTTGCCCCGTGGCTGGCTTCCCATGATCCCAATGCCCTGAATCTGTCCCAGCGTCTGGCCGCACCGTCGGCGGAGCACTGGTTCGGCACCGATGAAGTTGGCCGCGATCTGTTCAGCCGGGTGTTGTACGGCAGCCGCCAGTCGGTAGGTGTCGGCCTGTTCGTGGCATTTGCCTCGTGCCTGATCGGCGGCCTGCTGGGCTGTATGTCCGGAGTGATCGGCGGGCGTTTCGACGGCCTGGTCATGCGCCTGATGGACATCATGTTGTCGGTGCCTTCCCTGGTGCTGATCATGGCTCTGGCTGCGGCACTGGGGGCCAGTCTGTTCAACGCCATGCTGGCAATCACGCTGGTGCGGATTCCGTTCTACGTGCGTCTGGCCCGGGGCCAGGCCCTGAGTATTCGCCAGATGGGCTATGTCAAGGCGGCCCAGACTTTTGGCGCCGGGCGCTGGCATATCGTGCTCTGGCACGTGGCGCGCAATGCTACGCCGCCATTGATGGTGCAACTGAGCCTGGATATTGGCGCGGCAATCCTCATGGCTTCGGCCCTGGGCTTTATCGGCCTGGGTGCACAGCAACCGACGGCAGAGTGGGGCGCCATGGTGGCTACCGGGCGCAACTATATCCTCGACCAGTGGTGGTACTCGACTTTTCCGGGGCTGGCGATCCTGGTCACGGCCACCGGCTTCAATCTATTGGGCGACGGCGTGCGTGACTTGCTCGACCCACGGCAGCAGGGGAAATGAGCATGAACAGTCCTGTGCTGAATATCGACAACATGAGTATCGAGTTTCCCGCGTATCGAAGTACGGTCAAGGCGCTAAACGGCGTGTCGTTGCAGGTCAATCCAGGCGAGATTGTCGGGGTGATCGGCGAGTCCGGCTCCGGAAAATCCGTCACCGCCATGCTCAGTCTGCGCCTGCTGCCGGAGCGCAGTTATCGGGTCAGCGGCGGCAGCCTGCATATCCTTGGGCGCGACATGCTCGCCGCCCAGGAAAAGGAACTGCTCAAGGTCCGTGGCCGGGATGCGGCGATGATCTTTCAGGAGCCCATGACCGCGCTCAATCCGACCCGGCGCATCGGTCGGCAGATGACTGATGTAATCATTCATCACCAGCAGCTGAGCAAGGCAGAGGCTCGGGCCAAGGCCATCACCCTGTTGCGCGACATGCACATTGCCGACCCTGAACAGGTCATGGAAAGCTATCCATTCGAGCTGTCCGGCGGCATGCGCCAGCGGGTGATGATTGCCCTGGCATTCTCCTGCGACCCACAATTGCTGATTGCCGACGAGCCGACCACGGCGCTGGATGTCACGGTGCAGCGCCAAGTATTGTTGCTGCTGCGGGAAAAAGCCCGGCAGCGGGGCACGGCGATTCTGCTGATCACCCATGACATGGCCCTGGTTTCGCAGTTCTGCGATCGTGTCTATGTGATGTACACCGGTGCGGTGGTGGAGCAGGGCGTCACTGCCGACGTCATGGCCGCGCCGCAACATCCCTATACCCGAGGGCTGCTCAGCGGTCTGCCGGAGCAGGTCGAGCCGGGCCAGGAGCTGTTGACCATCCCCGGCCAGGTACCGAACCTGTCGGCGTTGCCCGATGGCTGCACCTTTCGTGATCGTTGCGCCTTTGCCATGGCCAAGTGCAGCGAGCGTCCCCCTTTGCTGGCCCTTGACGCCAGCGGCCAGCGCAAGAGCGCCTGCTGGTTGAGCTTGGAGAAACAGGCATCATGATCAGTGCCCCGCAGCAACAGGCCGGCGAGCTGCCGGTTATTCTCGGTCTGGACGATGTGCGCGTGCATTACCCGGTGGGCAATGACTGGCTGGGTCGATCCAAGGGTGTGGCCCATGCCCTCAACGGCATCGATCTGCAGGTGCGCGCCGGGGAAACCCTCGGCGTGGTTGGCGAGTCCGGCTGCGGCAAGAGCACCCTGGCGCAACTGCTGATGGGGCTGATCAAGCCCACCAGCGGTCAGTTGCAATGGGTCTATAACAACGCCAGCGAGCGGCGCAGCAATGTGCAGATCGTCTTCCAGGACCCGCAGTCGTCCCTCGACCCGCGCCTGCCGGTATGGAAAGTCATCACCGAGCCGCTGTTCGTCCAGCGGGGGGCGCCGCGTCAGGAGATGCGTGAGATCGCCGCCCGGGTCGCCAGTCAGGTGGGTATTCGCAGCGAATACATGGATCGTTTCCCGCATCAATTCAGTGGCGGCCAGCGGCAACGCATCGCCATTGCCAGGGCCCTTTCATCGGACCCGGACATCATCGTCCTCGACGAACCGACCTCGGCCCTGGATATCTCGGTGCAGGCGCAGATCCTCAACCTGCTGGGCGAGCTGCAACGCAGCCGCGACCTGACCTATATCCTCATCTCCCACAACGTCTCGGTGGTGCGGCATATGGCCGACCGGGTGGCGGTGATGTACCTGGGGCAGATCGTCGAGCTGGGCAGCACCGCCGAAGTGCTGGAACGGCCACGCCACCCCTATACGCGGTTGCTTCTCGATGCCGTACCACGCCTTGGTGTACCGCTGGATGAAAGCCAGGTTTCGGCACCGACCGAATTGCCGGGCAACCGCAGGCTGCCTTCCGGTTGTTTCTTCCGCGACCGTTGTCCCAAGGCCACGACGGGCTGTGAAAAGCCGCAGCAACTCAAGGCGCTGGGGGAGACGGCTGTACGTTGTCATTTGGTGGCCTGAAGGGCGGGGCCATCTCAAGATATTCGCGTGCAATTAGCCGGATAGTTAGTGTTCGGCTAATGCCCGGTATTACCGTTGGAAGTTGTCAGCCTTATTAGGCTATCGCCGCGCAATGTAGTGAGTTCTTCATCAGAGGCGCTACTAAATTCGCATCGGTTTAATTTTTTAATTGTCGCTTTGGATAACTTGGATCCAAGTTATGTTTTTTGAAGTGCGTAATACGATTCATTCGCAGTTTTTTATCCGGTGGATTAAAGTATGTTCTTCATCTTGCGAGTCGTCTTCGGGAGTACGTTTATTTTGTGTTGAGTTAAATGCATAATGGCGGTATGCCCTGATGCAGGTGGTGATTAAAATGTTGTCCAAGGTCGCTTTCCGGGTGGATTTACGTCGTCTGATTTTATTGCTGTCTGTGATCGTAGCAGCTGCCACTCTTTCCAATACGCTTTATTCAACCTATCGCGTCCAGAAGGAACAACTGATCGAGAGTACCATCGAGGCTAACCGTGTTTACGCCAGCAAACTGTCCGACACGATCGACGATTTTCTTCAGGCGGCCCAACAGCAGATTTCTTTCAGTGCCGGGCTGCTTGGAAAGAGTCATTACAATCATGAGCTTGCGTTATCCGAAGCCAGGCGCCTGAAATTACAGACTGACAGTTTCAATGCTGTGGTCATGGTCGATACTGAGGGCTACGTCGTTACCGTTTCTCCCGAGACTGTTCATGTGAGTAGCGGCAAGTTGCAGACCCCAGGCGCACGTGAAGCCCTGACTGAAAAAAAACCGCTGATCAGCAAACCCTATATTTCTGCGGCCGGGAATCTGGTGGTGATCGTCTCAAGCCCGATATTTGATGATGAGGGCGCTTACCTCGGTTATGTGGGTGGCGCTATCTATTTGAAACAGCGAAGCATCCTTCATGATTTGATTGGATCCCATTTTTACCGTGATGACGCTTATGTCTATGTAGTGGACTCGAATAAAACCATTCTTTACCACCCAGACCAGGAGCGAGTGGGTAAAACGGTAAGTGACAGTGCTGTGGTCGACAAAGTACTTGGCGGTGAAAACGGTGGCGCGCTGGTGGTCAACTTTCTTGGCAAGGAAATGCTGGCAGGTTATTCGCCGGTCAAGTCCGTAGGCTGGGGTATTGTTTCTTTGCAATCCGTGGAGAGGGCGCTGCTGCCCATGGACAGTCTGGTCTACCGCAGCATTATCGGCATTCTTCCCATGGCGGTCATCGGCATACTCGGCGTGTTCTGGCTAAGCGGTTTTATCAGTCGGCCACTGTCGCAACTGGCTGAGTGTGCGAAGAATATGCAAAGCCCGGAGACGTCTCAAAAAATCCTCAAAGTGCGGTCCTGGTACTTTGAATCCGCGCTCATCCGTAAGGCCTTATTGCAAGGCGTGGAACTCATGGAGGCCAGAATTGGCAAGCTTAATAAAGAGGTGCAGACCGATCCGCTGACCGGGCTGCTGAACCGTCGGGCACTGTCCAGTGTGCTTGATTTTCTCAGGACTGAATGTCGGCCGTTTTCGTTGGTGACTCTGGATATCGATCATTTCAAACAGGTGAATGACCGTTACGGACATGATGTCGGCGACGTCGTGCTGAAGAAACTGGCCGGGCTGATGCAAGCCTGTTCGAGGGAAAGCGATTATGCCTGCCGGGTAGGTGGCGAAGAGTTTCTGGTCCTGTTACCTGGCGTGCCACTCGATGCGGCTGCGGAATTCGCCGAGCGGTTGCGGATAAAGGTGCAGCAAGAGGCGATTGATAGTGTCGGTTCTATCACGATCTCCCTGGGAGTCGCTCATTGGCCGGGCAGCGCCGATGAGATTACGGATGTTCTCAAGGCTGCCGATGAAGAAATGTACCTGGCCAAGCAACGAGGTCGTAACAGGGTATCGGTCAGATCCGATATGACAGTTACCTGAGTCGATTGTGAGCTTCGCCTGAGGGTTTCAGAGTTGCCTGCTGAAGATCGCGGGCATGGCTAGGTCCAGGCAGACCTGTCAGGCGATCGCGACCGATCGGTCAGAATAACGTCATGTGTCTTATATAAAGTAACCAGCGCATAAATCGAATATACCACTTGTCGAACGCGGCATTTATTACTCGACGCCAAGGTCGTTATGTGCAGTGTTAAGTATTGTGCTTTATTGTGGATCCAATTGCCGGTTAACTCGCTGTTGCATGGAGCGCCCAGGTGAGTGCCGGAAAAATATTTAACTTCCCGTCTATCCTTTTGTCACAAGAATCCGTAAAACGCCGCCTGGCATTTGTCTTGCACGCTTGTGCGCAGTACTACCTCCGAAGTCGATTCTTGTAATGGAAGTATCCTATGAATAAAAGTTTGGGTTTCAGCAGGAAAATCCTGCTCGCTGCGGCTCTGGTCGTGGTCGTCGCATTTACTTGTTTTATTGTCGTGAATGACTATCGACAACGCCAAACTTTAAAGGAAAGCGTTCATTCGGAGCTGAAACAGTTAGGCAGCCTGACCACCCTGAATATCCAGACCTGGATGGATGGGCGTATCCAGCTGCTGCAGTCCATGGCTCAGCAGATCGCCCTGGACGGTACGGACCTTGCCAAATTGCCTCGTGCGGTTGGCCTCAAGGCTTATACCGACAATTTTACCTTAAGCTATTTCGGCAGTAATGCCGGGGTGATGTTCTCGGTGCCTGCCGGTAACCGCCCGGCGGACTACGACCCGCGGGCCCGTGGTTGGTACAAGGCCGCGCAGGCAGCGGCGGGGACCATTGTTACTGAACCCTACATCGCCGCTTCCTCGGGCAAGCTGGTGGTGACACTCGCGACCCCGGTCAACATCCAGAATGCCCTGGCCGGCGTCGCCGGTGCCGACATGTCCCTGGATGCCATCAGCAACACCATCAACTCGCTGAACTTCGGCGGCCATGGTTATGCATTCATTGTCAGTGCCGATGGCAAGATTCTGGTGCACCCGGACAGCAAACTGGTGCTGAAGAATATCAGCGAGGCCTACCCGAGCAATACGCCGAAAATCACCCCGGGCGTGGGTGAGATCGAGTCTGAGGGGAAGGCGGAAATTATCTCTTTCACTCATATCGAAGGCCTGCCATCGGCCAACTGGTATGTCGCCCTGGTACTGGACCAGAACGCCGCCTACGCGATGCTCAGTGAATTCCGTACTTCGGCCATCACCGCGATGGTCATCTCGGTGGTGATCATCATCCTGCTGCTGGGGCTGCTGATCCGCGTACTGATGCAGCCGCTGCACCAGATGGGCCGCGCCATGCGCGACATCGCCGACGGCGACGGCGATCTGACCAAGCGCCTGACCATCACCTCTGAGGATGAGTTCGGTGCCCTGGCGCAGTCGTTCAACCACTTCGTCGAGCGTATTCACGGTTCGATCCGCGAAGTGGCGTCCACTGCGGGGCAACTGGGCGACGTGGCGATGCGGGTGGTCAAGGCCTCCAACTCATCCATGACCAACTCCGGCGAGCAGGCCAGCCGTACCGAGAGCGTGGCGGCGGCGATCAACGAACTGGGTGCTGCCGCCCAGGAAATCGCCCAGAACGCTGCGCGTACCTCGCAGCAGTCCGCCGATGCCAGTGGCCTGGCCACCGATGGCCAGAGCGTGGTGCAGCAGACCATCAAGGCGATGAACGAGCTGTCGGAGAAGATCAGCGAATCGTGCGTCAATATCGAGAGCCTGAACGACAAGACGGTCAATATCGGCCAGATCCTTGAGGTGATCACCAGCATCTCCCAGCAAACCAACCTGCTGGCGCTCAACGCCGCCATCGAGGCCGCACGGGCCGGGGAAGCGGGGCGCGGTTTTGCCGTGGTCGCGGATGAGGTGCGCAACCTGGCCCATCGCACCCAGGAGTCGGCGCAGCAAGTTCAGAAAATGATCGAAGAGTTGCAGATCGGCGCCCGCAGCGCGGTCAGCACCATGACCGAGAGCCAGCGCCAGAGTGAGTCCAGTGTGACCATCGCCAACACGGCCGGCGAGCGCCTGGGCAGCGTCACCCGGCGCATCGACGAGATCAACGGCATGAACCAGTCAGTGGCTACCGCCACCGAAGAGCAGACCGCCGTGGTCGAGTCGATCAATATGGACATCACCCAGATCAACGACCTCAACCAGCGCGGCGTGGAAAACCTCAAGCTGACCCTGGATGCCTGTTCCTACCTGGAAGAGCAGGCCGCGCGTCTGCAGCATCTGGTCGGTACGTTCCGGATCTAATGGTCCGCAGCCAGCCCTGCTGCCAGTCTGAGAGACGGATGCAGGGCTGCAGCGAACACCTCGCTGTGATTCAAACCCTCAAATGCCCGGTATCTGGCCTGTATACCCGGCACCTCACTCAGGTGTCGGGCTACCTCGCGATTGGCCTCGATCGGCACCGCTTCCATGGCCTTGCGCCGCTCCATTGATCCCCAGTCAAAGCTCTTTATCGGCAGCTTGCCTTCCTTTGAACCGCGCATGATCAACACCTGACGCACGGGCTGGTCCTTGATACCGGCAAAGGCCATGGCCTTGTCGTAGGTCGGCGGCTGATACCACAGCGAGGCGCTGGCGGCGAACCAGTTGTTAAAGGCCAGCGGTTGCTCAAGCAGTGCGTAAAGCACAAACAAACCACCAAATGAGTGGCCCCACAGGCTTTGGCGTGATTGATCGACGGGGAAGCGTGACTGCACCAGAGGTTTGATGCCTGTCTGGATCAGATCCAGGAAGGCCGCAGAACTTGCGCCGGTGTAGTCACGGGTGCGTTGTTGCATATCGTAAAGCCCGTCCATCTCATAGCCGATCATCACCAATAATGGAGGATTGCCGCCGTCCAGTTCCTTCAACCAGTCCTCCTTCAGTTCTGCCAGGGCATTATTGCCGTCCAACAGATACATCGCCGGATAACCGGCCGCTGGTGGCGCCTTGCGCGGGATGGCCAGGTCCAGGCGGTAATGCAGGCTGCCGTCCGGTGAGTCCACTTGCAGGCGTTCGAAGCGGTACACGGACGATTCCGGTGCGGCCCGGGCCAGCAGGGGCAGGCAGCCGAGCAACAGAAGGGGCAGGTGTTTGAGAAGGGGAAGCCAGTGCATGGAGGACCTATGAAATGAATGGGCGTCCGCTTTGTTGGAGCGGATTTCTCCGCGAAAACGGCATGCAGGAGAGCGGAAATGTAGCGGATGTTGCGACTCTTTCGCGAATGAATTTGCACACAAGCGTAGGTTCCCATCGGCTGCTGAAACGATGCTGATTGAGTCGGCATCCAGGCGTCGGGGGCGGGTCCACAGACAATGGGTGTTATCGGGTTAATGGTTTGAGAGCTTTTGACAGGTGCTACTGGCCAACCGATGTTTTTCGGATTCGGGTATCACGCGGTCTGCGATACCGATAGATTACCGGGTCGTTTCCACGCTCGGGATCAGAAAAAGAGCTTACGAAACTGGCTTTGCCAGGATACGGCCTCACTGCAGGTCGCTACGATTAAACTCATTTCGCATCGCTTGCGGCGGTTTTCCAAAGGCGCGCAAGAACGCTTGACGCATACGTTCCCTGTCACCGAACCCCGTTTCTTTTGCGACCACTTCTATATGGTGCCGCCCTGACTCCATCATTAGTCGCGCCGCCTCCAGGCGCAGGCTCTCGATAGCTTTTGCGGGGGTTTGCCCGGTCTCTTCGCGAAATACACGGCTGAACTGGCGCGGACTGAGCCTCGCAACAGCAGCGAGAGCCTCCACAGATAAATCCTCGCGTAGATTCTCTCTTGCATAGCCAAGCGCTAACTGGATGCGGTCGGATTTAGGATCCAGCTCCAGAAGAGCAGAGAGCTGGGAGTGTTCGCTCCCTCGGCGTTCTGACATCACCAGCTTACGGGCCACCTGGCGCGCCAGGTCCCGGCCGAAATCACCTTCCACCATCGCCAGCGCCAGATCGATGCCGGAGTTCATCCCCGCGCCCGTCCAGATCTGGCCGTCCACGACGAAAAGCTTGTCTTCTTCCAACTGTATATTCGGATAGCGCTTTCTGAATGCGGGGGCATGCAACCAATGCGTCGTCGCCCGCTTGCCTTCCAACAAGCCTGCTTCGGCCAGAACAAAAATGCCCATGCACAGTGATGCCAAGCGCCGGGACTGAGCAGAAGCGGCTTTCACGAGATTCTGAAGACTGGCCTCTGGCAGTCGGAAATCCAGATAGCCGCTGATGATCAGTGTGTCGTAGCCCTCTGCGCGGACGGGGGTGGTGTTCACTGAAAAGCCCAGAGACGACAACACAGGCCCCCCGCTCTCGGAGACGACATGAAATTCGTACAGCGTTTCTCCATGCAACAGGTTGGCGCATTCAAACACTGAACCGAGGGACAGGCTCAGAGACTGAAATTGCGGATATGCCACTAAAGCAATGCTGTGCATGGGTTCTACCGAGGGAAGAAGAGGGTGCGATTGTTAGCGCAGTTACCCGGAACGGCAATGGAGAAATCTCGTTCGCGGCAAATGTCCGGAATCCTTGCACATTTGTCATTGCCACAATGGCGGGTACTCAATAGCATTGGCAACAGCTGATAGACGACTGGTCTACTTAATGGTGTCAGCGATGGAAAAGATTAAAAGCGGATTGGCCAGGCAGCACATCCTGGATACGGCGCAAAAGATCATCGGTGTCAAAGGTTTCTCCGCGGTGGGCTTGAACGAATTGCTCAAGGCGGCGGATGTGCCAAAGGGCTCTTTTTATCACTACTTCAGTTCGAAAGAAGCGTTTGGAGAGGCGCTGCTGGAGAATTACTTCCGCAGCTATCTCGCTGGCATGCAGAAGATATTCGACGGCGATGCCTTGGCAAATCGCAATTTGTCCAGATACCTGGACCGCTGGATCGATAACCAGACCGCGCAGACCGATGCCACCAAATGTCTGGCGGTAAAGCTCGGCGTTGAAGTTACCGATCTGTCGGAGCCCATGCGGCAGAAGCTCCTCCAAGGCACCGCGAAAATCATTGAATGCCTGGATGCAGCGCTGGCTCGGGGTCAGGAACAGGGATCGATGACGCTAAACGAGACACCTGAGCAACTGGCAGCGCAGTTGTATGCGCTTTGGTTGGGGGCCAGCGTGATGGCGAAGATCACCCACACGAACGAGCCATTCGATCAAGCCTTATTGATGACTCGGCGGGCAGTAGGAAACGTTGAACAGTTGTAATGACACCCTGAATGATTGAATGAGCAAGTGACTGAAACGCGGTTGAAGCAACGCTAACGACTTGCCGTTTATCTTAATTAAATCGCCCGGCGGATCTGTAATCAGACAGCGTTTTATCTGATTCAAGTATCTCTGCGCGCACAAATTGTCGACTACCAGGAGTATCAAATCATGTCTGCAGTTATTGACCTTGCACATTCAAGCCGTCTTTTCGATGGCCCTTATTATCTCAGCATTGCCGGCAAGCTGGTTGAGAGCCAAGCGTCGTTTGACGTGATGAATCCCGCAACCGGCCAAGTGCTTGCCCAGGCCGCAGTGGCGGTCGCCAATCGCCTTGAAACCGGCATGGTCTGGGTGAACGAAATGTATACCCAAGGTGTGGACATCCCGTTTGGTGGCCATAAGCAGTCCGGCGTGGGGACTGAGGGCGGGCATGAGGGCCGATTGCTGTTCACCAACCCGAAGGCGGTATTGATCAAGAAATAATTCAACGTGCGGCCCTTTGTTGGGGGCCGCATGCCTGGCTGCCGACACACGGCGCCTTTCCTGAAAATATTCGAAGCCTGGGCAGCTTGCGCCAGCCGGGGCTTTCTAACTTGATTCACTGGAGCTACACCCATGAAGCATGAATCGCTGTTTACACCCGTGGAACTGGGCGGCCGTACCCTGAAAAATCGTATCGTGTTCCCGCCATTGACCCGGCAGAGAAGTGAACAACCAGGTGATATCGCTTCGGACTTGATGGCCGAGTATTACCGTCAGCGCGCTTCGGCTGGATTCATGGTCAGTGAAGGCACACAGATCGAGCCGCGGGGCCAGGGCTATGCCTGGACCCCAGGTATTTATACACCGGCGCAGCTTGACGGCTGGCGCAAAGTCACAGATGCAGTGCATGCCGATGGTGGTGTGATCTTTGCCCAGCTCTGGCACGTTGGCCGCGTATCTCATCATGCATTGCAGCCTGACGGTAGCGCTCCGATTGCACCATCCGCGATTCAGGCGACCAATTCCAAAGCATTCATAGAGACGGGTGCGGGCATGGGCAAGTTGGTGCAGCCATCGGTGCCCCGCGCACTGACTATTCCTGAAATAAAGGAGTTGGTCGGGCTTTACGCTCAGGCCGCAAGCAATGCCATCGCGGCAGGGTTTGACGGTGTTGAGATTCACGCGGCCAATGGCTATTTGGTCAATCAGTTCATCTCCGAACATGCCAATCATCGCGATGACGAATACGGCGGTTCGTTGAGCAACCGTCTGCGCTTTTTGCGCGAGATCGTTCAAGCCGTTGCCAAGGCCGTTGGCCCTGACCGGCTGGGTGTGCGTTTCACGCCATTGTTCACCACGACTGATCAAGACCGGGTGTACATCGGCATGGTCGAAGAGGATCCCAATCACACTTACATTGAAGCGATCAAAGTATTAGAGGAGGCGGGTGTCGCCTACGTTTCAATCGCCGAGGCTGACTGGGACAATGCGCCCGATCTGCCGGAGCAATTTCGTCGTAATGTGCGCAGTGCATTCAGCGGCCGGATCATATACGCAGGTCGTTATACGGCAGAGCGGGGCGCGCGTCTGGTCGAGGCGGGGCTGGCTGACCTGATCGCGTTTGGCCGTCCCTTTATTGCCAATCCGGACCTGCCTGCGCGGATCAGCAATGGTTGGCCCCTCAACTCGTTGAATCCGGCCACACTCTATGGCGGCGCCGAAGCGGGTTTCACGGATTACCCGACGTACGTTGCCTGATCGCGACCCTCCCGACCGGGCAAACGTTAGCGAGCCCGGCGGACTTTGGAGGCATAATCGACACCCGGGCTCATCACCGACGATGGGTGTCGATCAATGAACACTCCAAATATGAGGGACTTATGGCAACCAGACCGTCAGTAGAGCAGCGGCGAGAGTTCGGCAAGTTCCTCTCCAGCCGCCGCGCCCGTCTTGATCCGAAGGATTTCGGCCTTCCTGAAGGCAACCGGCGCACACCGGGGCTGCGTCGCGAGGAAGTGGCGGTGCTGGCCGGGGTCAGCGTCAGTTGGTACACCTGGCTTGAGCAGGGACGCGACATCCAGCCTTCTCCCGATGCGCTGCAACGCATCTCCAAAGTGCTCAAACTCGACCGTGTTGAATCAACGCACCTTTACGCGCTGTCCGCGCTCGAGGCACCGAGTGCCACGACCGGTGGGGCCGTAACCGCCGGCCTTGAAATGCTGGTACGTGCCATCAACCCCATTCCCGCCTATGTGCGTAATACTCGCCTCGACATTCTTGCCTGGAACGACGCTATCGCGGACCTGTTCGTCGATTACGGTTCGTTGAAGCCTCACGAACGCAACACGTTGCGTCTGCTGTTTCTGTATGTCCCTTATCGAACGGTGATTCTGGACTGGGAGCAAATGGCGCGAGGCATGATCAGCACCTTTCGTGCTTCTCGTGCGCTGGCTCAGGACAAGGCACCCTTCGATAGCCTGGTCGAGGAACTGTCCGCCCAGAGCCCCGAGTTTCGTGAGTGGTGGCAGGACACGGAAGTCAAAGGCTTCGACGAAGGGCGCAAGCGTTTGTTGCACCCGATCAGTGGCTATATCGATTTCACCTATGTAGCGCTGACACCCGAGGGGCGGCCGGATCTGTCATTGGTCACCTATATTCCCCGACACACTGCCTATGACCCACAGTCATAGGATAACAAGACGCCTTCTTGGCCTGCCCGGGCTTACTTAAAGTGACGGTCATCGCAGTGCAACGCGCTGCACACGCCGCCAATGAGGTAATACCGATGTCCAGCCTGAACACGAACCTGAACGCCCCGGCAGTCGCGACTTCACGCAACCCGGCCACCGGCGAGCTGATTGCGACTTATCCGTTCCAGACCCCGAGCGAAGTTGAATATTTGCTGGACAACAACGCCTCGGCGTTTCGTCTATGGCGCGCCACGCCCATGCGTGAACGGGTCACTGCCTATCGTCGCCTGGCCGCCATCTTGCGTGAGCGCTCGGAACTCTTTGCCGGGCTGATCACTGCCGAGATGGGTAAGACGCTGATTGCTGCACGGGCGGAAGTAGAGAAATGCGCTGCCACGCTGGAATGGATTGCCGAGAACGGCCCGGCGATCCTCGCTGACGAACCGGTAAACGTGGAAGGTGAGGATGAGGTTCACGTTTCCTTCCTGCCCATCGGAACCATTCTGGCGGTCATGCCCTGGAACTTCCCGCTTTGGCAGGTGATCCGCGCATCGGGCCCCATCATGCTGTCCGGTAACGGCTTCATGCTCAAGCATGCACCGAATGTCATGGGGTCAGCCTACGCATTGCAAGACGCCTATGAGGCCGCCGGTTTTCCAAAGGGCCTGTTCGTCAATCTGGTCGCTGATAACGACACCGTCGCCCGCACCATCGAAGATCCACGAATCGCTGCAGTGACCCTGACGGGCAGTATGCGCGCAGGTTCGGCAGTGGCGGCTACCGCTGGCAGGGCACTGAAGAAGAGCCTGCTGGAATTGGGCGGCGCCGACGCCTTTATCGTACTGGCCGACGCCAATATCGACCTTGCGGTCAAGGCCGCTGTTGAAGCCCGTTTTCAGAATGCCGGCCAGGTTTGTCTGGCGGCCAAGCGTTTCATCATCGAGCAACCGATTGCCCAGGAGTTCACTCGAAAGTTTGTCGCGGCGGTCAAGCAGCTGAAAGTCGGCGACCCGCTGGACAGCGCCAACAACCTTGGCCCAATGGCGCGCGGCGATTTGCGCGATGAGCTGCATGGTCAGGTTCAGCGGACCATTGCCGCAGGTGCGCAATTGCTGCTCGGCGGCAACAAGATCGACGGCCCCGGCAGTTTCTATGAGCCAACCGTACTGGCTGAAGTCGCACCGGGAATGGCGGCGTTTGACGAAGAGACCTTCGGGCCAGTGGCGGCAATCACCGTCGCCGAAAGTGCCGAACACGCAATTGTGTTGGCCAACACCAGTGACTATGGCCTGGGCGGCAGCCTATGGACTCAGGATGTCGAGCGCGCGCAACGCATCGCTCGTCGTCTGGAAACCGGCGGAGTATTCATCAACGGCTTTCCTGCCACCAATGCCCGCATTCCGGTGGGGGGCGTGAAGAAAAGTGGCTACGGCCGTGAGCTGTCGCACTTCGGCTTGCGTGAGTTCACCAATGCGCAGGCCGTCTGGGCCAAGAGCATTGACTGAGACGCAGAGAGAACACGCCCTCAATGGCCTAGAGATAACACCGATGAACGCCTGGCCGATAATGGGATGACTGACCCGGGCAATGTCTGACCGCGTTTCATCCCAAGCCGTCGCAACTGTGACGGCTTTTTCATGCGCGCAATCTTTACCAGGGCGGGAAGCAACATGGCCGGAATCCTTGCGGATTCGTCATTGTGACTGACCGGGCTGACTCCTGGTATTCGATCCCGAGCAACCCCTTCTATTATCGAATACAGGCCTGCGTAATTATTGATGTGTAGCGATTCGGGTAATCATCAGGACCGTCTTCACGCAAAAACAGACCTGAGCGGCCCTGCTCGTTTGAAATATGTTCCAAACAGACTAGCACCATGGAAACTTGAAAAAGCAACGGCGTTCATGACCCAGCGCCTGGGCGGTAGATGCCTCATCGAAGACGTCGCCAAAGAATGCTCCATGTCCAGAAACCACTTTTCCCGGGCCTTTAAAAACGTTACAGGCTTGACGCCTCAGGCCTGATCAGGCCGGAAAACCACGATAAGGGTTCACCCCTCACCGTGAATCTTCGGCGATCGTGAAATATCCTGACTCAACCTTTCACAAAACGGTTATTCCCGCGTCACTGACACATCACGGCGCTGCAACATCCTCGGTCTAGTTTCGATGACACAACAAGGCGGCCATCCAGGCTGTTTGTCCAGAACCAGATCGAGAAGCCCCCATGAACGCAGCTATCCATGTCGAGCATCTGAACAAGACGTTCTCCCGAAAATCCGCTTTGGTTGATCTGGCGTTGTCTATACAACAGGGCGAAATGGTGGCGTTGATCGGTGCTTCCGGTTCCGGCAAATCCACTCTGTTACGCCACCTGGCGGGCCTGGCCTGCTGCGATCGCCACAATGGCGGCCGGGTGGAGGTACTGGGCCGGGAAGTGCAAGCCGCTGGCCGCCTCAATGGCAAGGTGCGCCGCTTGCGTGCCGATATCGGTTACATCTTCCAGCAGTTCAATCTGGTCAACCGTCTTAGCGTACTGGACAACGTCTTGCTCGGTGGCCTTGGGCGCATGCCTCGTTGGCGCGGCAGCCTGGGTATGTTCAACGCCGAAGAGAAACAGCGCGCCATGGCCAACCTGGATCGCGTCGGCCTGGCCGACCTGGCCGCCCAGCGCGCCTCGACCCTGTCCGGTGGCCAGCAGCAGCGCGTGGCGATTGCCCGGGCCCTGACCCAGCAGGCCGAAGTCATCCTGGCTGATGAACCTATCGCTTCCCTGGACCCCGAGTCCGCGCGCAAGGTCATGGAAATCCTCGCCGATATCAACCGCCGCGACGGCAAGACCGTGGTCGTGACCCTGCATCAGGTCGACTACGCCATCCGCTATTGCCCGCGAGCCGTGGCCCTCAAGGGTGGCCGTATCCATTTCGACGGTCGCGGTGAAGAACTCTGCGCCCAATTCCTCAACGAGCTCTACGGTGCCGATGTCGACACCAGTCTGATGATCGCCAGTCACACGGCGCATCACGAAATCCCGGCGCCGCGCCTTGTGGCTGCGCGCTGAGTCAACCCTCTGTACCCATTAACGCATCTACAGGAGTCCTTCCATGTTGAATCGTATCGGTCGCGTATTCGCGTCTGCCGTCCTGCTGACCGGCGCACTGCTGGGCAATGCGCAGGCAGACGAGAAAGTCATCAATTTCGGCATCATGTCCACTGAGTCGTCGCAGAACCTCAAGAGTATCTGGCAGCCGTTCCTCGATGACATGGGCAAGAAAACCGGCCTCAAGATCAACGCGACTTTCGCCTCTGACTATGCCGGGCTGATCCAGGGCATGCGCTTCAACAAGGTCGATGTGGCCTGGCTGGGCAACAAGGCAGCGATGGAAGCGGTGGACCGTTCCAACGGCGAAATCTTCGCCCAGACCTCGGCTGCCAATGGCGCCCCCGGCTACTGGAGCGTGCTGATCGTGCGCAAGGACAGCCCGATCAACTCGGTGGATGACATGCTCAAAAACGCCAAGAGCCTGACTTTCGGCAATGGCGATCCGAACTCCACCTCCGGCTACCTGGTGCCCGGTTATTACGTATTCGCCAAGAACAACGTTGATGCCGCCACCGCCTTCAAGCGCACCCTCAATTCCAGCCATGAAGTGAACGCCCTGAGCGTCGCCAAGGGCCAACTGGATGTTGCCACCTTCAACACCGAAAGCTGGGATCGCCTGGCCGTAACCCAGCCGGACAAGGCCGCCATGCTCAAGGTGATCTGGAAGTCGCCGATCATCCCGGCGGACCCGATGGTCTGGAGCAAATCGCTCTCCGACGACGAGAAAAACAGGATTCGCACCTTCTTCGCTGACTACGGCAATACCGATGCGGAAAAGGAAGTGCTGAAAAACATGCAGATGGGCAAGTTTCTCAAGTCCTCGGATGACCAGTTGCTGACCATCCGCCAGCTCGATCTGTTCAAGCAGCGTACCGAGGTATTGGCCAGCACCGGTCTCAGCGCCGAAGAGAAAACCCAGAAGCTCAAGGATATAGATGCCGGCCTGACCAAGTTGCAGGACCGCATCAGCGAGCTGGACAAGAAGAACACCGCCAGCGCGGGGTGATTGAGCCGGCGGCGCCGCTTTCAGGATTGCAGTGAGATTTTGTGGGAGCGAATTCATTCGCGAAGAGGCCGGTACACCCAGCGTATCTGCTTCTTTTGAACACCGCTTTCGCGAATGAATTCGCTCCCACAGGATCCGCTTCCTCAAGCGTTGCTGCGAGATCGTGCGAGACCATTTAGCGTTGTAACCGAGATCTGACTATGACCACTCACGCAGCTTCCCTGCAGGCCGTCGGCAAGCGCACCTGGCCGCAATACCTGGGCTGGGGCCTGTTCCTGGCAATGATGGCCTGGGCCTGGCATGGCGCCGAAATGAACCCCCTGGCGCTGTACCGCGACTCGGGCAACATGGCGACGTTCGCCGCCGACTTTTTTCCGCCGGACTTCCACGAATGGCGCGCCTACCTCAAGGAAATGATCGTCACCGTGCACATTGCCCTGTGGGGCACCTTACTGGCGATTGTCTGTTCGGTGCCATTGGGTGTGCTCTGCGCTGACAACATCACCCCGTGGTGGATTCACCAGCCGCTGCGCCGGGTCATGGATTCCTTCCGCTCCATCAATGAAATGGTCTTCGCCATGCTGTTCGTGGTGGCGGTGGGTCTTGGACCGTTTGCCGGGGTGTTGGCGCTGTGGATCAGCACCACCGGGGTCCTGGCCAAGCTGTTTGCCGAAGCCGTGGAAGCCATCGATCCAGGTCCGGTAGAAGGCGTGCGTGCCACCGGCGCCAGTGCCTTGCAGGAAGTGATTTTCGGGGTCATCCCGCAAGTCATGCCGCTGTGGATTTCCTACGCGCTGTACCGTTTCGAATCCAACGTCCGCTCGGCAACCGTGGTGGGGATGGTCGGTGCCGGGGGTATCGGCGTGATTCTCTGGGAGAACATCCGTGCCTTCCAGTTCGTCCAGACCTGCGCGGTGTTGCTGGTGATCATCTGCGTGGTCAGCGTGATCGACATCCTGTCACAACGCCTGCGCAAACTTTTTATCTGAGCACTTTTACCCGATCACTGCCGATAGGAGAGGGTGCCGGACGGCACTTTTTTAAAGCATGGAATTGTCTAGACAAGCAGAGCCGATTTACCGCGAGCTGGCCGATACCCTGCGCCGTGAGCTGCCCGGTTATCTGCCCGGCGACTACCTCCCCGCCGAGGTGCAACTGGCCGCACGCTTCGACGTCAACCGCCACACCATCCGTCGGGCCATTGATGAACTGGTGCGCGAAGGCAGCGTGCTGCGCCGTCAGGGCCGTGGCACCCAGGTGCTGGAGCGGCCGTTGATCTACCCCATGGCCGTGGACAGCGCCTACAGCCAGTCGCTGTCGGCCCAGGGCATTGGCGTCGAAGCCATCCTGATACAGCGCCAGGACTGTCTGGCCACGGTCGAAGACGCCGGGCACCTGAAGCTCGAACCCGACGCGCCGCTGATCGAACTGCGCACCCTGCGCAAGTTGGACGGCCAGCCTGTCAGCCTGATTCGTCACCGTTTCTGTGGCAGCCGCAGCGAGTTGCTCAGCGCCTATAGAGGCGGCTCGCTACGACAATACCTGGCCGCTCGCGACTTGCCCCTGAGCCGTACCTTCAGCCTGATCGGTGCGCGCCTGCCGACCCGTGAAGAGGCCGATCTGCTGATGATGCCGCGTCACTTGCCTGCGGTGACCGTGCTCACCGTATCCCACGACCGCAGCGGTCAGCCGGTGGAACTGAGCCATTCCACCAGCCGTTCCGACCGCTTCCAGTATCAGGTCATCACATGATGGAGATGCCGACTATGTCCCCTGAACTGCCCCACACCATTGCCGACCGCCAACGCTGGATAGGTGTGCTGGCCAAAGCCGAAGGCGCTGAATTGCGTCGCCATGAATCGGCCTTGCGTGACGCCGAATATCAGCTGATCCGCGCTCCGGAAATCGGCATGACCCTGGTCCGTGGCCGCATGGGCGGCAGCGGCGCGCCATTCAACCTCGGTGAAATGAGCGTGACCCGTTGCGTGGTACGCCTGGCCGACGGCCGCACCGGCTATAGCTACCTGGCCGGACGCGACAAGGCCCGTGCCGAGCTGGCCGCGCTGGCCGACGCCCATCTGCAAGGCCCGCAGAAACAGCATTGGCTCAACGAACTGATCGAACCCCTGGCTCTGGCACAGGCTGCGCGCCGGGCCCGCCAGGACGCTGAAACTGCTGCGACCAAAGTGGAATTCTTCACCCTGGTCCGAGGAGAAAACTGATGAGTGCAACCCTTCTGCAACCGGCATTCGCCGACCCGGTGCTGGACGCCCAGCGCAGTTTTCGCGTGGCCCTCAAGGCCCTGGCCGGTCCCGGCGTGACCCATTGCCTGCAACCGGCTCATCAGCCGCCGGCATTGCCGGGCCTGGCCGCCGCCACCCACGCCCTGTGCCTGGCCCTGCTGGACCTGGACACCCCGCTGTGGCTGGCCCCGGCCTTCGACACCCCGGCGATTCGCGCCAACCTGTCGTTCCACTGCGGCTGCCCGATTGTCAGCGACCGGCAGAACGCACGCTTTGCCTTGCTCGATGAAAATCAGCTGAGCGACCTCAGCGGTTTCGACCTGGGTAACGACCGCTACCCCGATCAGTCCTGCACTTTGCTGATCCAACTGAGCAGCCTCAATGGCGGCCGCACCCTGAGCTGGCGCGGGCCGGGCATCCAGCATGAAAACCGCGTGGGCCTGCCGCTGCAGGACAGCTTCTGGCAGCAACGCGGACTGCATAATGACTTCCCCCGTGGCCTGGATGTGTTCTTCCTGGCGGGCAGTGAATTGCTCGGCCTGCCGCGTAGCACCCGTGTAGAGGAGGGCGTCTGATGTATGTCGCCGTCAAGGGTGGCGAACAGGCCATCGATAACGCCCATCGCCTGCTGGCCAGGCAACGCCGGGGCGATCTTTGCGTTGCCGAACTGGATGTCGAACAGATCCGTCAGCAACTGCCCCTGGCCGTGGCCCGGGTCATGACCGAAGGCTCGCTGTACGACGAACAACTGGCCGCACTGGCGATCAAGCAGGCCGCAGGCGATCTGATCGAAGCGATCTTCCTGCTGCGTGCCTACCGCACCACCTTGCCACGCTTCAATGCCAGCCTGCCTCTGGATACCGGCGCCATGCAGCTCAAACGACGTTTGTCCGCCACCTTCAAAGACCTGCCGGGCGGGCAACTGCTCGGCCCGACCTTTGACTACACCCACCGCCTGCTGGATTTCAGCCTGCTGGCCGAAGGTGAGTTTCCGGGTCCACAGGTGCAGGAAGACGCTGCCCTGGAAAGCTGCCCGAGGGTGCTGGGCCTGCTGGCCAGGGAGGGGCTGATCAAGGAAGAGCATGATCATGGCGCGGCAGTGGCCGATATCACTCGCGAACCCATCGAGTATCCGGCTGATCGTGCCCAGCGCCTGCAGGCCTTGGCTCGTGGCGACGAAGGCTTTCTGCTGGCCCTGAGTTATTCGACCCAGCGCGGTTACGGGCGCAATCACCCCTTTGCCGGGGAGATTCGCATCGGTGAAGTGGAGGTATGGATCGAGCCGGACGAGCTGGGTTTTCCCATCGCCATCGGCAGCCTGCAAGTGACTGAGTGCGAGATGGTCAACCAGTTCGTCGGCAGTGGCGACGAGCCCGCGCAGTTCACTCGCGGCTATGGCCTGGCCTTCGGGCATGCCGAGCGCAAGGCCATGGCCATGGCCTTGGTCGACCGTTCCCTGCGCGCTGAGGAATACAACGAAGACATCCAGTCCCCGGCGCAGCAGCAGGAGTTTGTCCTGGCCCACTGCGACAACGTCGAGGCGGCCGGTTTTGTCTCCCACCTCAAGCTGCCGCACTACGTCGATTTCCAGGCTGAACTGGAACTGATCCGCAAGTTGCGCAACCCCGTCGGCCCCGCTGACAAGGAGCCCAAGCCATGAATGCCTACCACTCGCCACGTCAGGAGCGCGACGAAGCCTATAACTTCGCCTACCTGGACGAGCAGACCAAACGCATGATCCGCCGCGCCCTGCTCAAGGCTGTGGCGATTCCCGGCTACCAGGTGCCGTTCGGTGGCCGCGAGATGCCCTTGCCCTATGGCTGGGGCACCGGCGGCATGCAACTGACCGCCGCGATCCTCGGCGCCGAAGACGTACTCAAGGTCATCGACCAGGGGGCCGACGACACCACCAATGCGGTGTCGATCCGCCGCTTCTTCGCCCGTACCGCAGGCGTTGCGACGACAGAACGAACGCCTGAGGCCACGGTGATTCAGACTCGTCACCGTATCCCGGAAACGCCCTTGCATGCCGATCAGATCATGGTCTATCAGGTGCCGATTCCCGAGCCGCTGCGCTTTATCGAGCCTTCGGAAAACGAAACCCGCACCCTGCATGCGCTCAACGATTACGGGGTGATGCACGTAAAACTGTATGAGGACATCGCCACCTTCGGCCATATCGCCACCGCCTACGCCTACCCGGTGATGGTGGACGGACGCTACGTGATGGATCCGTCACCGATTCCGAAATTCGACAACCCCAAGCTCGACATGAGCCCGGCCCTGATGCTGTTCGGCGCCGGCCGGGAAAAGCGCCTGTATGCCGTGCCGCCTTATACCCAGGTGGCCAGCCTGGACTTCGAGGATCACCCGTTCGAAGTGCAGCGTTGGGAGCAGAGCTGCGCGATTTGCGGCAGTCACGACTCCTTCCTCGACGAACTGATCCTCGACGATGCCGGGACTCAAAGCTTCGTCTGTTCCGACACCGATTACTGCGCCCAGCGTGTCGAGACCCTCAAGGAGCGCCCATGAATAGCATGATCAAGCCAAAGCTCAAGCCTGAGCCGTTGTTGCGGGTGCGTGACCTGACCCGGTTGTACGGCCCGGAGAAAGGCTGCGACGGCGTCGGTTTCGAGCTATATCCCGGCGAAGTGCTGGGTATCGTCGGCGAGTCCGGTTCGGGCAAGTCCACCTTGCTGTCGTTGCTTAGCGGGCGCTGCCCGCCGGATCGCGGCGGCATCGACTACCGCCGCGGCGATGGCCGCTGGCTCGACCTGTACAGCGCCAGCGAAGCCGAGCGCCGCACCCTGTTGCGCACCGAGTGGGGCTTCGTCGAACAGAGCCCCCGCGACGGTCTGCGCATGGGCGTGTCGGCCGGGGCCAATATCGGCGAGCGGCTGATGGCCCAGGGCGTGCGCAACTATCAACAACTGCGCAACGCCGGGATCGACTGGTTGAGCCAGGTGGAGATCGACCCGCTGCGCATCGACGACCTGCCACGGACCTTTTCCGGTGGCATGCAACAGCGCCTGCAGATCGCCCGCAACCTGGTGTCCAACCCGCGCCTGGTATTCATGGACGAGCCTACCGGCGGTCTTGATGTCTCGGTGCAGGCGCGACTGCTCGACCTGCTGCGCGGCCTGGTGCGTGAACTGGATCTGGCAGTGGTGATCGTCACCCACGACCTGGCGGTGGCCCGTCTGCTGGCTGACCGTTTGATGGTCATGCGCCGCTCCCGCGTGGTGGAGAGCGGCCTGACCGACCAGATCCTCGACGACCCGCAGCATCCGTATTCGCAACTGCTGGTTTCTTCGGTACTGCAACCGTGAACCGGCCCAGGGGAGATGCCTGATGAGCAACCTGATCGAGGTCCGCGACCTCTCGAAAACCTTCACCCTGCATCAACAGAACGGCGTGGTGCTGAATGTTCTGGAGCGCTTGAATTTCGCCGTGCGCGGCGCAGAATGCCTGGTCCTGCACGGCGACTCCGGCGCGGGCAAAAGTACCTTGCTGCGCACCCTGTACGGCAATTACCTGCCTGCCGGTGGCAGCATCCGCGTGCAGCATGACGGTGACTGGCTGGAGCTGGTTGGCGCTGAACCCCGTGACGTCCTGGCCGTACGCCGCCAGACCCTGGGCTATGTCAGCCAGTTCCTGCGGGTGATCCCGCGGGTCGCCAGCCTGGATGTGGTCATGGAACCGGCCCTGGCCCGGGGCTGGTCGAAGGCCGAGGCCCGGGAGCGCGCCGAGGCCCTGCTGAGCCGTCTTAACATCCCTCGGCGCCTGTGGCAGCTGGCGCCGGGGACCTTCTCCGGCGGCGAGCAGCAGCGCATCAATATTGCCCGGGGCTTCATGGTGCCCTGGCCGATCCTGCTGCTGGACGAACCCACCGCATCCCTGGACGACAATAATTGCCAGGTGGTGCTGGAACTGATGCATGAAGCCCGTCAGGCCGGTGCCGCCCTGATCGGTATATTCCACGACCAGAACGTGCGCCAGGCCATTGCCAACCGCCACCTGGACATGACTGCCCTTGCCAAGGAACCTCTGCCATGCTGAACGAACAGATCCTGACCAATGCCCAGGTGGTTACCGCCGACCGCGTGTTCCTCGGCTCCGTGGTCCTGCGCGACGGCTTGATCACTGCGGTGGAAGAGGGCCGCAGCCAGTTGCCTCAGGCGGTGGACCTGCAGGGCGACTACCTGCTGCCGGGCCTGGTGGAGCTGCATACCGACAACCTTGAAAAGCACCTGTCGCCGCGCCCCGGCGTCGACTGGCCGTCGGCCTCGGCGGTGCTCAGTCACGATGCGCAGATCGTCGCAGCGGGCATCACCACAGTGTTCGACGCCCTGTCCATTGGTGACGTCAACCCCAAGGGCAAGCGCATGCAGCAGCTGCCGTCCATGCTCGACGCCATCGCCAAGGCCCAGGTTGCCGGGCAGACCCGCGCAGAACACCTGCTGCATCTGCGCTGCGAAGTCAGCCACCCGGACACTCTGAGCGTGTTCCGCGACCTGGTGGAACAGCCGCTGGTGCAGCTGGTCTCGGTGATGGATCATGCGCCGGGCCAGCGCCAGTTTGCGCTGGAGTCCAAATATCGCGAGTACTACATGGGCAAATACCATCTGTCGGCGGCGGAAATGGACAGTTTTATCGTCGAGCAGGTAGGTAACTCCCGGGAGTACAGCGATCGCTATCGCCGTGCCATCGTCGAGATCTGCCTGCAGCGCGGCCTGTCGGTGGCCAGTCACGACGATGCAACACTGGCCCATGTCGAGGAGTCAGCCGGGTATGGCATGTCCATCGCCGAGTTCCCCACCACACTGGAAGCGGCGCAGGCCTGTCGACGCCTGGGCATGAGTGTGCTCATGGGGGCGCCCAATGTCGTAAGGGGCGGTTCGCATTCGGGCAACGTGGCGGCGGCGGGGCTGGCGCAACAAGGGCTGTTGGATATTCTGTCCAGCGACTATTATCCCGCCAGCCTGCTGCAGGCTGCGTTCGCCCTGGCAGCAGAGGACGGCCATTGCGACTTGCCCCAGGCGATGAATATGGTCAGCCGCGCGCCCGCCCGCTCTGCCGGGCTTGAGGATCGCGGGGAAATTCGCGTCGGGCTGCGTGCCGACCTGTTGCAGGCGCGTACCCAGGGGACGCTGCCGGTGATCCAGCAGGTCTGGCGGCAGGCAAAGAGGGTGTTTTGATGACAGGCAGGTTGATCTATCTCATCGGGCCGTCGGGTTCAGGCAAGGACAGCCTGCTGGACGCGGCGCGCGACGATCTTGCGGCCAATGGCTGCCGGATCGTGCGCCGGGTGATTACCCGTTCGGCCGAGGCCGTGGGGGAGGCCGCCCAGGCGGTTACCGTAGAGCAATTCAGCGCCATGCAGGCCCAAGGCGAATTTGCCATGAGCTGGCAGGCCAACGGCTTGCACTACGGTATTCCCAAGGAGATCGACGACTGGCTGGCCCAGGGCCTGGATGTGCTGGTCAATGGCTCCCGGGGCTATCTGCCACAGGCCTTGCAGCGCTATCCGCAACTGTTGGCGGTACTGCTCAAGGTTGATGATGCCGTGCTGCGCCGGCGCCTGTTGGCCCGTGGTCGCGAGACTCAGGAAGAGATCGAGGCCCGCCTGGCCCGCAACGGGCGTTTTACTGTGGAACTGCTGGCCGAGCATCCTGGGCTGTTGGTGCTGGACAACTCCGGCGACCTGCAACAGACCGTTGCCCGGCTGCTGCATCACGTCACCCACGCCCGCTTATGCGCCTGACCCTGCTCGGTACCGGCGATGCCCGTCAGGTGCCGGTTTATGGTTGCCAGTGTCCGGCTTGTCAGGCAGCCACCGCCGACTTGGGCCTGCGCCGCCTGCCATGCAGCGCCCTGGTCGAATGCGGCGGGCAACGCTGGCTGATCGACAGTGGCCTGCCCGACCTTGGCGAACGTTTCCCGCCCCATAGTCTGAGCGGCATCCTGCAAACCCACTACCACGCCGACCACGCCCAGGGCCTGCTGCATCTGCGCTGGGGCCATGGGTTGATCATTCCGGTGCATGGCCCGGCTGACCCGCAAGGGCTGGCCGACCTGTACAAGCACCCCGGGATTCTCGATTTCAGCCAGCCATTCAGCGCCTTCGAACAGCGGGGCTTGGGTGAGATCAGGGTGACGGCACTACCGCTGACCCATTCCAAGCCCACCTTCGGTTACCTGATCGAAGGCGATGGCCGCCTGATCGCCTACCTCACCGACACCGTCGGCCTGCCGGAAAACACCCTCGAACTGTTGCAACAACGGCCATTGGACCTGTTGGTGCTGGATTGCTCCATGCCGCCGCAACCCCAGACACCGCGCAATCACAATGACCTGACCCTGGCTCTGGATAGTATTGCCCGGTTGCAGCCTAAGCAGGCGGTGCTGACCCATATCGGCCATACCCTGGATGCCTGGTTGATGGAGCAGCCGCGCAGTTTGCCGGGGAATGTGGTTATCGGGCGTGATGGCGCGATTTACTGAGGACTCTTCTCAATCATCACAAAACCTGTTGAATCACCGGCGCCCTGTGGGAGCGAATTCATTCGCGAAGAGGGCAGTTCACCGACACAGATCAGTCGTCTGTAATACCGCTTTCGCGAATGAATTCGCTCCCACCCTGCCCAGTATCTCTTGCATGAAATCGCCAAGGCTTTAAAAACGTGCCCTGCAGCCCAATTCATTACCTTCCATATAAATAATATAAATATCCCTAACTTTCTCTTCACTTGGTTCATGTGCCGATGATTCCTATTATTGAACTCGTCCACACAAAACTTGCACACGCAAGAAGGTTGTTATCATGTCACGCTCCATTCGTATTGCTGGCGCATTGGTATTATCGTCCTTTCTCTTTGCTCCTCTGGCCATGGCCGAAGAGTCGCCGGTCTTTGCCTCCCGGGCAATGGCTCAGGAGCAGAAGGTTGAGCAACAGCAGCTAGCCTATGAGAACAGCAAGAAAGACGACCTCAAGACCCAGCAGGCTTCGGCCGTACCGACTGACTCCGTTAAAGGCAGTCACACCTGATCCCTTCCTCTTGTCGCAACACTACCAGGCCGCTGTTTTAGCGGCCTTTTTATAAGTGTGTAAAGACCGGCCTGCATAAAGGTCCGGCTAATAAAAAATACCTGGCTGGTGAAAATAAAAGACTGCCAAAGTTAAATAATATTTACCAAGGGGTTTATATATTGTGATGCGCCCATTTCGACTCAGTCCGTTATTTATCGCGCTCGCCGCAACCTTGCCTGTCATGGCCCACGCCGACGACAGTAGCGCAACCAAGGAGGGTTTCATCGACGGTTCAAGCCTGACCCTGGACCTGAAAAACTACTATTTCAACCACGACCGTCACGACGGCAAGCAGGACAGCAAGGAGTGGGGCCAGGGCTTTATTGGCGTATTTCAATCCGGCTTCACCCAGGGCCCGATCGGCTTGGGCATTGATGCCAACGCCATGCTCGGCCTCAAACTCGACGGCGGTGGCGGCAGCGGCGGTTCCAGCATCCTGCCGACCACGGCACCCGACCCTAACAAGAGTAATCTCTACGGCGATGCCCCAGATTCCTTCTCGTCAGCGGGTGGCGCCTTGAAGATGCGTGCTTTCGATACCGTACTCAAGGCCGGTGACCTGTTCCTCAGCAACCCGGTCATCGCCGGTGGTGCTTCGCGCATGCTGCCCATGACCTTTCGCGGGTTCAGCCTGAACAACACCAGCTTTGATCATCTGGTACTGGATGCCGGGCAGGTCAGCTTCGACAAATTGTTCAACCAGAGCGGCAACGGCCGCATCGGCACCTACTACGGCGTGCTGCCGGACAACGGCGAAAGCAAGCACCTGAGCTGGGCCGGTGGCACTTACACCGGTATTCCGGGCCTGACCTCCAGCCTCTACGCTGCGCAACTCAAGGACATCTGGAACCAGTATTACTACGACCTGGACTACACCTGGGCGCTCAACGAGCTGGTCAGCCTCAACCCCGGCTTCCATTACTACCGCACCCAGGACAGCGGTCAGGCCTTGCTCGGCAACATCGACAACAACACCTACAGCCTGCACTTGGGCGTCACCGTCGGTCATCAAAGCCTGGTGACCTCGTTCCAGAAGGTCAATGGCAACACCCCGTTCGACTACATTCAGGACGGCGACAGCATCTACCTGGATAACTCCCAGCAATACTCCGACTTCAACGCCCCCGGCGAGAAATCCTGGAAACTGCAATACGGCTATGACTTCGCCGGTTGGAACATGCCCGGCCTGACTTCGGCAGTGTCCTACACCCGCGGCACCATGGACTTGAGCAACGCCAGCAACGCCGCTGACTCCGGTTACAACTATTACTACAACGCCGACGGCAGCGACGCCAAACACTGGGAACGCGATGTCGATCTCAAATACGTTGTACAGGGCGGCCCGGCGAAAAACCTCGGCGTGCGTTTGCGCTGGGCGACCAATAGAGGCGGCGAGGGTTATAAAACCGTGGACCACAATATCGATGAGTATCGGGTGATTGTTGATTATCCAATCAATATATTTTGATCGTGTTTAATTAGCTCCCTGAATCGCCGCCACCCCCTGTGGGAGCGAGGCTTGCCCGCGAAGAGGCCGGTACATCCGACGGATCATCTGGATCCGAACTGTCGTCTCCACGAGCAAGCCGCTCTGCAATAAATTTTGCTGCTAGCGAGTTGGGTTTTGTCAGGTCTACATATCGGTGATTTTCAAAATAAAGTATTGCGTAATTATGGGCTCTTATCATATTCATCGAGTATTCGAGTGAGTGTTTGACAAGGTTTAATATTTTCTCTGCCATGCAGCAATGTTGCGTATGTAAATATGTCTATGAGTGCTGAATCTGGAGAAAAAAGGAAAAGTCCTACAAAATTTATGCAGCGGCCAATATCAGGTAGGAGCCAACTTGTTGGCGAGCTTTTCTTACGCGCAGAGTCAGACACATCGCCTCGCGAACAAGTTTGCTCCTACCGAGTGGGTTTTCTGCTTGCAGGCTTGCGTCGTCCAACCTGCATCCCTATAGTTCGCGCCGTCGCTGCAAAATCAGCGACCGGGTTTGGTCACCCGTCAGAACACGCGTATGCGTCTCCTTGAAAGGCAGGCATCTTCGATGTCGGCATGCTTCATGGCGGCTGTGTATGGGACGCCTTCGGGCGTGCCGGCTGCGTGTTCTCCGGTTGACCAACCTGTGCACAGTCCGCCACCCATCGTTTGGTCACGATGGTGGCGGTTCTTGAACTCATGAGAACCGCAATTATGCATATGAATCGCTATATCCCGCTCACCGCCCTCACCAGCGCCACACCTTCTCTGTATATCGACACCCACGCCGATCCCCAGGACCTCCACGACTACGCTACCCAGCGCATTCAGGTCGCCACCGACCTGCTCGAAAGCGTGACCTGCCTGAGCCTCAGCAATACCTGCGACCGCGATCTGCCACGTTTCGCCAATGCGGCGTATCTGCTACTGCGTGATGGGGTGGATGTGTTGGAAGTGATTCGGACGCAGAGGGGGCGCCAGGCACTGTAGACGAGCGCTTGACAGGGGACAGGAGCAAATCTGGTGGGAGCGAATTCATTCGCGAATGGGCCAGTACATCCGACGCATTAGTAGCGTCTGAAATCCGGCTTTCGCGAATGAATTCGCTCCCACAGGTTTTTGGTTAGTCCGTAGACTTTGCGTTGTTGATAACAATGGCGCCGGTCCTACGGACTCCTATATCTAGCTACTACCGCTCAATCGTCTTGTTCCACCGCGCATTCCACTCCGGCCGCAACTGGTTGACCTGATCCCAATCAATGGTCACCGCTGTTTCCAGGTACCTGTTCATTGCCTCAACCTGGCCGCGAGTACGGTCGGTGGTGGGGGTTTTCGGGTTGGAGGGGATCTGGTCGCCGAGTTCAAGCGCAGGGGCCTGAGCTTCCGGGGTAAGGAGGAATGCGGCGAGTTTTTGTGCCAGTTCCGGCTGGTCGTTCTTGGCGATCACGCATTCGGCGACGTTGAGCACCACGGCGCCTTCTTTCGGTGGTGCGTATTCCACCGGGATGCCCTTGAGTTTGAGGGCGGTGACGCCGGTCGGGGTCAGGGGGAAGATTGCGGCTTCGCCGGTCTGGACCATCTCGGAGATCTTCGCTGAGCTGGCGATGTATTCCAGCACGTTGGGGCCGATGGTTTTTGGCCAGGCCTTGAAGCCCGGTTCGACGTTGGTTTCGCTGCCGCCCTGAATACGGTTGAACATCAGGAAACCGTGAAGGCCGAAGGTCGAGGACGACATCGACTGGAACACCAGTTTTTCCTTGTAGCGCTTGTCGGCCATGTCCATCCAGGAGGTCGGCGCGCTCCAGCCGTTTTCCTTGAACATCTTGGTGTTGTAGGCCAGGCCGGTAACGCCCAGGTTCACGGCGACGGCCTGGTCCTTGATCTTGCCCTTGGCCGGGATGTCGGCAAGCGGCGCGCTGTCTTGCAGCTTGTCGCACAGGCCCATGGAGATGGCCCGGTACATGATGCCGTCATCAAGGAAAATGACGTGCATCTGCGGGTTGTCCTTGTTGGCCTGGACCTTGGCCAGGATGTCCGAGGAGGTGCCGGGCACGATCACCACCTTGACGTTGTTGGCCTTTTCGAAGGCCGGCAGGATCTGGTCAGCGTACAGGCGCTCCATGGTGCCGCCGTTCATGCCCAGGTAAAGCGTCGGTTCGGCCACTGCGGGAGCGGATGCGAGCAGGGCGGCCAGGGGCAGGCATGACAGGCCTGTGAGTGCGATGCGTTGCATGTTTTTCATGTTGACGACCTTCCTCTGTGCAATGGGATGACGTTATGGGGTAAGACGGATGGCGATTCAGCTACAGGCGCAGGTTGAAAGCGCCCGATGGAAAAGGCATCCAGGTTGATGACTGATTGACCGGCGCAGACCCACTCGGCCAGAGCTTCACCTGCGGCCGGACCGATCTGGAAACCGGAGCCGGCAAAGCCGAAACCGTGGAGCAGGCCGGGTTGCTTGAGGCTTGGGCCGAGCACCGGTTCGCGGTCGGGCAGGTAGCCTTCGGTGCCGCTCCAGGTGCGGATGGCCTGGGCCCCGGCCAGGGGCGGATAGAGTTCGACGGCGTTACGCAGAATCTCCAACACCGCCGCCTGACCGGGGCGGGCCCGGGCCGGGTCGAGGGCAAAGCCCTGGCCACCGCCGAGCACGCAGTTGCCTCGGGCCACTTGTCGGGCATAAATGCCGCCACCTTCGACGCCGGTGCTGACGTCCATGAACATCGGCAACGGCTCAGTGACCAGCATGGCCGGGTGGCCGGAGCGCATCGGCACCGGTTCGCCGAATTGCGCAGCCAGCTTCGCCGCCCACGCCCCGGCGCAGTTCAGCAGCCAGGGTGTGCGCAGCTGCAGGCCCGAGGCGGTACGAATCAGGAATGCCTGGCCATCGTGCTCCACCTCAACCACTTCGGCCTGTTCGAAAACCTGCGCACCCGCCCGTTTCGCTGCCTGTGCAAAGGCCGGCGATACCAGGCGCGGGTTGGCGTGGCCGTCGTCAGCACATAAAGAAGCCCCGACCGCCACATCACCGGCCCAGGGAAAACGTGCGCGCAGTTGCTCGCGATCAAGCAGCTGCAGGTCCAGACCAAAGCCCTGACTGGCCTCGGCGTAGGCACGCAGAGCGTTCATGTCGGTTTCGCTGCGGGCCAGTTTCAGATGGCCGGAGCGCAGGTATTCGCCGTCGACGCCGATCAGCTCGCGCAATCTGCCCCAGATAGCGTGGGCACGCTGCGACAGCGGCAGTTGCGACAGGGGACGGCCTTGACGGCGCACGCCGCCGTAGTTGACGCCGCTGGAATGGGAGCCGCAGAAATCCCGCTCCAGCAGGACCACGCGCTGGCCCTTGAGGGCCAGAGCCAAGGCAGCAGAGCTGCCGACGATACCGCCGCCCATGACCACGGCATCGACCTTGATCAAACCGCTCATTGTTCAGTCTCCAGCCCGAATGGCAGGGGCTTGATCGGCGCCTGGGCGCGCAGGCGGCCGACGCTTTGCACCGGCAGGGTGCAGCGTTGCGCAACTATTTCCGCCGCCGCCGAACCGCACATGCGTCCCTGGCAACGGCCCATGCCGACCCGGCACATGGCCTTGACCCGGTTGATTTCCCAATGGCCGTTATCGACCGTGGCCCGAATCTGCCCGGCACTGATTTCCTCGCAGCGACAGATCAGGGTGTTGTCCGGGGTGTTGAGGGCCCAGTCTTCCGGGAAGGGGAAGGCGGTTTCCAGGCCCTGACGGAAGCGGCTGATCCGCGCCAGCTGCTGTTGTAGATCCTCGCTGCGGGTGCGGTCGATGGCATGGCCTTCGTCAGCCAACAGGCTCAGGGCCGCCAGTTCACCGGCCATTTGTGCGGCATCGGCGCCCATGATTCCTGCACCGTCACCGGCCAGGTAGACATTGCTGACGCTGCTTCGGCCCCCGGCGTCGCGCTCAGGCAGCCAGGCGCGGTTCAGTGGATTCCAGCTGAAATCACAGCCGAGCAGATCGGCCAGTTGGGTTTCGCTGCGCAAAGCATGGGCGAAGGCCACGGCGTCGCAGGCCAGGTGCTTTTCCTGGCCGTTCTGCCGCCAGGACACCCGACTGACCCGGCGCTCACCATCGATACACAGCAGATCGGCGCCCTGATGCACAGGAATGCCGTGGGCGGTAAGCCAGCTGCGGTAATAGATGCCCTTGGCCAGGGTAGTCGGTTGCCCTAGCAACGCGGGCAGGGCGCGGCACTGAGCGCTGAAGGGCGAACTGTCGAGCACGGCGCGGACCTTGGCCCCGGCCTTGGCATACTGATAGGCGACCAGATAAAGCAACGGCCCGCTGCCGGCGAACACCACGTCCTGGCCGATGGCGCAGCCCTGGTATTTCAGGGCGATCTGCGCGGCACCGAGGCTATAGACGCCGGGCAAGGTCCAGCCTGGCACTGGCAGAACGCGGTCGGTGGCACCGCTGGCAACGATCAGACGGGAGAACTCGACCTGCCCGGCGCGCTTGTCACGCAAAGTATCCAGGCGATTGTCTTCGGCGTTCCAGACCAGGGTCTGGGGGCGGTAGTCGATCTGTTCAGCCAGTTGGTCGAGGGTATTGTGCAAGGTCACGGCCTTGGCGGCTTCGAAGCCATACAGGTCCTTGGGCGCGCGCTTGAAGTTCTGCGGCTGGCGCCGATAGATCTGCCCGCCACCGCGCAGGCCTTCGTCGATCAGGCAGGGGCGTATGCCATGGTCGAGCAGGGTCCGGGCGGCGGTGATGCCGGCAGGGCCTGCGCCAACTATTACGACCTGGGGCTTATTCATCACACTGCCTATTACTCTGGAAATTAAGACGGTTGTTTTTCGGGAGCGAGTTCTGCGAGGGGGAAATTTGTGGGAGCGAATTCATTCGCGAAGAGGCGGGTACATCCAATGCATATCTGCGCTCTGAAATACTGCATTCGCGAATGAATTCGCTCCTGCAATGGCTTTGTACGTGCGCGGTCATAAGCATCTCCCCGGCTCCCGACTCACTTCCTGCCCCGCTTCCAGCAGCGTTGAGCAGGCCCTTACCCGCGAGCCATCGGCCAGGCGTACCCAGCAGTCCTGGCAGGCGCCCATCAGGCAGAAACCGGCGCGCGGTTGAGCGCTGAAATCGCTGCCGCGCAGGTGCTCTTCGGCAGTCAGCACGGCGGTCAGCAGAGTGTCGCCGAGCAAACCGCTGGCGGGCTGACCATCGAGGGTGAAGGCCAGGGCCGGGCGGTCGTGTTCGACCAGACGTTTGAACAGGGCCATGAGCCTTCCTTAATGTTTGCCGACCAGCACGCGGTCGAGCCCGTAGATACGGTCGAGCAGGATCATCGCGGCGGCGGTCAGGGCGATGACCAGTGCCGAGACGGCGGCCATCATCGGGTCAATGGATTCGGTGGCGTACACATACATGCGCACCGGCAGGGTCTGGGTCGCGGGGGAGGTGACGAAGATCGACAGGGTCACCTCATCGAAGCTGTTGATGAACGCCAGCAGCCAGCCTCCGGCTACGCCTGGCAGGATCATTGGCAGGGTGATCAGGCGAAACAGGGTAAAGCGGCTGGCGCCCAGGGACTCGGCCGCCTGCTCGGCGCTGCGGTCGATGCCGATGGCGGCGGCAATCACCAGACGCAGCACGTAGGGCACGATGATCACTACGTGGGCCAGCATCAGCCAGGCAAAACTGCCATTGACCCCCATCAAGGCGAACAGGCGCAGCAGGGCGACGCCCAGTACCAGGTGGGGAATGATGATCGGCGACAGAAACAGGCCGTTGAGAAAGTCGCGGCCGGGGAACTTGTACCGGGTGATGGCCAGGGCCGCGGGTACCGCGATCAGGGTCGCCAGGCTCGCCGAAACAAAGGCCAGGGTCAGGCTGTTATAGAACGCGGTGATGAAGTCGGCGCGTTCGAACACCGCCTTGAACCAGCGCAGAGAGAACCCCGCAGTCGGCAGGCTCAGGGTGTTTTCCGGAGTGAAGGCAACCAGGCAGACCACCACCAGCGGCGCCATCATGAACACCACTACCAGGGCGTGAAAGGACAGGGCCAGAGGGCCGTTTCTCGACATGTTCATTCCCCCAGGGTCTTTTTGTAGCGGCCTTCGACCATGCGGTTCCACGACAACATGACCAGCAGGTTGATCAGCAGCAGGGCCACGGCAATCGCCGCGCCCATGGGCCAGTTCAGTTCGGAGAGGTACTGGTCGTAGACCACGGTGGCGACCATCTTCAGCCGTCGCCCGCCGAGCAGGCCGGGGATGGCGAAGGAGCTGGCCGACAGGCCGAACACGATCAATGTGCCGGACAGCACACCGGGCATGACCTGGGGCAGCACCACACTGCGCATCACCCTGGCCTGACTGGCACCGAGGGACAGCGCGGCCTGTTCGGCGGCAGGGTCGAGTTTCTGCAGCGAGGTCCACACCGGAATGATCATGAATGGCAGCATCACGTGGACCAGCGCCAGCACCACGGCGAACGGCGTATACAACAGCTTCACCGGATTGCCGCCCAGGGCCTGGATCGCCTGATTGATCAGGCCGTCGGCGCCAAGCAGCAGGCTCCAGCCAAAGGCCCGCACTACCACCGAAATCAGCAACGGAGTGAGGATCAGGATCAGGAAGATCGAGCGCCAGGGCGTGCCCATGCGGCTGAGAATGTAGGCCTCGGGAACGCCGATCACCACGCAGAGCAGGGTGACCAACGCGCTGATCCAGAAGGTGCGGAAGAAAATCTCGTAGAAGTAGGAGTCGCTGACCACGGCCAGGTAGTTGGCCAGGGTGTAGGCACCGTCCTTGACCCCGGTGTCGTAGTCGAACACGTTGAACGACAGGATCAGGGTCAGCACCAATGGCACCACCAACAGACTGACGAACAGGATCAGCGCCGGTGCCGACAGCAGATAACCTCGCCCGCCCCGGCGCATTGCACTGAGCATGCTCATGGCCGGACCTCATCGGCAGCCAGCACACGCAACAACTGCGCAGGCCAGTCCAGACCGACGGCGATGCCTTCGGCCAGAGGGGCATCACCATTGTTGCGGCGCACTACGGTGACTTCACCGATCAGCGTGTCGATGCGATACAGCCATTGGCTGCCGAGGAAATAACGGGTCAATACCTTGCCCTGCAAACGACCTTCGCCCGCTGGCACCAGATCGATTTTCTCCGGGCGCAGGCTCAGGGTCAGGGTGCCATTACCTTGTGTCTGGCGAACCTGGGCACGGCCATCGCTGTCGTGGTCGCCCTGTAACAGATTGGCCTTGCCGACGAAGCCGGAGATGAACTCGGTGCGCGGATGTTCGTAGAGGTCATAGGGTGCGTCGATCTGAGTGATGCGCCCGGCCTGCATGACCACTACCCGGTCACTGATGGACAGGGCTTCGGCCTGATCGTGGGTCACCATCAAGGTGGTGATGCCGACTTCGCGCTGAATGCGGCGAATCTCGAACTGCATTTCTTCGCGCAGGTTGGCGTCAAGGTTGGACAGCGGCTCGTCGAGCAGCAGTACCGGCGGCTCGATCACCAGGGCCCGGGCCAACGCCACGCGCTGACGCTGACCGCCGGACAGTTCACGGGGGTAGCGGGTGGCATGCATGTCCAGGCGCACCAGTTTCAGTACACGAGCCACGCGCTGCTGGATATCAGCGGGGCTGACTTTACGCATGCGCAGACCGAAGGCGACGTTGTCGGCCACGGTCATGTGGGGGAACAGCGCGTAGCTCTGGAACACCACACCCAGACCGCGGCTGGCGGGTTTGGCGTGGGTGATGTCGCGGCCATCGAGCAGGATGCGACCGCTGCTGACTTCGACGAAGCCGGCGATCATTTGCAGGGTGGTGGTCTTGCCGCAGCCGGAGGGGCCGAGCAGGGAAACGAATTCGCCTTTGTCCACGGCCAGGTCAGTGGCGACCACGGCGTCGATTGCGCCGTAGCGCTTGCCCAGACGTTCGAGTTGCAGAAAAGCCATAGCTGCGTTCCACCTTTTTTCGTGCACGGCAAAGGCGTGCGTTTGTTATGGGCAGATGCGAAATGACTTACCGCTTTGGACGTTGGCGCTCAGTCTTTGCTGGCTGCCGATGATTGTTCAAATCGCCCCTGTGGACGCAGAGTAGGACGAAGGCTAGGATGCGCGAAAGAGGGAATTTCACTGAATCAACGAGTATTTTCAGTTTCATTCGATGAGTGAATTAAAAGGTTTAAAAGATAAATATGAATTCCACTGATCGGAATGAAGAAGTAAAAGAAGTCGGCGTTGGTGCAGTCTCCCGCCTGTTCGCGGTATTGCGCAGCCTCGGTAGTGGCAGTGGTGAGGGCGAACGTGTCACGCAACTGGCCCAGCAGGTCGGCCTCTCCCAGCCCACCACCCATCGTTTGCTGCGCAGCCTGATGGAAGAAGGCATGGTCGAGCAGGATCAGCGCAGCAAGCGCTATCGCCTGAGCCTGGAGTTCTTTGCCCTGGCGGCCAACGCGGGCAAGGTTGGTAACCTGCGGGAATTGGCGCGGCCGAGTCTATTGCGTCTGTCGGCTTCTTTGGGCGACTCGCTGTTTCTGCTGGCGCGCAGTGGTTTCGACGCGATCTGCCTGGATCGCAGTGAAGGCCCTTATCCGATCCGCACTTTTACTGGCGATATCGGCGGGCGCGTGGCCTTGGGCGTTGGGCAGGGCAGTCTGGCGATCCTGGCGTTCCTGCCCGAGGACGAGCGCGAGACGGTGATCCACTACAACCTGCCGCGCCTGCGGGATTTCCACCTGTACGACGAGGTATTACTGCGCTCGGAAGTCGATAGCGTCCGGCGGCTGGGTTACGCCGCGCGCAATACCAATGTGCTGCCGGGTATGGCCGGTCTGGCGGTGCCGATTCTTGACCGCGAAGGTCGCGCCGTGGCCGCCCTGAGCGTGGCCACCATCAGCGACCGCCTCAACCCCGAGCGCATGCCCACCATGGTGGACATGCTCAAACGCGAGGCCGTTGCCATCGGCTCGCGGATCAACCCGTTCGATCCTTTGTTGCGACGGCCTTCTCAGGTGTTTGGGCAGCAGGAAAGCTGAGCCGCAGCGGGGTCGCGCAGGAGCCGGCTTGCTGGCGATTGCGGCCTATTCGCGAATGAATTCGCACCAGATTTGCTCCCGCCCCCTGCCAGGTCTTCGCTACGCGATCGCGCGGAGTCGCAGACGGGGCGGGACTTCCTGCGAGATTGGCGTGAGTCAATGAATTTATGCGTCGCAGCTGTCATCATCAGCGGTTTGCAGGTTTGATCGAGAATACCCATGATGAAAACCACGGCCCTGTTCGCCCTGGCCCTGGCCGCCTTGACCGTCACCTGTGATGCCGCTGATTTTGAAGCGGGCAAGGCAACCTACATGCGCATCTGCAATCGCTGCCACAAGGTCGGCCCCGAAGCCCGTGGGGCGTTCGGGCCGGAATTGAATGGGCTGTTCGGGCGCAAGGCCGGGAGCACCGCAGACTACAACTACACGCCGGCAATGAAGGCTTCGGGCATTGTCTGGGGCGCTGACACCCTCCCGGCCTTTATCAAGGACCCAAGCTCCGTGGTGCCCGGCACGCGCATGAGTTACTGGGGCATCAGCGATGACGACAAGATTGCCGATCTGCTGGAGTTTTTGAAGGCGGATCATCCGTAGCTGTTAAAAGTCATAGGCAATCTTCGTATACCAGTAACCGCCGCCTGGATAAAACGGCGGGTTGCCGTACGGCGCCAGACCGAGGTTGCTGTACACCGCGTGCTTGTCCGGGCGCACATCGAAGATGTTGGTGCCGCCGAGGCTGACGGTCAGGTGGTCGACGAAGGTGTAGCTGATGTCCAGGTCAGTGATCCATTTGGCACCAAAGCTGCGATCGCCCGTGGGGTTGACCGCCAGGGTCTTGACCGCGCCGTAGCGGCTGGTCTGCAGGTTCACTGCCAGGTCGTCGAGCTTCCAGTTGGCGCCGAGAATCCACTTGGTCTTGGGCGAAGCTTCGGTGAGATCGCCTTCACGGTCACGCCCGACCAGTACCACGCCGGAATTGCTCAGAGATGATGGCGTATCCCGTACGCCTTCGATGGTGGTCTTGTTCCAGTTGAAACCCAGGCTCCAGCGCACATCGCCCCAGGTATCCAGCGGTGTGCTGTGGTCGGCGACGATGTCGAGGCCACGGGTACGGGTATCGAAGGCGTTGGTGTAGTAGTTGACCCAGGTGCCGGTGGGCACGCCCTGGGCACGCAGGATGTCGTTGATCACGCCATTGCCCTGGTCGTAGATATTGCTGGTCAGGGCGATGCGGTCGTCGATATCGATCAGGTAGGCGTCGGCGGTGACACTGGTGCGCGGTGCCGGTTGCCAGGTCAGGCCCAGCCCGGCGTTGCGCGACTTCTCCGGCTTGAGGTCATCGCCGCCCAGCGCCTTGGCCAGGTTGCTGCCGGAGGGTGTCAGGCGGGTAACGGCCGGGACCACGTTACCGTTGACGTCGGTGGCGACCCGGTTATCCGCCACGGTGTAGCCGATCTGGGTCAGGGACGGTGCGCGGAAGCCGGTACCAACGGTGCCGCGCACGGCGACGCTGTCGGTCAGTTCATAGCGCGAGTTCACTTTCAGGCCGAAGGTATTGCCGGAATCATCGTCGTAGTGCTCGACCCGCCCGGCAACGTCGAGGAACCAGCGTTCGGTCAGGTCAAAGCCCAGATCCAGATAGCCCGCATAATTATTGCGGATCAGGCTGACTTCATCTTCCGGGCGAATGGTTACTGCTGCCTGGGCGCCGGACGCCGCCGGATAGCTGCCGGTGATATAAGCCTCGCGCTCGCCGGCAAAGGTGCTGAAATGCTCCCAGCGATGTTCGACCCCGGCCGACACCTGCACCGGTGACGTCAGGTTGAACAGGCTGTCGTAGCGGCGGGTGAAGTCGAGGTTGTTGACCCACTGCTCAAAGCGAAAGGTCGCCAGGTTGTCGAATTTGGTCGGCGATGCCGTGCCGAGGGACGGGTTGATATTCAGGTCGCTGGAGTGATGGACGTTGTTGCGTCCGTAGGTGGTGCTCAGGTCCCAGTTCCAGTCGGCTGCTTCGCCCTTGCCGCCAAACAGGAACTGATAGTCACGGTCTTTGATGTTATTCAGCGGGTAATACCCGTCAGGGAAGACTTCGGGCACCGCTGCCGTGCCGGTGGGCAGGCGGAAATAGTTGGCGGCCTCGGCATCGCGCTCGCCGTAGGTGGAGAAGGAGTACAGGGTCAGATTTTCCAGGGGCAGTTCGGCGTTGTAGGCCAGGTTGAAGGCCTTGAGATCAGGGTCGCCATTCTTGATCGCCACCCGGTCCCAGGCCGCTTCCTTGACCGGGTCCCTGAAGGCCTTGACGCTGCTGTCGGCCTTGCCGTTCCACGAGGCGTCACCGCGCTTGCGGGCATCGGCAGCCAAGTGAAAGTAGCCGCTTTCGCCCAGTTTGAAGCCTTCGTCACCGGCCACCTTGATGCTCTCGCCCTGGCCGGAAAACAGCTTGCCGTAGGTGCTTTCCAGATGGCCGCCGGAACTGCCAGACTTGAGGATGATATTGATCACCCCGGCTACGGCGTCCGAGCCGTACTGGGCGGCGGCGCTGTCCTTCAGCACTTCGATATGGTCCACGGCGCTGACCGGGATCAGGTCGATATCCACGGCATTGGCGCCGCTGTTATCGATAGAGCCGCGCTGGCCGGTGGCGCCGTTGTGCCGCCGTTTGCCGTTGACCAGTACCAATGTGTAGGCCGGGCCGAGGCTGCGGTTGCTCAGGGGGCGGGTTACGGAGTTGTAGCCGGCGATATTGGTACCGAAATTGAACGACGGCAGCAGCTTGGAGATCGCCTCGGACAACTCGGCGCGGCCGGTCTTGAGCAATTGGTCGCTGTTGATCACGTCGATGGGCGCCGGGCTGTCGGCCACGGTGCGCTGTTGCCCGCGCACGCCAGTGGAAATTACGGTGACGGTATCCAGATGCGTGTCATCGGTGGCGGCCACGGCGAAGGGCGAGGCGGCGGCCAACAGCAGCGAGGTGGTCAAGGCAGAAATGGGAAAAGGCTTGCTTGCAGCAGGAGTCAAAGTGTCGGGCATGTCGGCAATAGTCCATTAAAACTGGCACTGGCCCTTGGTCCGGGTACAGCTGGCAAAGTCTGGTGATGGTTGAGAAGGTGCTGCCCCGATCAAGGGGCAGCGGCGATGTCAGGCGCTGGCGGCCAATGGCGTCTGCACGCTATGACGGTTCTGCGGAACGTCGATGCCCAGATGACCGCGCAGGGTGCTGGCTTCGTATTCACTGCGGAACAGCCCGCGCTCGCGCAGGATCGGCAGGACTTCATCGGTGAAGCGGGCGAATTCGCTGGGCGCACCGATACGAATATTGAAGCCGTCCACCGCGCCTTCGGTAAACCAGCGCTCGATCTCGTTGGCCACGGTCAGGGGCGAGCCGGCAAAGCCGGTAAATGGCCGGGCAAAGCGCAGGGCGGTTTCGCGCAGACTCAGGTTTTTTTCTTTGGCGACGCGCTTGATGCGCTCGGCATGGCCGCGATAGCCATTACTACCCAGATCGCCCAGTTCAGGGAACGGCGCGTCCAGTTCGTACTGCTTGAAGTCGTGGTAGTTGAACGGGCGGCCCAACTGGACCAGGGCTTTGCCCAGATCGATCTCGCCATCGCGAGCGCGCTGGATTTCCAGTGCCTGTTCATCGGTGTCGGCGATGATCGGGCTGATGCCAGGGAACAGCAGTACCTGCGCCGGGTCGCGTCCGGCCTGGGCGGTGCGTTGCTTGATATCGGCGTAGTACTCCTTGGCATCCTCGAAGTTATCGACGCCTGCGAAAATCCCTTCGGCGATATTGGCCGCCAGGCTGCGCCCGGATTCGGAAACCCCGGCCTGGAAAATCACCGGCTGACCCTGGGTTGAACGGGAGATATTCAGCGGTCCGGTGACCGAGAAGAATTCGCCACGATGATTCAGGCGATGCTGCTTGCTCGGGTCGATAAAGCGCTGGTGCGCCTTGTCCCGAGGGAAAGCATCGTCCTCGTAACTGTCCCACAAGCCTTGTACCACCTGCACATGTTCCAGGGCCCGTCGATAACGCTCGCCATGGTCGATATGTTGTTCGCGGCCGAAGTTGCCCGCTGCGCCTTCCAGCCCGGTGGTGACCACGTTCCAGCCCGCACGACCATGGCTGATCTGGTCCAGGGACGCGAACTGGCGGGCAACGTTGAAGGGCTCGGTATAGGAGGTGGTCAAGGTCGCCACCAGGCCGATCTTGTCCGTCGCCCCGGCCAGGGCCGAGAGCAGGGTCAGGGGCTCCAGGCGATTGAGGAAGTGCGGCGCCGAATCCGGGGTGATGTAGGGGCTGTCGACGATAAACACGAAGTCGAACCGGGCGGCTTCGGCGGCTCGCGCCTGTTGCTTGTACCAGTCGATATCGATGCTGGCGTCACCAGGGATTTCCGGGTGCAGCCATTCCTGCTGGTCGGTGCCGACGCCGGTGAGGATGGCGCCGAAATGCAGCTGACGTTTGCTCATGATTCATGTCCTTTGAGGTTGGATGTTTTTACAGAAGATGGCGTCGTGGCCCTGATGGCACAGCAGACACAGAGCCCGTAGGCGCCGGCTTCAGGCCGATACAGGGTGTTTGCTGCGCACGTCCTGCAAAAACGGATAGTCGATATAGCTCTGATCACCGCCGACGTAGAAACTCGCCTCATCGGGGGTATTGAGCGCGGTCCGCTGGCGGAAACGCTCGACCAGATCCGGGTTGGCGATGAACAAGCGACCAAAAGCGACGAAGTCGGCCCGGCCTTGCTCGATAGCCTGTTGCGCGCTGTGCTGATCAAATTCGCCGGCCAGTATCAGCGCGCCCTTGAACAGCTCGCGCAGCGTTGGCGCCAGGCGCTTTTGCGCAGCGATGGCATCCGGCTCGATGAGGTGCAGGTAGGCGATCCCTCGCGCCTGCAATTCCCGGGCTACATGGCTATAGAGCGCAGCGGGATCGCTATCACTGATGCCATCCACGGCGAAATGCGGTGAGATCCGCACGCCGACCCGACCGGCACCGAACTCGGCAATCGCGCCGTCGACGATCTCCAGCAGAAAGCGTGCGCGGTTCTCCACCGGGCCGCCGTAGTCGTCATCGCGATGATTGCTGCCATCGCGCAGGAACTGGTCGATCAGGTAGCCGTTGGCGCCATGGATTTCCACGCCGTCAAAACCCGCCCGACCTGAGTTGCGTGCAGCCAGGCGGAAATCGTTGACCCGCTGAGCGATTTCATCCCGGGCCAGGGCGCGCGGTACAGGAAAGGGTTGCAGGCCGTCAGTGGTCGGCACTTCACCTACCGCGGCAATGGCCGAAGGCGCGATGGGCAGGGCGTTGTCGGGCAGGCGTGAGGAATGCGCCTTGCGCCCGAGATGGAACAGCTGCTGGAAGATTCGCCCGTCTGCGCGATGAACCGCTGCCGTGACCGGCTTCCAGGCTTCGACCTGAGCGTCGTCATGGATGGCCGAGCCACCGGGTCGGCTTACGCTTTCGGCGGATACGTGCGTGGCTTCGGAAATGATCAGCCCGGCACTGGCCCGCTGACGGTAGTAAGTGCTGACGCGGGGCAGGGGTTGGCGGTTGTCGTGGTCGGAACGGGCGCGGCCCAGGGGGGCCATGATGATGCGATTGGGCAGGGTAAGGTCGCCGAGGGTGGCGCTCTGGTGCAGACGTGAACTCATGAAGACGTGCTCCTGGTGGTCGTGGTTTACGGCCTCCGCCAGGCATGGGGTCGGTCTCTATGGAGTGAACATATCTCTATAAAAAACCGGAGTGAAAGTCTTTTTTGGAATAAGTTAATTATGAATTAAATGTATTTTATAAAAATTATAAATTCATATATTTTATATTTCGTTGGCCGGGTGCCTTTCCTCGCTCAACGCTGCTCGACTCGATTGAGAAACCGCCGGGTGCGCTCGTTATCCGGATTGAGCAGGATCTGTTCGGCAGAACCGTCGGCAACGATGCGTCCACCTTCCATGAACAGCACGCGGTCGGCGATATCCTGGGCGAATTTCATTTCGTGAGTGACCAGCAGCATGGTCATCTGCTGCTCGTGGGCGATGGCGCGGATTACCGCCAGCACTTCGCCGACCAGTTCCGGGTCGAGAGCCGAGGTGACTTCATCGAACAGCATGACTTGCGGACGCATGGCCAGGGCGCGGGCAATGGCCACACGCTGTTGCTGGCCGCCGGATAACTGGCTGGGGTAGACATCGGCCTTGTGTGCCAGGCCGACCAACCCCAGATAGTGGGCGGCGCGGTCCTGGGCTTCTTCATGGCTCACCTGTAAGACCTGAAGCGGTGCTTCGGTGATGTTTTCCCGTACGGTCAGGTGCGGAAACAGGTTGAACTGCTGAAAGACCATGCCGACCCGATGCACCACGGCGGGCTTGTTCGCGCCGGGCCAGCGCCAGCGGCTTTTAGGTGCCAGGACCGGGTCGCCCGCCACTTCGATGCTGCCGTGCTGATAGCTTTCCAGACCCTTGATCAGACGCAGGACCGTCGACTTTCCTGAGCCGCTAGGGCCTATCAGTGCGACTTTCTGGCCTTGGGGAATGCTCAGATCCAGATGATCGATGACCCGCGTCGAGCCAAAATCCTTGACCACTTGATGCAACTGGATCTGTGCGGGTGCCATGCGGGGGATGGGTTGGAAGTCAGACATGACGGCGGCGTTCCAGATAGTTGAAGAATAGGGATGTCGGCACGCTGATCAGCAGGAACATCAGTGCCATCAGGGTGTAGGGCTCGTTGTAGCGGTAGGTCATGCCTGCCACCTGTTTGGCCGCCTGAAACAGCTCGGGAATGGTGATCACCGCCAGCAGCGGCGTCTCCTTGAACATGCCGATCAGGTAGTTGCCCAGGATGGGCAGCATGGGTTTGACGGTCTGCGGCAGGATAATCCTTCGCCAGGTGGTAGCGCTGTCCAAGTCCAGCGCCCGGGCGGCCTGCCATTGCCCGGCAGGCACACCGTCGATGGCGCCGCGAAAGGCTTCGGCGATGTAAGCACCGTAATACAGGCCCAGGCCGATGATCCCGGTGCTGAAGGCGGGCAGGGTGAGACCGGCCAGAGGCAGGGCGAAGAACAATACGTAGAGTTGCACCATCAAAGGCGTATTGCGAAAGAAGCTCAGGTAGGCGCGGCACAACCTTGGCAGCAGCTTGCCAGGCGCACGTTGCGCAAGGGCCAGCAGCAAGCCGACCAGCACCGCCAGGACAAAGCCGAGCAGTACGACTTGTACCGTCACCAGCAGGCCCTGCAGCAGCTCTGGCACGATCGACCAGGCAAAGGCGAAGTCGAAATTCATGAACTGCTCCCGGCACGGCGCCAGGCGCTGATGTGCTGCTCGTAGCGGCGTACCGCCCAGCTCAGCGGCCAGGCCATGACGAAGTAGCAGAGCAGCACGATGCTCCAGATCAGGCTCTGCTGGCCCAAGGTAGTCACCAGTTGCGCGCCGGAGAAGGTCAAGTCGGTGAGGGTAATCAGTGATACCAGCGAGGTGGTTTTCATCAGCTCCACCAACTGGTTACCCAAAGGTGGCAGCATGAACGGCAAGGCCTGGGGCAGGATGATCCGGCGCAGAGCGGTCAGCGGGCTGAAGTCCAGGGCGCGCACGGCATCGCGCTGGCCAAGGCTGACGTTGACCAGCGCCGAGCGGACGATTTCCGAACCGTAAGCCGAAAATGTCAGGCCAAGGCCGAGTATCCCGGTGGTCATGGGCGACAGGCTGATACCGAACAACGGCAGAATGAAGAACAGGTAGAACAGCAGGACCAGCGCCGAAATCCCCCGTAGTACCTCGACATACAGCGTCGCCGCCCAGCGCAGCACACGCCAGGGCGACAGGCGCATCAGGGCGATGACAAAGGACAGCAGCAAGACAATCAGTTCGGCGAAGAAGGTGATCTTCAGCGTGACCCAGGCACCGCTCGCCAGTTGACTGGCGATGAAGCGGGCCGTATCCATGGCCGGAGAATCGAAGAACATGGCCTGTACTCGTGTGGGTTAAGGCATGTGGTAGATGCAGATGACAGCGCGCGATCGCGCAATAAACACAGATCCGATGTGGGATCGGCTTTAGCCGGGAAGGGGCAGGCAGGATCGCTACATTTCTTGCGCCAGCCCTCTCGTTTTCCCGGCTTAAGCCGGTCCCACACAAAAGCTACCCAATCTCAGCGCGCGCAACGCTGCTCGGCGGTGATATCTGCGGCAGGCAGCTCATTCTCGGTGTAGCCGTACTTTTGCAGGATCTTCAGCAGCTCACCGGACGCGCGCAGTTTGGCCAATTGTTCATTGAAGGCCGCGATAAAGGCGGGGTCGTTCTTCGGCAGGCCATAGGCGTGGTAATTCCAGGTCGGCTTGCCTTCGGCATCGGGGATCTGCTCGAACGGCAGGGCGCGTTCGATGGTCGGGCTATTGGTTTTCTTCACCAGGCTGATGATCTCGGCATCGGGGAAATACACCACGTCGACGCGCCCGGCTTCCAGCGCGGCAACGGCTTCGGTGTCCTTATCGAACAGCACCACGTTGGCGGTGGCGATGCCGCTGTCCTTGGCTTCCTGCACCTGGTTGCTGCCGGGCTGGGTCGCCAGGCGCGCCTTGCCGTTGCTGGCGACGTCTTTGAGGCTGTGCAGCTTCAAGGGGTTGCCGGCCTTGACGATAAAGGCACCGCCGGAGCGGGTCACAGGGTTGGAGTAGCCGATCACTTTGCAGCGGGCACTGTTGATGAACAGGCCCGCACCGATGAGATCGAAACGCCCGGCGGCCAGTCCCGGGACCAGCGAGCCGAAGTCGGTGATCGGCGTGTCGATCTTGCTGATGCCCAGAGGTGTGAGGATCGCCTGCAGTACTTCGATATTGGCGCCGGTGATTTTGCCGTCGGTGCCGATATAGGCATAGGGCTGTTCGTTGGCGATCCCGGCGGTCAGGCCGCTGCTGCGACCCTTCTCCAGTAACCCGGCCGAAGCCGACAATGAGAACACGGCGTTCAGTAGAACGGCGGAACCGAGAACAGCGGAAAACGACAGCGCTTTAATGCCTTTCATCACGGGTGCCTGGAGAGTCGGGAGGAAGGAGGAGCGCAATGCCTGATCGTCGCAGATCAAAGGACGCAAACCATTGCGCGGAACTGGATGTCGACTCTAAAGGTATAAGAATTAATATTTAAATATCTTTAGGTGATAAGCATATATCCGCAACCTCAGCGATTGCTTCGCGCCTTTAACTCTGTGAAGATGCGCGCCATATAGGTAGGGGAGGTATGGTATGTCGCATCTTACATCTGGCAAGGACGAACTGCTCAAGCGAGTCAGGCGCATCGCCGGGCAAATCCAGGCTGTCGAGCGGGCCATCGAGGGCGAAGACGATTGTGCCAAGACCCTGCATCTGGTCGCCGCGACCCGTGGCGCCATCAATGGCCTGATGGATGAAATCGTTGAAGCCCATGCCCGCGAGCATGTCGCCGCGCCCGGATTGACCGATGCCGAACGGGGCCAGGGCGTTGAAGAGTTGATCACTGCCATTCGCCGTTATTCGAAATAGGACAACCCCATGACTGATACACATAGCGATGGCAGCCACAGCCATGTCTTCCTCGGCGATGCTCACGATGCCAATGCGCGGCGTACGCTGTGGGTCGTCGCCCTGACTGTGGTGATGATGGTCGGCGAGATTGCCGCCGGTTATCTCACCGGTTCCATGGCGCTGTTGGCCGACGGCTTTCACATGGCGACTCATGCTGGCGCCCTGGCGATTGCCGCTGCGGCCTATGCCTACGCCCGTCGCCATGCGGCGAGCGCCGCGTTCAGTTTCGGCACCGGCAAGGTAGGGGATCTGGGCGGCTTCGCCTCGGCACTGATCCTTGGGTTGATTTCCATCGGTATCGGCATTGAGTCCCTGCTGCGCCTGTTCGAACCGACCCACGTCGAGTTCGCCACCGCGACGCTGATCGCCGTGGTCGGCCTGCTGGTCAATATCGTCAGTGCGCTGTTGCTGTCCGGCGGCCATCACCATCATCACCACCACGAACACGATCATGGCCACGATCACAGCCACGGCCATGACAACAACCTGCGTTCGGCCTACATCCATGTACTGGCCGATGCGGTGACATCGATTCTTGCCATTGCCGCTTTGTTGGCCGGGCGTTATCTGGGATGGGTATGGCTGGACCCTGCGATGGGTATTGTCGGCGCCTTGGTGATTGCACGCTGGGCCATGACATTGATGCGTGATACCGCCGGGGTGCTGCTGGATCGCACCGATGCCCACGTGGCCGAGGAGATTCGCGAGTTGGTCGAGGCGGGTGGGCAAGCGCGGATTACCGATCTGCACGTCTGGCGTGTCGGCCCCGGTGTCTGTGCGGCCATCGTCAGTGTGCTGGGCAATGCCGCCAGCGATGCCGAAAGCATTCGTCGCCGTCTGGCGCCGGTGCATGAGGTTTCTCATTTGACGGTCGAATATCGGAGCCAGCAGGCATTCTGAGCAGCTTGCGGCTATGATCGGCAGTCATGAGCCAGCCCATTCGTCAACCTTGTCCACCCGGTGTCTGCGACTGCGGACGGGAGCAGCTGTCAGGCACCGAACTGCGCATCCTCTGCCTCACGAAGCAGGAGGAAAAGCGCCTGCTCGAGCGCCTGGAAAACATCACCAGCCTGCCGGATCTGGAGCACATGCAGCGCCGGCTCTACGAGCAACTGGGCATTCGCCTGGAAATTGCTCCCGGCTTCAGCGAAGTGCGCAGCATGCGCGGTATCCAGATCCGGATTGATGAGTTGCCGGGCCTGTGTCGCAAGACCCGGGCATCCATTCCCGCGGCGATTCGCCGGGGGATGGAGAAGCGACCTGAGATTGCCTATACGCTGCTCAATGCCCACGACTTGCTCAGGGATGCATGAGCAAAGCGGCAAGCTGGAGGCGGATGGCGTTCAGCTTGCCGCTTGAGGCTTGTAGCTAAAAGGCTAGCGGCTCGCAGCCTGGAGTATTTCGTAGGCAATCTTCACCCGATCCGCATTGGGATAGTTCTTGTTCGCCAGTATCACCACGCCCAAACCCTTGCCCGGTACGAACGCCACATAGTTGCCGAAGCCGTTGGTTGAACCGGTCTTATTGAACAGCACGTCGCCCTCCGGCACTTGTGCCGGGCTAAGCCATTGCACCGTATGGGGCTGGCTGGCCATTTCCGGGGCATTGCCGGTTTGCAGGGCATCGAGTCTCAGGGGCCAGGCGTAGGATTCCCAGCCCAGCCCCTGGCTCATGTCGCCTACGCGGTAGTAGCCGTTATGGGTGATGGCGATGGCCTGTTGCAGAGGCAGGGGCAGTTGCATGGCTTGCATATTGAGCTGGACGAAGCGGGTCATGTCCTCCAGGTTGGTCTTGACACCGTAGGCCTCGGCAGCCAGCGCACCGCCTTTCAGGCGAATCGGTTGATCGGTCCTGGTGTAGCCCTGGGCATAGAAGCTCATCTCTGTCTTGGGCACATCGATATAGCTGCTTTTCAGGCCCAGTTCGGGAAACAGGCTGCCCTCCATCAACTCGTTGAACGGCTTGCCCAGGCTTTGCGCGGCCAGGTAGCCGAACAGGCCGATGCTCGGGTTCGAATACTGGCGCCGGGCGCCCACGGCTTCGGTGGGTTTCCAGGTGGTGAAGTAGTCGAGCATCTTGTCCTGGCTGTCGTAGGCGTCCGGGAACTGCAATGGCAGGCCGCCTGCGGTGTAGGTGGCCAGGTTCAGCAGGCGAATACCGGCAAAGGCGCTGTTCTTGAGTGCGGGCAGATGCTGGCTGGCGATGTCGGTCAGTTGCAGCTTGCCTTGGGCCTGGGCCCAGGCGGCAAGGGTAGCGGTGTAGGTCTTGCTGATCGAACCCAGCTCGAACAGGGTGTAGCGGCTCAGAGGTTCCATGGTGTCCCGGGAGCTCAGGCCGTAATAAAAGTAGCGGGGCTTGCCGTCCTTGATCACTGCGACCGCCATGCCGGCGATGTTCTGGGCTTTCATGGTGGGCAGGACGGCGTGGTCGACCAGGGTTTGCAGGCTGTCCGGCGTTTGCGCGCTGGCGATGCACGACAGTAGCAGGGTGGTAGCGGCGAAGATCCCTTTGCTGATTTTTTGACTGATTGGCATGAATGAAAATGTCCATTGATTCATTGTGCGAGCACCACCGTCGTGCTCGCTTCAATGGAACAATATACGCCTGTTGGGGGGCTTGTCGGACCGCTGCACGCCGCGCATCAACTGACGCAGTGTGTCAGAGGTATCGCGTAATAGTTCTTTGCGGATAAGCCTCGGCCCCACAGGTCACGCCAACCTGTAGAAGCCGGTTGTAAATGCAAGAGACCTTCATTCACCAAAGCGCAATCTCATAGGTCAGGTAGATCCGGTAATTATCCCTGTCGTCAGAATAGGTCGAGCGCGAAATGGCGTGGCTGAACTGGGTGCCCAGACCTTTGAAATAGCCATCCTGGATCACGTACTTCAGGCTGGTATTGGTCTCGTGTTCCCGGGCCTGGCGGTTTTTGTAGAGGCCATCGTCGCCCTTGTAGTAGCGAGTCATGAAGGTCAGACCGGGCACGCCAATGGCGGCGAAATCATAGTCGTAGCGGGCCATCCAGGTCTTCTCTCCGGCCTGGATGAACTTGCCGACGCTGGCGTTGCTGAACGAATACACCGAGCCACCGGTGACATAGGGCAGGGCGGTGTCGCCATGGAGCTTCTGATAGCCGAAGCCCACGGCGCTACCGCCCTGGCGCCAGGTGAGCAGGCCGCTGAACATGTCGGCATCGACCCGGCCAGCAATGGCCCGGCCACTATCGGCACTGCTGAAGTAACGCAGGTCGGTGGTCAGGCTGCCCGCGCCAATATTCCATTTGTGCACCGCGCCGATAAATTCCTGCCGGTAGAAATCGCGCATCTCACCGTGGTAGCCGGTCAGGCTCAGGTTCGGGGTGAGCTTGTAGGTGGCCCCGGCAAAGTCGAAATCGGTGCCCTGATCGCCGGAGTAACCAGTGGGCGTCATGTCCACGCTATCCGTTGAGTTGCGCACTTTGTTCTTGTCGATGTGCCCGGCATGCAGATAGAGATTGTCGACTCCGGTGTATTCGATCTGGGTGCCACGGAAGGTCTGCGGCACCAGGCGACCATCGTTGAACACCAGTACCGGGATCCTGGTCAGCAGGGTGCCGCTCTTGATCAGCGCATCGCCGTAACGAATCTTTGCGGTCAGGCCCAGGGAACCGTATTCGTCGGCGGCGCGGCCATCGTCATGGATCGGCAGCAGCCCGGTGTCGTTGTGGGTAGGGCTGGAGTCGAGCTTGATGCCGAGCAAGCCCAGGGCGTCGACCCCGAAGCCCACCGGGCCGGGCGTAAAGCCCGACTGCACATCGAGCAGCAGGCCCTGGGCCCACTCCTTGCGGTCATCCCCGCCATCACGATAACCATCGTTGAAGTAGTAGTTATGCAGCTCCAAAGAGCCATGGGAGTCACTGAAAAAGCCCTCGGCGCGGGCCTCGTTGCTCATGACCGGGACGAGGCTCGAACAGGCAATCAGTGAAGTCGCAAACAGGTATCGCATGGCGCTGTCCTCTACGGGATAGGGGTTTTTATGGCAGCGGAAAAGTGAGAAAAGCCCCGGTCTCAGGCAGTCGTGAAACTGGACGCCAGGTTGCTTTGCGGCGGACACTAGCGGCTCGCAAAAGTCCTTACAACGTTATGCGCGGGGCGCATCGGGCTATGCGAAAAGGCAGTTTTCAGCGGTTTGGCGGGGGTGCAATGGCGAGCGAAAAGGTTTTGAATTTCAAACAGTTGGAAGCCTTCAAGGCGATCATGGCGACGGGGTCGACTATTGGCGCGGCGGCGCATATGGAGTTGTCGCAATCGGCGGTCAGCCGCCTGCTCGGCCAGCTCGAAGACAGCCTTGGCGTGGCCTTGTTCCTGCGCCGCAACGGACGCCTGACGGCAACGCCGGAGGCCGAAGAGCTCTTGGCAGATATCACTGGCGTGATCGATGGCATGCAGCGTGTACAACGCATGGCCGACCAGTTGCGTCTGGGCCGCTCGCGCAAGACCCTGCTCAAGCTGGGCGTGCCGCCGAGCATGACCCAGCAGCTGATTCCGCGACTGGTATCACGTTATCTGCGGGAGCGCGAAGAGGTGGTGGTGGAGTTACTCACTGGCTCCAACAGCTATCTCGAAAGAGCCGTACTGGAGCATTCGGCGGATCTGGCCCTGGTCCGTCTGCCCACCGAACTGGACGGGCTGGACGTGGTGCCGGTGGTGGAGGCCAACGGCGTCTGCGTGTTGCCGGTGGGGCATCCATTGGCAGCCAAGGAGGTGATCGATATCACTGACCTGCGCGGTGTGCCCCTGGTGATGCTTGGCCGCCAGCGCACCTTGCGTGCCGAGCTGGATCTGTTGATGCGCGGCGCCCGGGTTGCACCGCAGGTGCGGGTCGAGGTGCACTCGGTCAGCGCCGCCTGCGCCTTTGTCGCCGAGGGCATGGGCGTGTCCATCGTCAACGAGTTCCTGGTCAGCCATTTTCGCGATCTGCCCATAGTTACCCGGCCGTTTGTACCGAGCCTGCCCCATGCCTTCGGCCTGATTTTTCGCAGTGCTCAGCCGCGTTCGCTGATGCTGGAACACTTCGCGGACTTCATCGTTGCGCAGTTGCGTGAAGCCTGCGCCACTGCCCTGGAAACCCCACAAAACAACTAGCCTTACCCGCTTTACGCATAACGTTGTGCACCCCCGTGCGGTTGTCTTAAGTTCTCCATCGCCTGCTCTGCGCCGTGAAAAAAAGTGCAGCAGGCGAATACCAACAAGAACAAGACGAGAGCCTGTCATGTCGCTATTTGCATGTGTTACCCAGGTCGTTCTGGCGCTGTTCTGCGGCGCATTTGTATGTGTCTGCCGTTGATCGGTCCGGGCGCGTTGTCTGCGCCGGGCCAGCTCCACTCCAACATTTGCCAGAGCGCCAAACATGAATGAATCCCTGAATCCTGCGTTGCCGGTCGGCAGCGTCGATACGCCCAAACGCCAAGTGGAACACCGTCAGTTGAACCCGGCGATCATCCTCCTGGTGATCGTATTCCTGGCCATGTTCATGACCTATGTCGTGACCTCGGGTGAATACCAAAGAAAGGGCATTCTGGTAGTGCCCGGTTCCTACCAGACCCTGGAAAAAGACGCTTCCCCGGCTCAACTATGGTCGACGGCAGAGCGCAAACCCGAGGACAGGGCGGCTCGCCCGGTGAGCCTGACCGAGGCTTTTCTCGCCATTCCCCAGGGTATCGAGAAAAGTGTCGGGCTGATCTTCATGGTGCTGTTCATCGGCGGCATGCTCGGCATTCTCAGTCGCACCGGCACCATCACGGCGGGGCTTGAGCGCTTGTTGGGCGCGACCAAGGGCAATGTCTACGTGCTGGTACCGTGCCTGATGCTGGCGTTTTCGGCGGGCAGCACTTTTATGGGCATGGCCAAGGAATACATTGTCATAGTGCCGCTGATGGTGGCCCTGGCCAATCGCATGGGCCTGCCGAATATTGTCGGCCTGGCGTTGGTGGTGGTGCCGTTGAAAATCGGTTATCTCGCCTCGGTGACCAGTCCGGTGGCCTTGTCGGTGGCCCAGCCCATTGTCGGTTTGCCGGTGTTCAGTGGCATGGGCATGCGCCTGCTGGCCTATGTGATTCTGCTGATTGTGGGCACCGGCTTCATGTTTCTGCTGTTGCGCCGCTACGGCTTCAACCGGGCCGTGGCCGAGCAATTCGAAGGCGGTCGCCTGACGGTACGCCAAGCCTTGAATCTGTTGCTGTTGGCCGCCGGTATCGGCTTTCTGATCTACGCCTCAAATAACTGGCATTGGCATTATCCGGCGCTGTCGGCCTATTACCTGGCCTTGGGCATGTTGTTTGCGGCGGTGGCCGGCCTGCGTCCCAGCGATGCGGCCAATGCCTTTATCGAAGGCATGCAGAAAGTACTGATCGCCGGGGTGATGATAGGCCTGGCCACCGCAGTGCAGATCATCCTCGCCACCGGCGATGTGCTGGACAGCATCGTCAACTGGCTGGCGCAACTGATCGGCAGTCATGGCCCGTTTGTCTCGGCCCTGGGCATGTTCTTCAGCCAGTTACTGCTGGAATTGCTGATCCCGTCCACCTCAGGGCAGGCGGCAGTGACCATGCCGATCTTCGGTCCGCTGGCGCAACTGTCCGGGGTCACACCCCAGACCACGGTCTACGCCTTTCTGCTTGGCCATGGCCTGACCAACATGATCAGTCCGACCTCAAGCGGCCTTCTGGTATTGCTTGCCGCTGCTCAGGTTGGCTGGGGGCAGTGGGCGCGGATGATTCTGCCGTTGATGCTGGTGTTCTCGGTGATCGCCATCGCCTTATTGATGCTCGCTGTACTGATTGGCTACTGAACTTCATTTCCTGCAAGGTTTTCCCATGACGATTTTCAATTCGACCGGCGCAGCCATGACGGTACTGCGCGACGTCGCCGTGTGCATGCGTGATGGCGTGCACCTGGCGACCGACATCTACCTGCCTGCCCATCAGCAGGGGCCGTGGCCGGTGATTATCGAACGCACGCCCTACGACAAGAGCCAGCCATCGCGCTCGGAAAAGCGCTTTGATGGGCATCACCTGAGTCGCGAGGAAATGGCGGCCGCCTTCACCCAGGCCGGTTTCGCCGTGATCTTCCAGGATTGTCGAGGGCGCCATGGCTCCCAAGGCACCTTCACCAAGTACATCAATGAGGGCGAGGATGGCTACGACACCCTGGCCTGGATCATCGAGCAGCCTTGGTGCGATGGCCGGGTCGGGAGCATGGGCCTGTCCTACGCGGCCCATACGCAACTGGCCATGGCCTGCCTCAACCCACCGGGGCTGACCACCATGGTGCTGGACTCAGGCGGCTTCTATAACGCCTATCAGTGTGGTGTGCGCCAGGGCGGCGCGTTCGAACTCAAGCAGGCGACCTGGGCTTATCGCCGGGCCATGGAAAGTCCGGCGGCCAAGGCCGACCCTGCCATCTTGCAAGCACTGCAGGATGAGGATATCCACGCCTGGTTCAAGCGCATGCCGTGGGGCGACGGGCAGTCACCTCTGCGCCATCTGCCGGAGTACGAGGGCTATCTGCTGGAGCAATGGTCCCGGGGACGTTTCGATGAGTACTGGCAGCAACTGGGCATTTATGCCGAGGGGCATTACTCGCGGATTCCTGATATTCCGGTGCTGTTCATGTCCAGCTGGTACGACGCTTATGTCAGCTCGACCCTGGCCAATTACGCCGCCTTCCGGAACGGGCGCAAGGCGCCGCAGCGGTTGATCATGGGCCCCTGGCTGCACGGTGATCGCAATATCACCCATAGCGGCAACGCCGAGTTTGGCCCGGCGGCGGCTTTCGACGGACATCTGGACAGCGATTGGCTGGCCTGTCGCCTGAAGTGGTTCGAGCAGCATCTCAAGGGCGAGGCTGGCGTAGAGCATGGCCCGGCGGTGCAGCTGTTCGTCATGGGCGGCGGCACGGGACGGCGTGATGCGCAAGGTCGTCTGGAGCATGGCGGGCAGTGGATCGAGGCTACGCAATGGCCGTTGCCGGAGAGCGAGGAAGTCGCCTTCTACCTGCAACCCGGTCTTGGCCTGGAAACGTCCACGCCGGTGTTTGATGCCGTGCTGAGCTATCACAGTGACCCCGATAACCCGGTGCCCACCATCGGCGGCGCGTTGACCTCCGGCGCACCGATCTTCGCCGGCGGCGCCTTCGATCAGCGTGAAACCGCCGGGTTCTTCGGCACCTCGGGGGACGGCCGGGCATTGAGCGAACGGGACGATGTATTGAGTTTTCACAGCGAGCCTTTGGCCGAGGACCTGATTGTCGCCGGCCCCGTGACCGTGCAGTTGTGGGTCGACAGCGATGGGCTGGACACGGACTTCACCGCCAAGCTGGTGGACGTCTATCCGCCCAGTGCCGACTATCCCCAGGGCTATGCGATGAATATCACCGACGGCATCCTGCGCTGCCGTTACCGGGACTCATGGCAGCAGCCGAGCCTGTTGGAGCCGGGACGCAAGGTGGCGATCACTATCGAGCCGTTCGCCACCTGCAACCTGTTCAAGCAGGGGCATCGCCTGCGCCTGGATATTGCCAGCAGCAATTTTCCGCACTTCGACGTCAACCCCAATAGCGGTGAGCCGGAGGGGCAGGCTGCGCAACGGCGAGTGGCGCGTAACAGCCTGCATCTGGGGCCGCAGAGCCCTTCGCGTTTGCTCGTGCGGGTACTACGGCGCCAGGGATAGGTCATTCGCCGCGAATGTATTGCTCCATCTGCGCGATCAGGCTGGCCTGTTCGTCGATCGCTTCCTTGACCAGGTCACCGATGGACAGCAGTCCGAGCAATTGGCCGTTGTCCACCACCGGCAAATGGCGCAGGTGCTTGTCGGTCATCAATGCCATGCAGGCCTCGACGCTCTGGGCCGAGTCGACGGTAATGACCGGCGAGCTCATGATCGCGCTGATCGGCGTGCCCACGGAGGAGCGGCCCTTGAGAATCATCTTGCGCGCATAGTCACGCTCACTGACCACGCCGACGACCTTGCTACCTTGCACCACCGGCAAGGCGCCAATGTTTTTCTCGGCCATCAACTGCAATGCCTCCAGAACCATCTGGTCGGGGCCTATGGTATGGACTTGCTGATGGTCCAGGGCTTTAAGCTTGAGGAGCTGGGCAACGGTCTTCATGGGCATTCTCCGGTGTGGCTTTGTATAGGGGCGGCGTGCCCTTGTTATTGATTGCCTGGGGGCTGTACGCGTTGTGGGACCGGCTTTAGCCGGGAAGGCGTATTTCCGGCTAAAGCCGGTCCCATAACGTTTATAGACATTTTGTGCAGGTGTTAAAGAATCATAGACAGTCTCCCGCAGAGCAAGAGCTCAATGCGGCGTTGAGCAGCGGGAAAACGCCATGGCGCGAATCTTCCAATTGGACTTAAGTGGATGACCAACCCGCCTATGGCCGCGCAATCAGCGGGCTAGAGCCTTTCGAGGGCGGGATCAGTGTTATCGATAATGGGTATGCGTGCGGGTGGTTTTTCATCAAGGGCGCTTGGCCGTAGATTTGGCCCATCACTTAGCGACTCACCACTTCATCAAGCCTCTTGGAGAAACATCATGAAACGTGCCATTGCCTTTGGATTTGCCCTTTCTGTCCTGACCGCTACTGCAGCCATGGCCAGCCCACAAACCGTAACCAGCCAGCCTTCCCTGGCCAGTGCCGCGAGCAGCTTGCGTCTGGTTGACCGCGTCCACGCTGACGGCAAGCAGGTTCGTGTTGCCCAGACCGGTGACAAGGCCTTCAGCCAGTCCCTGGAACAAGGCAAGGTCCTGGTCGCAGAAAACCGTCACGAGTTCGGTTCGCAGTATCAGCGCTACTGATTACGACCGTTGATACGGTTCGAAAAAAGCCCGGGTTTCCGGGCTTTTTGCTGTCCGGCAATTGCGAGTCAGGCCACTGGAATAGGGAATGGCTCGCGCATTTGGCATTGTAAATTCATACGTTAATGTAGGAAAAATCTTACTTCGTTGGTCATCTCGACCTTACGTTTCAACTTGGAGAACACGTTATCATCGCCGCCTGCACGGGTGACCTTCGTGTGTCATTCTCCATAGGCTTGAAAATGAATAAAGAGATGTTGGACGACTTCTCTGTGCTTGCTCGGACGGCATATAAGCGCGACTGGGAAAGTCATTTGCGCACAGTGTTACAGCGAATCGGTTATGACCATTATCTGGTGAATCCGGGTTTTTCGACGATCAATGATCCCTTCAATAACACCGTCACCAACTATCCCATGGATTGGATGCGTAGTTACAAGGATGAGAACCTTGTTGTCGTAGATCCGATACTCAGGCATTGCCGTCGCCATTTCGTGCCGCTGTTCTGGGGGCAGGCGCGCAGGCGTGCGCGTGGCGGATCTGTGGGGTTCTGGCGTACCTACGAACGTCATGGCCTTGTACATGGCGTCAGTATTCCGCTGCGCTACAACGATATGAGTGGATCACTCAGTGTTGTCCAATGCATACAGCCGGGCTATGAGTTTGATGAAGATCTCGATGGTCCCTTCGGAAAACTATTCATGCTCATTCCCTTTATGTTGGAGGGTGCGCGAAAACATCTAAGTCATCCGAATGAATTGCGCGGCGGTCTGACGATGCGAGAGTTTGAAGTGTTGAAATGGTCTGGCGCCGGTAAAACCACCTGGGAAATAAGCTGCATCCTCGGGTGTTCGGAGCGGACCATCAACTTTCATATCGGCAATGCCATTCGCAAACTCGGTGCCACCAATCGCCGACAGGCCGTCTGTGCGGCGTTGGCGCGAGGGTTGATCACCTTCGGATGAACAAAGGCGGCAGTCCTTCAAGCTGCAAGGCGCAAAAAAATAACGGCACCGGCGTGGAATAACCCCTTTCGGCGTTCGTCCGACTCACAACTGGCCAACATCGGCTGACCTTAGTCATTACTCCTGTCGAGACGAAATTCATGAAAATGCTCAACCCCCGCACTCTTCTCGCCGCTGCATCCCTGACCCTGCTCGCTGCCGGTATGGCCCATGCCGCACCGGCCGCGCCCATCCATAACATCGTGCTGGTACACGGCGCCTTCGTGACCGGTGCGGGCTGGAAGCCGGTGTATGACATTCTGGAAAAAGACGGTTACCACGTCTCCATTGCCCAGCATCCGCTGACCGGTTTTGCCGAGGACGTCACGGCGGTCAAGCGCATTCTGGCCATGCAGGACGGCCCGACCATTCTGGTCGGGCATAGCTACGGCGGTGCGGTGATTTCCGATGCCGGGACTGACGATCACGTCGCAGGTCTGGTGTATATCGCCGCCCACGCCCTGGATGTAGGTGAAACCGAAGCCGAAAACGGCAAGAAATTCCCCAATGCCACCAAGGCGGTGAAGAAGACCTCCGATGGATTCCTCTATCTGGATCCGGCGTTCTACCCGGCTGACTTCGCTGCGGACCTGCCCAAGGCTCAGGCTGAGTTCGAAGCCAACGCCCAGGCATTGACCTCGGCCTCGGTGTTCACCACTGCCGCGACCCATGCCGCCTGGAAAACCAAGCCAAGCTGGTACGCCGTGGCCAAGTCGGATCGCATCATCAACCCGGATCTGGAACGCATGTACGCCAAGCGTGCCAATGCCCACACCATCGAAATCGATGGCGCCAGCCATGCCGTGTATGAGTCCCATCCGAAAGAGGTTGCGGCGCTGATCGAACAGGCTGCGCAGCATGCGCTTGACGCCAAATAAACGCGGCAAAAACAGGATTGCGGGACTGGCTTTTAGCCGGGAAGCGTCGGTATAAACGATACATTTCTATCGTCTGTCATGTCGTCTACCCGGCTAAAGCCGGTCCCACAAATGCCGGTCCACCGAAAGTCGCGCACCTCTAACGGGTCTTCAGCCAGCCGAGGAATCCAGCCTTGCGCACGGCCGCGGGCTTTTGCAGCAACACGCTCTCGCTGCCGTGTTGGCGCACGGCCTGGAGTTTTTTCAGGGCCCGGGTGATTTCCGCCTGGCGCTCCATGGCGCTGCGCACCACGGATTTTTCCAGGCGATAGACCACGCAGGAGGTAAGGGCGGTAAAGCTCGCGTCGGACGGGGTGTCGGCAAGAATGCTTTGCTCGCCCATGACTTCGGTCGGCCCCATGCGGCCGGCTTCCACGGAGCGGCTGCCATCGGAGACTGTCGCCGAGACCACCCCGGTAGCGATCACCAGCAGGCTGTCGCTGACTTCACCGGCTTCAAGGATCACCTGCCCGGCGACGTATTCGTGGGGCACCAGATTCTGTGCCAGATAGTTCTTCTCTTCGGCGTTGACCGATTTGAAGATCTTCACGTCCTCCAGCAACGCCCGCGCTCGCGACATGCTGTTATCGGTGCTGATATCCGATTGCCAGGCGATGCCGGCGGCTTCCAGATGACGGTAAGCCAGGTCGAAGAGCAGGTTACGCACATCGACCTTGTTATCCAGGGAACGGATCGAGCCGGTGATGCTGTATTCGATAGTGGTCGGGCTGGCTTCCTTGACCATGGCCCTGGGTTTGGGCGACGGCAACAACTCGCGGCTGCCTTGCAGGGCGCGTTCGAGGGCGTCGAGTACACGGCGCGGGCGGATATTGGGCGAGACCATGATGGTGACGGAAATGCCGAAGCAATCGCTGGGGCGACTGAGGTTGACGATCTTGGCCTTGGCCGCAACCGAATTGGGCACCACAGCGGTACTGCCGGTGCCGGTGAGCAGGTGGGTGGCGCGCCAGTCGATATCCACCACCTTGCCTTCGACACCGTCGATGCTGACCATGTCGTCAACCTGATAGGGCTTGGTGGTATTAAGCACGATGCCGGAAAACACGTCACTCAAGGTGCTTTGCAAGGCCAGACCGACAATGATCGCCATGGCCCCCGAAGTGGCGAGCAGGCCTTGTACCGGCAGTTGCAGGACGTAGCCTGCCGCAGCCACGGCAGCGATGAGGAAAATCACCGCGCCCATGACCTCCTGCAAAAGGCGACCGCTATGGCCGATGCGGCGGGTCAGGAGAATGCCGAGCACGCCGGTCAGGGTGCGCGCAGCCAACAGCCACCAGAGGATACTCAGCGCGATCGCGGCCAGGTGACGCGGCCCGTCGTCCGGCCAGGGCGCCGCGTCCAGCGGGCTCATGCCAGCGCTGACGATTACGGCGCTATAGACCAGGAACAGCGCCAGGCGCGCCGCGACTTTATAAATCCGGTATTTGAACGGCAGCAGTTGCCAACTCAACAGGTCGATCAACAGGACAATGACGCTGGCAACAAACGGGTAGCTTTGAATGAACGACATGGTTGATCTTCCTGAAGGATAAATACAGAACAGCCCACGTACTGTGGGCTGTCTTTTACCTGCGTGCTGTTAGTTCAAGTGAGCTTTGAGTTCGCCCGCTGCCTGCCGCATCGCCGCCTTGACCTCGGGGATCTGGCTCAGGGGGTTGAGCAGGCCGTAGTCATGGATCATACCGTTGTAGCGCACTGCTGTGACATCGACACCCGCTGCATCCAGCTTGCGGGCATAGGCCTCGCCTTCGTCACGCAGCACATCGGCACCGGCGGTCTGCACCATGGCCGGTGGCAGGCCCTTGAGTTGTTCCAGCGTTGCCTGCAATGGCGAGGCGTGGATCTGCGCCCTTTGCCCGGCATCGGTGGTGTAGTTGTCCCAGAACCATTTCATCATGTTTTTGGTCAGGAAGTGGCCATCGGCAAATTCGTTATAGGAAGCCGTGTCGAATTTGGCGTCGGTCACCGGCCACAGCAGCAGCTGGAAGCGCAGGTTTGGCGTGTGTTGTTCCTTGGCCATCAGGGCGACTACCGCCGCCATGTTGCCGCCGACGCTGTTGCCAGCCACGGCCAGACGAGTACCGTCGACGCCGATTTCCTTGCCATGCTCGGCAACCCAGCGAGTGGCGGCGTAAGCCTGGTTGATCGCTGTCGGGTAGTGCGCTTCCGGGGACGGGGTGTAGCCGACGTAGACCGCGACCGCTCCGGAACCCACCACCAGGTCATGGATCAGGCGTTCGTGGGTCGGGTAGTCGCCCAGCACCCAGCCGCCGCCGTGGAAGAACATGAACACCGGCAGGTTGCCTTTGACGTGGGCGGGACGGACGATTTTCAGGGCGATGGACTGACCATCGGCCTGGATGGTGCGGTCGCTGACTTCAGTGCCGGACACATCGACCTTCACCGATTTCTGCGCACCGGTAAGCACGGCGCGGGCGTCGGCAGGGCTGAGTTCTTCAAGAGGGCGACCGCCACCGGAATTCAGAGCATTGAGGAAGACCTGAGTCTGGTGTTCGACCTGGGTGGTCGGCGTCGAAGCGAAGGCCGAGTTGATGGCCAGTGCCAGTACGGTTACGGTGGCGGCTTTCTTGAAGATGTTCATGGGCAATTCCTTGTGAGCAAATAATCTGTTTGGGTTGTTGCGCTGGCTGTTGCAGCGCGATGGACACAGATTAATGGGATGCCATGATGTGATAAATCCGCTGAAAGGCGTTTGACTGTCCACCTGAGCGTGACAATGAACCAGTTTGAAGACATGCGTATTTTTGCCCAGGTCATGGAGTCGGGCAGTTTCACGGCGGCGGCCGATCAGTTGGGCCTGTCCAAGCAGTTCATCAGCCGCCGTCTGATGCAACTGGAAGATCGCCTGGGCGTGCGCCTGCTTAACCGCTCTACCCGGCGCCTGGATGTCACGCCTCTGGGCCAGGCCTACTACGAGTCGGCTTTGCGCCTGGTCGCCGAGGTGGAACAGGCGGAGCAGAGCATTGCCGGGCAGAACGCCCAGCCTCGAGGCACTATTCGCCTGAGTGCGCCGCTGTCCTTTGCCATGGCTCATCTCGGCTGCCTGCTGCCTTTATTCCTGCAACGTTATCCCGAGGTCTCCGTAGAGCTGGATCTGAGTGACCGCTCGGTGGATTTGCTAGGGGAGGGCTATGACCTGGCCCTGCGCATCGGCCTGCTGGAAGACTCGACCCTGATTGCCCGGCGTATCGCCTTGATCGACCGGGTCTACTGCTGCAGCCCCGTTTACCTGGCTTCACGCAGTGCGCCCCAGGTGCCGGAAGACCTCAAGGACCACGATTGCCTGCCCTACGGGCATAGCCGCCAAGTGCAATGGCGTTTTGAACGCAACGGCAAGCCGCTGACCATCAACCTGTGCGGCCGCATGCGCGCCAACAATGGCGACCTGTTGCGCGATGCGGCGGTGGCCGGGTTGGGTATCACCTACCTGCCGCTGTTTATCGTCGGTGAGCAACTGAGGGATGGCCGCCTGGTGCGGGTGCTGGACGAATACCGCACCGAGCCGCTGGTGCTGTCGGCGGTCTACCCGCAACACCGGCAGAGTTCGCGGCCGGTGCAGGCGTTGATCGAGTTTCTCAAGGAGCACCTTATCGAGCTGGGATAGGGTAGCCGCGCAAGTCAAAAGTGGGACCGGCTTCAGCCGGGAATGCGATGCTAAAGGCCCGATAGACGCATCATCTGTGCCGACGACTTCCCGGCTGAAGCCGGTCCCACAAATTCGTGCGCTGTTCCGTTCGGCAAAACCAGCACAGCCATTCAATCCCGCGCCGTCCCCACGACCCCATGATTCCTGCCAATGCACACGCCACCCCGGCGTGTCGTATGAATCCAAGTGCGAGGACGCCATGCCGTTATCCCTTTCTCCCATCGCTCGTGTTCTGGGCCTGTCGTTGTTGCTGGCTTCCAGTGCCGCCATGGCTCAGGCACCGGCGCAGCAGAAAACCCAGGTGCCGGGCTATTACCGTCTGGCCGTGGGCGATTATGAAGTCACCGCGCTGTTCGATGGTTACAACGACCTGTCGCCCAAGCTCCTCCAGGGCATGACCCAGAGCAAGATTCGCGCGTTGCTCGCCCGTCGCGATATTGATTCCCCCGGCGTGCAGACTGCGTTCAACGCCTTCCTGATCAATACCGGCGAGCATCTGATTCTGGTGGATACCGGCGCCGGGCAATGCATGGGTGAAACCGCCGGGTGGCTATCGGCGAATATTCGCGCGGCGGGTTATCAGCCGGAGCAGGTCGATACCATTTTGTTGACGCACCTGCATCTGGATCACGTTTGCGGGCTGGTGGATGCGCAGAAAAAGCCGATCTTCGCCAACGCCACAGTCTATGCGGCCAAGCCGGAAGCCGATTACTGGCTCGATCCTGATGCCATGAGCAAGGTGCCGGAAGCGGCCCGGGGCTTCTTCAAGATCGCCCAGGAGTCCACCGCGCCCTATATCGCGGCGGCGCGTTTCAAGACCTTCACACCGGGCGAATCGCCGGTGCCTGAGGTGAAGACCACCCTGGAGGCCGGACACACGCCGGGCAGTACCACCTATCAATTCACCTCCAAGGGCCAGACCATTCTGTTCATGGGCGACCTGATCCATAACCTGGCGGTGCAGTTCGAGCATCCGGAAGTCTCAATCGGCTTCGATACCAGCGGCAAGGAAGCCATTGCCAGTCGTGAGCAGGTGTTCAGTGCGGCGGCCCAGAGCAAGATTTGGGTGGCTGCTGCACATCTGCCGTTTCCCGGCATGGGCCATATCAGTCAGCAGGATAAGCATTTCCAGTGGATTCCAGTGGAGTACGGCCCGTACCAGCGGGCGGCCAAAGTGCCGCTGCTTGAATAAGCTCGTCCTTCAGTACGGTGTTCAGTGTTGTCGAGCGCCGCATTGACCTCTTTTGAGCACGACCATTCAAGCCTGATACACGCACGGACTCTAAGGTTAAGGCATGGCCCGGGACGGACATTGTGCAGAGCGCAAATCAGTGTTGCGCCACAGGCTCATTCTCTGAATCCAGGGCTCCCCCTAACGTGAAGTGTTTGCGCGCCTCCACCCGGAGCGTGCTCATTTCAAGGAGCGTACATGAGGCGTAAAACCCTTGTTCAGGGCGGGCTTGTGCTCGTCGTCGTTGGTCTGGTGATTGCTTTCGCGCTGATGTGGCGTCCGGCGATTGCACCGCTGTCACAACCTGTTGCCAGCACGGATATGCAGAGCATCCGCCGCGGCGCCAGAGTCGTGGAGCAGGGCGACTGTGCGGTTTGCCATACCCGCCCCGGCGGTGCCTATATGGCCGGTGGCCTGCCGTTGGTGACGCCATTCGGCACCCTCTACACCACTAATATCACCCCGGACCCTGCCACCGGCATTGGCCTGTGGCCGGAAGAGGCGTTTATCCGCGCCATGCGCAAGGGCGTCGCCCGTGATGGTCATTTGCTCTATCCGGCGTTTCCCTATGTGCATTACAGCCGGATGTCCGACCGGGATATCAGCGATGCCTATGCCTTCCTGACAAGCGTCGACCCGGTCGAGGCCCATGCGCCGCCCAATCAGATGATGTTTCCGATGAATTTCCGCCCGCTGGTGGCGTTCTGGAATCTGTTGTTTCTGCACGGTGCGCCGTTGCAGGACGTGGCCGGACAATCACCGCAATGGAATCGCGGGCGTTATCTGGTAGAGGGCGCAGGACACTGCTCGTCATGCCATTCACCGTTGAATTTCATCGGTGGCGAGAAGGGCAGCGAGCTGTTCAATGGTGGCGTTGTCGATGGCTGGGATGCGCCCTCGTTGCGCGGTCTGGGTGCCGGCAGCCATCCGTGGAATGCCGAACAACTGCAAGCCTACCTGCGCGGCAAGGTCGCCGAAGGTCATGGCGCGGCGGCCGGGCCGATGTTGCCGGTCAGCTTGAGCCTGGCGCAGTTGCCGCCGTCTGATGTGCAGGCGATTGCCGACTATATCCTCAGCCTGCAACCCACGTCCGCCCCATCCAAGGCGCCACCCTGTGCGCAGGCTCAGCCAGCGGTAGCGGCGACAAGTGAAGGAGCCACGTTATTTGCCGGCGCTTGTGCCGGTTGCCATGGTCCGGCGGCGCCGATGCGCATGGTCGATGGTCGGCCTGGCCTTGAGCAGTCGTCTGCCCTGCGTGCCGACAGTCCACGCAACCTGATCAAGACCATGCTCGACGGCATTCCCCTGTCACGGGGCGACGCCAGTCACTACATGCCGGCCTTCGCCAATAGCCTGAACGACAGTCAGATAGCGGCGATTGCCGGGTATCTGCGTGAGCAAACCTGTTCCGCCCGTCCCTGGGCCGATCTGGACAAAACCATCAGTAGCCTGCGCCAAGAGGGACACGCGAAATGATCACCCTGAACGTCAATGGTCGCGACCACGCTCTGGATATCGACCCGGATATGCCGCTGCTCTACGCCTTGCGCAACCACCTGGAGCTCAACGGCGCCAAATACGGCTGTGGCCTGGGCCAATGCGGTGCCTGCACCGTCATGGTCGGCGACAAACCGGTGTTTTCCTGCCTGTTGCCGTGCTCGGCGGCGGCCGGACGCAGTATCCGTACCGTCGAAGCCCTGGGCAGCCAGCAGGCGCCGGGGCCCTTGCAGCAGGCCTTTATCGACAAGCAGGCCGCCCAGTGCGGTTACTGCATCGCCGGAATGATCATGCGCGCCCAGTCCTTGTTGCAGGAAAATCCCCACCCGGATGAGCAACAGATTCGCGAGCACATGGCGCCCAATCTGTGTCGCTGCGGCACCCATATGCGCATCATCGAAGCGATCCAGTCCGTGGTCGCCAGCGGGGTGCGGGTATGACTCGCAGAGAAGATCTGCCCGTCGATCCGGGGCGTCGTTCCTTTCTCATCGGCGGTGCCCTGGTGGTGGGTTTTGCCATGGTGCCGGGAGCGCGTCAGGCCTTTGCCGATACCGAGGTGGATACCCTGGGCACCGTGGTACTGGACCCGAATCTGCCGGGCAGCCTGCGTGCGACACCCTTTCTCGATGCCTGGGTGCGGATCGACAAGGAACACGGCATTACGGTTTATACCGGCAAGGTCGAGCTGGGCACGGGCGTGCGCACGGCATTGCTGCAAGTTGCCGCCGAGCGTCTTGACGTCAGCCCCGGCCTGATCAACTTCATCACCGCCGACACCGCACTGACACCCAACGAGGGCTATACCGCAGGCAGCCATACTATCCTCGACAGCGGAACGGCGCTGTTCAATGCTGCTGCGCAGGTGCGTCAGTTGCTGATCGAGTCCGCCGCTCGTCAGTGGCAACTGGCCCCTGCCAGCCTGAGCACCCGGGACGCTCTGATCCACGCCAGCGATGGCCGCAGCATGCCGTACACCGAAGCCATTGCCGGGGTCGATCTGCACCGTTACGCCAGCGCCCAGTCACCGGTTGCCGAGCCCCTGCAGTTCAAGCTGATTGGACATTCGTTGCCGCGCCTGGACATTCCCGCCAAGGTCAGCGGTGGCGCCAGTTATGTGCAGGACATGCGCCTGCCGGGCATGCTGCATGTCCGCGTGATTCGCCCGCCTCGACGCGGCAGTACCTTGATCGATATCGATCAGTCCGCTCTGGAGAAACTGCCGGGGGTGGTCAAACTGGTGCGCAATGGCAGTTACCTGGCCGTGGTAGCGAAAGATGAATGGCAGGCGGTCAAAGCCATGCGCGAGGGCTATGCCTCGGCACGCTGGAGCGAAGGCAATGCCTTGCCGGACGAAAACCATATCCACGAGCTGCTGACCCGCCTGCCGAAAAAGCACTATCCGGTGGGCAGCAAAGGCCGTCTCGAACCGCCGTCGTCCAAGGCCTATCGGGCCAGGGTGACCAAGCAATACCTGATGCACGGCTCCATCGGCCCATCCTGCTCGGTGGCCTGGTACAAGGACGATGTGCTCACGGTCTGGACCCACACCCAGGGGGTCTATCCACTGCGTGCCGGAATTGCCGAGATGCTCGGGCTGGCGGTGGCGAAAGTGCGTTGTATCCATGTCGAAGGCTCGGGCTGCTACGGCCATAACGGTGCCGACGATGCGGCAGCCGATGCCGCCCTGGTGGCCATGGCGCTGCCGGGTCAGCCGGTGCGGGTGCAATGGATGCGCGAACAGGAAAATCTCTGGGAACCCTACAGCTCGGCGATGCTGACCGAGGTGGAAGCAGACCTGGATGCTTCCGGCAAAGTGCGCAACTGGAAATACGAGCTGTGGAGCACGCCCCATAACGAACGTATCGTCAATGCCGGGCGGCTGATGCCCGCGTGGCTGCTGGCCAGTCCCTTCATTCCGGCGCCTTCGGTGCCGATTGCCCAGCCCGAAGGCGACGGCGATCGCAACGCCGTACCTCTGTACGACATTGCCAACACGCAGATCGACATGAATTTCGTCACGACGATGCCATTTCGCACATCGGCCCAGCGCTCTTTGGGGGCCCATATCAACGTGTTTTCCATCGAAAGTGCCCTGGACGAGTTGGCGGCCCGGGCCGGTGTCGATCCGGTGCAGTTTCGCCTGCAACACCTGAGCGATCCACGTGCCATTGCCGTGGTCAAGAGCGCCGCCAGCGCCTTTGGCTGGCCGCACAAGGCGACGGGGCCGGGCAGTGGCATCGGCTTTGCCTTTGCCCGCTACAAGAACGTCATGGGTTACTGCGCCATTGCCGTGCAGCTGCATGTGCAGCGCCAGACCGGCGAAGTGATCATCGACCGGGTGGTGACGGCGGTGGATTGCGGACAGATTGTCAGCCCGGACGGCCTGCGCAATCAGGTGGAAGGCGGGATTGTCCAGTCGGCCAGCTGGACCCTGTACGAAAAGGTCCTGTACGACCCGGCCGGGGTACGCAGCTTCGACTGGAGCGGCTACCCGATCATTCGCTTTCCGGCAGTGCCGGGCAGTGTCGAGGTGCATCTGCTCGATCAGCCGGGGCAACCGTTCCTGGGCGCAGCGGAGATCGTTCAGGGACCGATGGCTGCAGCGTTAGGCAATGCGATGGCTGATGCCACGGGCAAGCGGCTGCTGAATCTGCCATTGGCCAGGAGTGGCTGGCAGAAGGTGCTGGAGGGGTAGGTCCGTTTCTTCAAGCAACGTGTGGCTGTCGTTGGAGCGCTGCTTGCCCGAGAAGAGGCCGGTAATGCTGATAGGTCTTTTGAGACTGAGCCATTGCTTCGCGGGCAAGCCGCGCTCCAACGATTTCAATGGCAAACCAAAAAAAAGCCCCCGACCGCAAGGTCGGGGGCTTTGTTTTTGCGGCGAGGGTCAGGCGCGTACGCTCAGGCCCCGTTCAACGATCAAGAACACCACCAGGGCAATGGCGGGCAAGCCTGCGCCAAGCATGATCACGCCATGCCAGCCGGCCTGTTCGTAGATGCTGCTGGCCAGGGCCGAGCCGATGGAGCCGCCAATGAAGATGCTGGTCATATATAGCGCGTTGAGACGGCCGCGGCTGGCCGGGTCGAGGGCGTAGACGGCGCGTTGGCCCAGGACCATGTTCAGTTGTACGGCAAAGTCGAGGAGGATCCCTGTGACGGCCAGGCCGATCACGCTATAGCCCGGCGATGTCAGGCCGATCAGGAACGCCACCGGTGCCAGGATCATTGCTACCAGAGAGGCGCGCTGGGTGTGTCCGGCATCTGCCAGGCGACCGGCAAAGGGCGCAGCGATGGCGCCGATGGCACCGACCAGGGCGAAGATCGCGATCTGGCTTTGCGACAGGCCGTGCTGGCGCGCCAGCTCAATCGGCACCGAGGTCCAGAACAGGCTGAAGGCGGCGAACAGCAGCCCCTGATACAGCGCACGCTGGCGCAGCAGGGGGTGTTTGCGTAACAGGGTAAACAGCGAACCGAGCAATTGCCCGTAGCTGGCTTTGTGGTCCGGGGTGCGGCCGGGAATGGTCAGGGCCATCACCAGGGTAATCGCCAGCATGATCGCCGCTGCACCCATAAACACCACACGCCAGCCGAAATGGTCAGCCACCACGCTGGATAGCGGCCGGGCCAGCAGGATGCCGAGCAGCAGGCCGCCCATGATATTGCCGACCACTTGTCCGCGGGTCTGCTCAGGTGCCAGATGCGCAGCCAAAGGGATCAGCATCTGCACCGATACCGAGCTCAGGCCAATCAGCAGGGAGATGCCGAGAAAGAGGTTGGCGTGTTCGGCCAGGCCGGCGCTGAGCAGGGCGGCAGTCGCCACGACGGCGGTGGCCAGCATCAGTTTGCGGTTCTCGATCAGATCGGCCAGGGGTACCAGGAATAGCAGGCCGAGGGCGTAACCAATCTGAGTCAGGGACACGATCAGGCTGGCGCTATGGGCTGACAGCCCGATGTCCGGGGCAATCAGCTCGACGATGGGCTGGGCGTAATAAATATTGGCGACGATGGCGCCACAGCAAAACGCGAACAGCAGCACCAGGCCGCGGGTCAGGGTATGGGGCGGTGTTTCGACGGATGCAGTGCTTGTCTGGGTCATGTGCAAGGGCTCAAGTCAGGGGCGAGGCAGCGGGGTTGCTCGCCAATGGACGCCACCTTAGATGACCCGGCCGCCAAGGGGTATCCCGAAGCGCTGCAAAGTAGCCTTGCGCAAAAGGCAAAGGCCTCGGTTCAGACGGCTGCACGAAGGGCGTTCCCGCGCGGGTTAAACCAAAGAGTTAGTTTTTACCTGTGCGTATTAGGGGGCTATCCCTATAGATAATACCGGGCAGGTATTTTAACTGGTTAGATGCCTTAATGAAGCCAGTGTTGAAAGCCATTAACTAGCGATCCAGGCGCTGTCGGCGCTGTTCGGCAGGATACCTGTCACTACTTAGGGAACGAGTGAAATCAATGATCAGCCTCGGCCAAGTCCATGTCTCCCTTGAACTGAGAGACCTTTTCAAGAACGGCCTGCCGCTGCGTATCGGCACTCGCGCGTTCGACATTCTTGAACTGCTGGTCAACTGTCCTGGCCGTCTGGTGAGCAAGGATGAAATCCTGCAACGGGTCTGGCCGGACACCGTGGTCGAGGAAAACAACCTGCAAGTGCATATCTCGGCCTTGCGCAAGGCGCTGGGCGCTGACCGTGATCTGATCCGCACCATTCCCGGTCGCGGCTACATGCTGATGCTGGCCGAGGAGGGCAGTGAGACCGAAGAGGTTGAGCCGCCGCTGCCGGCATGTCAGGTGCGCTTGCCTTATGCCACGCCGCTGGTGGGGCGTGAAACGCTGCTCGATGAGGTATGCCTGGCGCTGCAGGACACGGCGTTGCTGACGCTGGTCGGTGCCGGTGGCATTGGCAAGACTACCCTGGCCGTGGCGGTGGCCCATCGCCGTTCCCGTGAAGAAACCCGGTCGGTCAGCTTCGTTTCCCTGGCGCAATTGACCTGCCCCGAGCGTGTTCTCGACGCTCTGGCATGTAACCTGGGCATCTGCTGCACGGCGCCGTCCTCGTTGTTGGAAGCGATTATTGATGAACTCAACCGCCAACCCCGATTGGTCATACTCGACAATTGCGAGCACGTCATCGAAGCGGTAGCCGCCCTGGTCGAACAGTTGATTCAGGCCTGCCCGGGCTCGACTTTTCTGGCCACCAGCCGTGAGTCTCTGCGTATCAATGGCGAACGCAGCATGGTGGTGCCGCCTCTGGCGCTGGCGCCGGAGGGTGCTGATCGGCAGACGGTGCTGCGCAGCACTTCGGCGCAACTGTTCCTCAAGCGTCTGCGGGCCCTGGACTGGTTCTTCCCGCAGAACGACGGCGCGGCGCTCGATGATCAGAGCGTGGCCCTGGTCGGGGAAGTCTGCCGCCGCCTTGATGGCATCCCCCTTGCTCTGGAAATGGCCGCTGCCCGGGCCTCGACCCTGGGCCTGTTTGAATTGGCGAGCAACCTGCAGGAACATCTGCACCTGCTCGGTGCCGGTCTGCGCACCGCGCCGGATCGTCATCAGAGCCTGGAAGCTTCGCTGCAATGGAGTTACCGTCTGCTCAGCAGCGATGAGAAGGCGGTATTGCGCCGAATTGCCGAGCTGCAAGGGCGCTTCACTCTGTATCAGGCCTGCGAGGTGGCCATATTGCCGGGTATCTCCCGCACTCAGGTCATGGACTGTATCGTCGGTCTGGCCCTGAAATCGCTGCTGGTGGTTACCGCCGAGGGGCCGTTCAAGTTCTATCGCTTGCTCGACGTGACGCGGCTGTGCATTCTGCAACGCACGGGCAAGGTCCCGCTGTCGTGCAGTCCTGAAACAATGACAGTGCGCAGCAACGGCGCTTCGCTAAGGGACCTGCGGGCTGTGGGTGCTGTCGAGGCGGCGTTGCCCGACATCTATCACCTGCATCATCAACGGATTCTGGCCACCAGCCAGTAGCCGGTTTTACGGATAACCGATTTATGAGTGCGACACCCGTGGTTTATGTGGTCGATGACGAACCGACAATGTGTACGTCGCTGACCCGCCTGCTCAGTTCGGCCGATCTGGCCAGCAAGAGCTTTGCCTCGGCCCATGATTTTTTGCAGGAAACCTTCATCGAACGCCCGACCTGCCTGCTGCTGGACGTCAATCTTGCCGCAGACAGCGGTTTCGATGTCCAGAGTGAACTGCTGCGCCGGGGCCTGCATTTCCCGATCATCTTCATGACCGGCTACGGCACCATCCCCATGTCGGTGCGGGCGATCAAGGCCGGTGCCCATGAGTTTCTGACCAAACCTTTCGAGCCCGACTACCTGCTGGATCTGATCGGCCAGGCCCTGGAGCAGGATCGCGACAACCTGATCCGGCGCCTGGAGACCGAAGGTTGCCGCCGCCGTTTCGAAACCCTGACGCCTCGTGAGCGGGAGGTCATGGCCCTGGCGATCACCGGCAAGATGATCAAGCAGATTGCCCATGAACTGGGCACCAGTGAAATTACCGCGAAAGTTCACAAGCGCCATTTAATGGCCAAGATGCAGGCGCGGACCCTGATTGATCTGGTGAAGATGGCCGATCGGCTGAATGCCGTCGAATAATTCCAGGGGCGAGGGTTTTTCGTACAAAAGTTGTACGAGTCACGCCAACCGGCACAACTATACATAGAGTCAATCCCCGTTCCGTCTTGTTGCGCGTACGCTGCTTTTCTAACTACCTGAAGGCCAAGAAGTTCAGCTTATGGTTCTGATCTGCGTTGTCGACGACGACGTGTCTATGCGCAGCAGCCTTGGCAACCTGCTCAAATCCCTGGGCTGTCACAGCATCGGTTTCGCTTCGGGGGAAGCGTTCCTGGCCTCGGCTGAAGCCGCCCAGGCTAGCTGTGTCCTGCTCGATTTGCGTATGCAGGGCATGCAAGGGCTGGACGTTTTACGTCATCTACGCGCCAGCGACTCGCATCCGGCGGTGGTGTGCATGTCCGCCCATGGTGATCAAGAAATTGTATCCAGAGTGATGGCGGCCGGAGCACTGGCCTTTCTTGCCAAGCCGTTTTGCGAAGAGCAGTTGATAGATGCATTGGCGCTGGCTGGGATTGTGATATGAGTTCCATTGCAAAAAATATGTAACGACAGTGCTGAATTTAGTGACGATTAAGAACGATTAATACCGGGCAAAGGACTTTAAGGCAGCGCCGGATTCAGACTTGCAGTGTGTCATCCCCTCTGAACAGGAGAGCCAGGAATGAATACTGTCAGTTCATCTTCGTTGCATCGCGTCACTTTACCGGCCCTTGTCATGATCGAACCGCAAGCGCTCGAACGGGTTGCGCTGTCACCCTGGCAGGAGCGTCGGGCCAAGGAAATCATGGCAAGCCACATGGGCCGCGGCCTGTCGATCGCCCGTATTGCCAGCGAGTGTTCGCTGTCACGCAGTCATTTTTCCCGGGCGTTCAAGAAGAATACTGGCGTTTCGCCGCGGGACTGGTTCCTGCGCATTCGCCTGGAAAAGGCCAAGCGCCTGTTGACCGAGTCAGACTTGAGTATCTCCCGTATCAGCCTGGACTGCGGTTTTGCCGACCAGTCCCATTTTACTCGGGTATTTACCCGTATCATTGGTTCGACGCCTTTCAGCTGGCGCCGTGCTTTACTGGCGTGAAGAGAGCCGCTGATCACAAGGTTGATGTGGGACCGGCTTTAGCCGGGAAGGGGGCGTTGTGACCGACACATTCTCATGGTCTGCCCCGGCGTCTTCCCGGCTAAAGCCGCTCCCACGAAAATCACCGCCATTGAACACTATGTGTTGTGTGATAGTTAGCCGATAACATTTCCGAACTGGATCTCCCCATGAACCGCAACGATCTGCGCCGCGTCGACCTCAACCTGCTGGTGATCTTTGAAGCGCTGATGTTCGAGCGCAATCTGACCCGCGTGGCCGAAAAGCTGTTCATGGGGCAACCGGCGGTCAGTGCCGCGCTGGCCCGTCTGCGCGATCTGTTCGACGATCCGCTGTTACTGCGTAACGGCCGGGGCATGGAGCCAACCGCGCGGGCGCTGGATATCCTCAAGGAGATCCAGCCTGCCCTGGATACCATTTCCGGGGCGGTCAGCCGGGCCAAGGATTTCGATCCTTCGACCAGTTGCGATGTATTTCGCATCGGTTTATCCGATGACGCCGAATTCGGCCTGTTGCCGCCACTGCTGACGCAACTGCGCGAAGAAGCGCCGAATATCATCATCGTCGTGCGCCGGGCCAATTACCTGCTGATGCCCTCCATGCTGGCGTCCGGGGAAATTTCCGTGGGGGTCAGCTACACCACCGATCTGCCCGCCAATGCCAAGCGCAAGAAGCTGCGCGATATCACCTGCAAGGTGCTGCGTGGCGATTCCCGCCCGGGCGCCCTGACTCTCGACGAATACTGCGAGCGACCTCATGCCATGGTTTCGTTCTCCGGGGACCTGAGTGGCAATATCGACCTGGACCTGGCCAAGGTCGGCCGCTCGCGCAAGGTGGTACTGGGTGTACCGCAGTTCAATGGTTTGCGTGCATTGTTGGCTGGCACCGAACTGGTCGCCACCGTACCGGACTACGCCGCTTGCGCTCTGGTCGAGGGATGTGCGTTGCGCGCCGACGAGCCGCCGTTCCCGATTGTCGCCGCTGAATTGTCCATGGTCTGGAGCGGGGTGCATGACAACGATCCAGCCGAACGCTGGCTGCGTTCGCGGATCAGCCAGTTCATGTCCGGGGCGTTGGCGGATCAGCCCTGATCCAATGCATATCTGTGGGTAGGCTGAAAGAGCACAACCATTCAATCTCCCGACCGCCGCGCCTTGCACTATTGAGTCTGAAAATAAGTCCGCTCTGAAGGGAGCAGGCCTCAAGGACAGACTGGTGTGCAATGAACGACTCTCCATCACAAGCCCTGGCCCATGACCTCGGCCTGCTGTTTCTACGACTCAGTGGCTCGCTATTCCTGCTCAAGGTTCATGGTCTGCCCAAGTTGCTGGACTACAGTAATCAGTTACTGAGCATCGAAGACCCGTTCCATCTGGGGGCCAGCCTCACCCTGATCCTGGCGATTTTTGCCGAAGTCGTCTGTCCGCTGTTTATCGCTGTCGGCCTGCTGGTGCGATTGTCCTGCCTGCCTATTCTGTTTCTTCTCGGGGTTGCGTTGTGGGTGGTGCATCCGGAGTGGAGTCTGGAACAGGGCCAGTTCGGCTGGCTGCTGCTGATTGTTTTTACCACCTTGTTGATCGCCGGGCCGGGTCGGTTCGCGCTCAACGCCCGTTTGCCCGGAGCACTTCGCAATGTCTGATACCACGCCGTTCAATCAGGAAACGGTCACGCTGCTGATCAAACACCGCATCAAGGCCGGCTCCGAGGACCAATACGAAACCTGGCTGCGCCGGGTTGTCGGGATCGCAGCGGGTTATCACGGCCATCTGGGCGTCGACGTGGTACGGGGCAAGGCTGGCGGTCTGCACCTGTTCACCAGTGTGCTGCGCTTTAGCACCACTGAGGCCATGCAACTCTGGCTCGACTCCGACGTACGCCGCGAGTTGATCAAGGAAGTGGCGCCGTTACTCGCTGACGGCGATGTCACTGAGGTCAATACCGACAGCCAGTTCTGGTTCAACCCCAGCGAGGACGCGCCACAGCCGCCGCGCTGGAAGCAGGCGGTGGTGAGCTTCCTGGTAATCCTGCCCCTGAGCATGCTGATCCCGCTGCTCTGGGGCCCGGTATTTTCCCTGCACGCGATCCTGTCCAGTTATCTGGTGAGCAATATCCTGATCACCGCGACCATTGTCCTGCTGGTGGTCTACCTGTGCATGCCCCTGGCCACGCGCCTGTTCGCGCCCTGGCTGACGGCGCGCCGGGAGCAATGACGCTGTCTCTGCTTTTTCACTCCCAGTCGAAGGAACTGTCATGAATGCTGAGCTGATTCTTTTTAACGGTAATTTTCATACGGTCGACCGCGAAAAGCCCAAGGCCGATGCGGTTGCCATCAGCGATGGCCGTTTCATTGCCGTCGGCACCGAAGCTGAAGTCATGGCCCTGCGCGGCAGTGCGACCCAGGTCATCGATCTCAAGGGCCGCCGGGTGATTCCGGGCCTCAATGACTCGCACCTGCACCTGATTCGCGGCGGCCTCAACTACAACCTGGAACTGCGCTGGGAAGGCGTGCCGTCCCTGGCCGATGCGCTGCGCATGCTCAAGGCTCAGGCCGACCGCACGCCGACGCCGCAATGGGTGCGCGTGGTGGGCGGCTGGAACGAATTCCAGTTCGCCGAAAAGCGCATGCCGACCCTGGAAGAGCTGAACCAGGCGGCGCCTGATACTCCGGTCTTCGTCCTGCACCTCTACGACCGTGCTCTGCTCAACCGCGCCGCACTGCGCGTGGCCGGTTACACCCGCGATACGCCGAACCCGCCGGGTGGCGAGATCCAGCGTGATGCCAATGGCGACCCGACCGGCATGCTGGTGGCCAAGCCCAACGCAATGATTCTGTACTCGACCCTGGCCAAGGGGCCGAAGTTGCCGCTGGAATATCAGGTCAACTCGACTCGCCAGTTCATGCGCGAGCTCAATCGCCTGGGCGTGACCAGTGCCATCGATGCCGGCGGCGGTTTCCAGAACTACCCCGATGACTACGCGGTAATCGAACAGTTGGCCAAGGAAAAGCAACTGACCGTACGCATCGCCTACAACCTGTTCACCCAGAAACCGAAAGAAGAGCTCAACGATTTCAAGAACTGGACCAGCTCGGTGACCCTGCATCAGGGCGACGACTTCCTGCGCCACAACGGCGCGGGCGAGATGCTGACCTTCTCCGCCGCTGACTTCGAAGACTTCCTCGAGCCGCGCCCCGACCTGCCAGCTGGAATGGAACAGGATCTGGAGCCGGTGGTGCGCCACCTGGTCGAGCATCGCTGGCCGTTCCGTCTGCATGCCACTTATGACGAATCCATCTCGCGCATGCTCGATGTGTTCGAGAAGGTCAATCTGGACATCCCTTTCGCCGGTCTGCCGTGGTTCTTCGACCATTGCGAAACCATCACGCCGAAGAACATCGAGCGCGTCAAGGCGCTGGGCGGTGGTATCGCAATTCAGGACCGTATGGCGTTCCAGGGCGAATACTTCGTCGATCGTTACGGCAAGAAAGCTGCCGAGCACACACCGCCGATCAAACGCATGCTCGCCGAAGGCGTACCAGTGGGCGCCGGTACCGACGCCACGCGGGTATCGAGCTATAACCCTTGGACTTCGCTGTACTGGATGGTCAGTGGCCGCACTGTGGGTGGCCTGACCCTGTATCCGGAAGGCCTGTCCCGCGCCACCGCGCTGGAGCTGTACACCCATGGCAGTGCCTGGTTCTCATCGGAACAGGGCAAGAAAGGCCAGATCAAGGTCGGTCAACTGGCCGATGTGGTGGCCCTGTCGGCGGACTATTTCACCGTGGCCGAAGAAGAGATCAAGGGCATCGAATCGGTGCTGACCGTGGTCAACGGCCGCGTGGTCTATGGCGATGGTGATTTCGAGAACCTGGCACCCACCGCATTGCCGGTCCTGCCGGACTGGTCGCCGGTGGTCAAGGTGCCGGGGCACTGGCGCGCTTCCTCGCCGATGCAGGCCCAGGTTCACCAGTGCAGCGGCCCGTGCGGCGTGCACTCCCACAGCCATGACAAGGCGCGCATGTCCAGTGTGCCGGTCAGCGACTTCCAGGGTTTCTGGGGCGCATTCGGCTGTTCCTGTTTCGCGTTCTGATTGTTACCGACCAGGCGCTGCCGCCTTGCGTGCGAAGGCGCCTTTTGCAAGACCCATCGAAAGGAGAAAACCATGAGCCTCACCCCTTGGAAGCGTATCAACAAAGATGACGCCGTCGTTCTGTTGGTCGATCACCAGACCGGCCTGATCTCCCTGGTGCAGGACTTCTCGCCCAACGAGTTCAAGAACAACGTGCTGGCCCTGGCTGACCTGGCCAAGTTCTTCAAGCTGCCAACCATTCTGACCACCAGCTTCGAAACCGGCCCGAACGGCCCGCTGGTCCCAGAACTCAAGGAGCTGTTCCCGGACGCCCCGTACATCCCGCGTCCAGGCCAGATCAATGCCTGGGACAACGAAGACTTCGTCAAGGCGGTCAAGGCCACAGGTCGCAAGCAACTGATCATCGCCGGCGTTGTGACTGACGTCTGCGTGGCATTCCCGACCCTGTCGGCCCTGGCTGAAGGCTTCGAAGTGTTTGTCGTGACCGACGCTTCCGGCACCTTCAACGAAACCGTCCAGCGCGCATCCTGGGCTCGCATGAGCGCTGCCGGTGCGCAACTGGTCAACTGGTTCGCCGTAGCCTGCGAGCTGCAGGTTGACTGGCGCAACGACATGGAAGGCCTGGCCAACCTGCTGTCGCCGCGCATTCCTAACTATCGCAACCTGATGAACAGCTACTCGGCGTTCAACAAGTAATACAGTTGATAAGTGATGTGCCCCAGTAATTGGGGCGCATTGTGGGAGCGGATTCATTCGCGAAGGCGTCATTCCTGGCGGTGATCATGCACCGGATGTACCGGCCTCTTCGCGAATGAATTCGCTCCCACAGATCCATATCTATCGGATGTTTGCCTCAAGCGGTCTGTACCTGGCGACTCCGCAACGGCATCAGCAGATCCGCCACCAGGGCGATGACAATCGCCACACTCGCCATCACGAACAACAGCACATGCTGGCCTCCCGTAGCGTTGAAGATCGCCGAGCAGGCATACCCGGCCAACGCCTGAAAGGTTGCAAATGACACGGTGGCACGGCTCCAGGCCAACTGCTGCTGGTGATGATGCGGCACCAGTTCATGCACCCGGGCCAGGGCCAATGGCACGATGCCGGGCGGGAACGAACCTATGATCACGGCCAGCAGCGCCAATACGGCGTAAGACGAACTCACACAGAGCAGGCCCACGGCTATCGCTTGAACCAGCAGCACCAGGCGAATCGACGGGCGCGCTCCGTAACGGTCGGCAAGCCAGCCGTACACCACCGGGCCGAGGATCGAGCCGACACCGTACATGATCCAGATCAGCGCGCCGACATGGGCCGTGGCGCCCAGGCCACGGGTGATGTAGTCGACCAGGAAGACCATGGCCGGAACCAGGCCCACCGCCATCAACGCATACTGACCGAACAACAGATACATGGCGGCACCCAGAGGCTGTGCCTTTTCGGCCTTTTCCGGCATCGGCGCGGCAACGGCGGCGGCCGCTTCACGGGACGGCCAGCCGAACCAGCTCAGGGCCGTCAACAGCAAAGCAACGAAGCCAAGACCGATCCAGGCATCGTGCAGACCCAAGGACAACAGCAGCGGTACGATGGTCCCGGAGCCGGCAATACCGACGCCGACGCCGAGGAAAATCGCGCCACTGGCCAGGCCTTTGCGCGCTGCCGGTACATGAGGAATCACGGTCGCCGCCACCAGAACCATGATCGCGCCACCGGCAATGCCGGACACCAGGCGCCAGCCGAAGAACCAACTGATTGACAGTGGGAAAGCGCAGGCAAAAAACGACGCCGTGACCAGCAGCATCATCAGGCGCAGGGTGTGGCTGTTGGACAGCCGCGCGGCAATGGGGCGGCCGGTGAGGGCGCCGATCAGATAGCCGATCAGGTTGGCGGCGCCGAGATAAATCACGTCGGCGGCGGAAAACCAATGGGCCTGGATCAGCGAGGGAATCAACGGCGTATAGGCGAAACGCGCCAGGCCGATACTGACCAGACTGGCACAGAGCCCTGCGAATATATGCAGCCACATCGCATTGCGCGAGGCGGCGAGAGGAGCGGTTTTCGGGTTCATGGTTCGATGTCCAAAGAGTTGTCGTTGAAACGACGGATTGGCATCAGGTTAACCATGATCGATGATGCAAGCTCGCTGTTAATTTACGCATCAGGGATGCAGAAATGCATCGCAGGGGATTTATGAACTGGGACGACACCCGTATCTTTCTGGCGGTCTGCCGCCAGGCTACATTGCGCGGCGCCGGGCGCGTGCTGGGAGTGGATCAGGCTACCGTGGGACGGCGGATCAACACCCTGGAAAAGGCTTTGGGCACGACACTGTTCCTGCGTACCTCGGAAGGCTATGTTTTGACCGCACCAGGGGAAGCAGCTTACGCCTCGGCCCAGTTGATGGAAGAGGCAGCGCTGGAGTTGCAGCGGCAGATCCAGGGCCTGGACAACCGCCTCAGTGGCGAGGTGAGGATCACTACCACCGACTCCCTGGCCGTGGATTTCGTGATTCCGGCCATTGCCAGTGTCCACCGGGAACATCCGGATGTACGGGTGCGTCTGGATGCCTCGTCGCAGATCCTCAGTCTGTCGAGGCGCGAGGCTGATATCGCCATCCGCAATCAGAAACCGGAAAACCCTGATCTGGTCGCGCGCTGTATCGCTAAATGGCCGTTGGCGTTGTATGCGGCGCCGGGTTATGTCGAGCAATACGGGGAGCCCGTTGCGGGAGAGGCCTTTGCCGGGCATGACCTGGTGATCTATCAGCCCTATCTGGACAGTGGCAAACCGGTGACTCTGGCGGGCGAGCCGATTAACCGTGGCCGGATCGCTGCGACCGTCAGTTCTGGCTTGATGATGCGCCGGGCCATTGCCTCGGGCGTTGGCGTGGGCGAGCTGCCGGTGCGTCTGGGGGAACTGGATGGATTGATGCGATTGTGGCCCGAACGCAGTCGCGGCACGACCTACGATGTCTGGCTGGTGACCCATCAGGACCTGCGTCATACCGCGCGGGTGCGGGTGGTCATCGACAAGATCGTCGAAGCCTTTGGCGCGGTGATTTGATTGGGGCGTGCCCAATGCGCGGGCACGCCAACCAAGGGGCATCAGCTGTTGCAGCCGTTGCCGTCATCTACCACTTCGTAGCGAATGGCGTGCTCTGCGCCGCTTGAGTCGACATACACCATGCGCTGGGTGCCGACTTCGCAGTCGTTGTGGCTGCGGCTGACGGACACCACCTTGGCGATATCCAGTTGGGTGCCGTAATGGTAGGGCTGGGTCTCGAGCGCTGCGTTGTTGGCAGGTTCTGCAGCCATGGCATGACCGGCGGCGAAGATCAGGGCGGTAGCGATCAGAAGCTTTTTCATGGTGACACCTCGTTTATGACAGGAAGTACAACGGTTATCGCCGGGCCGCTCAGGCACCGGCTGTGGCGATCAGGGGGCTGGCAGCACTGGCCTGTAGCTTGATAGCGATGAACTTGGAGGTCGGGGTAAAGGTTTGCTCTCCATAACTGTCCAGCGGCACCAGCGGATTGGTTTCCGGGTAGTAGGCTGCGGCCTGGCCGGTGGGTATGTCGTAGGCGACCAGGGTAAAGGCCGTGACTTTGCGTTCACGGCCGTCGCCCCACAGGGAAATCAGGTCGACCTTCTGCCCAGGCTCGAAGCCCAGGCGGCGAATATCCTGTTCATTGATGAACAACACTTCGCGCATGCCGTAGACACCGCGATAACGATCGTCCAGGCCATAGAGCGTGGTGTTGTACTGATCGTGTGAGCGCAGGGTTTGCAGGATCAGGTCCGGCGCGTCGGGCATCTCGCGTACGCCCTGGCTGAGCAGGTGTTCGAGCAACGGATTGGCGCTGAAACGGGCTTTGCCCGAGGCAGTGTTCCAGATGCGTTCAGCCGCGCTGTTACCCAGGTAGAAGCCGCCGGGACTCAACAGTTTGCGATTGAAATCGGCGAAACCGGGAATGGTCTCGGCGATCAGGTTGCGAATCCGCGAATAGTCCTGAACCATCCAGTTCCAGTCGATGGGGCTGGCGCCCAGAGTGGCGTTGGCAATGGCGGCGATGATCGCGGGCTCGGAGCGCTGCAGTGGCGATTTGGGCTTCAGTTGGCCGAAAGAGATATGCACCATGCTGAACGTGTCTTCAACGGTGACGCCTTGCGGACCCTCGGCCTGCATGTCGATTTCGGTACGGCCCAGGCAGGGCAGAATCAGTGCGTCGCGGCCGGTGACCAGGTGGCTGCGGTTGAGCTTGGTTGCGATGTGTACGGTCAGATCGCAGTTGCGCAGGGCAGCATGGGTGCGCGGAGTATCCGGAGTCGCCTGGGCAAAATTGCCACCCAGCCCGATAAAGACTTTGGACTGACCGCTCTCCATCGCTGCAATGGCCGTCACAGTATTGTGGCCGTGATTGCGTGGGACCTTGAAGGCAAAGCGTTTTTCCAGCGCGTCAAGGAAGGCGGTCGACGGCTTTTCGTCGATGCCCATGGTGCGGTCGCCCTGTACGTTGCTGTGACCGCGCACTGGCGACAGCCCGGCGCCGGGGCGGCCGACATTGCCGCGCAACAGTTGCAGGTTGACCACTTCCTGGATGGTCACCACCGAGTGGCGATGCTGGGTCAGGCCCATCGCCCAGCAGATGATCACTCGCTCGGCCTTGGCGTAAAGGCGTGCGGCCCGCTCGATGTCTGTCTGGCTCAAGCCGGACTGCTCGACGATATGCTCCCAGCCGGTGGCATCGACTGTGGCCAGATATTCTTCGATGCCGCTGCAGTGCTCGTTGATGAACTCACGGTCGAATACGGCTTCACCACCGGTTGCCAGTGCTTCACGCTCCCATTGCAGCAGGACCTTGGCCATGCCGCGGATTGCGGCCATATCGCCCCCCAATGCCGGACGAAAATAGGCCGTGTTGGTTGGCTCCGACCCGTTGCTGAGCATCTCAAGTGGATGTTGCGGATGCTGGAAACGCTCCAGACCGCGCTCTTTGAGTGGGTTAAAGACCACAACCTGCGCGCCGCGCTTGACCGCTTCACGCAGCGGCTCAAGCATGCGCGGGTGATTGGTGCCGGGGTTCTGCCCGATCACGAAAATCGCGTCAGCTTTTTCCAGGTCATCGAACACCACGGTGCCTTTGCCGACCCCAAGGGTCTGACCCATGCCGATACCGCTGGCCTCATGGCACATGTTCGAGCAATCGGGAAAGTTATTGGTGCCGAATGACCGAACAAACAGCTGATAGAGATAAGCCGCTTCGTTGCTGGCCCGACCCGAGGTGTAGAACTCGGCCTGATCCGGATAAGACAGGCCGCGCAAGTGCCGTGCGATGAGGGCGACGGCATCGTCCCAGGAGACAGGTACATAGTGGTCGCTGTCGGCATCGTAGCGCATGGGGTGGGTCAGGCGGCCCTGGTATTCGAGCCAGTAATCGCTCTGTTCGGCCAGGGTCGAGACACTGTGTCTGGCGAAGAAATCCGGGTCGACCTGGCGGCTGGTGGCTTCCCAGTTGACGGCCTTGGCACCGTTCTCGCAGAACTTGACCATGCCATTTTCCGGCGACTCGCCCCAGGCGCAACCGGGGCAGTCAAAGCCGCCGTTCTGGTTGGTCTTGAGCATGGCACGGATATTTTTCAGGGCGTTTTCGCTGCCCAGCCAGTTTCGGGTCACACTGATCAACGCACCCCAACCGGCGGCAGGGCCTTTATAGGGTTGCAGGCGTGCGGTCTCACTCATGACGCGACTCCATACTCATATATGCCAATGAATGACACTCGGCAGACGAGCTGTTTTCATTGATCAGAAAGTTGACAGGGCAACAGTGCGATGCAGATGAACTGCGATGAGGGACAGGCTAGGGCGATGCGTGGAGGGTGTCTAATCGTTATTGATGAATGGATTATCGATGAATTCTATTACTTGATTATTTTTGTTTTAAATCAGTGAGTTGAATATTTAAAGTTGGAATTCATGAAGTTAATTTAAGGTGGCTTCATGTGGATGAAGAATTATCTAGGTTCTTCATCCAGCGCGAGCCTTGTTTAACAACTATATTTAGGTGTTAGAAAGATATAGGTATGTATGTGGGGCGACCTTCTCCCGCTCACCATCAGTCTCCAGGCACCTGCACATCCCGTTGACCACTGAACTCCAGGGCCCTGGCAACAAAACCATTGCGAAGCTGTTCTTCGATAAAGCTGTCGACGTAAGCCGCCGCCAGCTCGCGCTCCCGGGGCACGGCCATGGCTTGCTGGATTTCGGTGAAACTGTCCGGCAGGACCCTGACCTGGGGATGGGCCTTGGCGATCTGTTCCAGTGGCTGACGTACGCCGGCCGCGGCATCGAGGGCGCGCTCGAGGAACAGGTCCACGGCGGCGGCGGAGGTCGGGCCGCGAATCAGATCGGCGTGGGCCAGGGTGCGCGACAGATAGAGGTCATAAGCGGCGCCGTGACCGACCGCGATGCGGCGCCCCGGCTGATCGAGGTCGCGGGTTTGCTGGTCGGGGCTTTCACGGCGGACCAGGTAGGTGCCCTCGATGGTCACGTAGGGTCTGGAGAACGCCAATTGCTCGGCGCGCTCGGGCTCGATGGCTAGGAAGGCCAGGTCCCATTGGTCCTGGCTGAGCGCGGCGAAAACTTTGCCCGCTGCGTCGAAGGTGATCAGGCGCAGAGGCAGGCCCAACTGCTTGGCCAGGGCCCGGGCGAGCTCCACCGATACCCCGACGGGGTCGCCGCCGACCGGACCGGGCTGGGCCAGCACCGGATTGCCGAGGTTGATCGCTACCCGCAAAGTCCCGCTGGGGGCCAGTTCATACAGCATCCGGGAAGTGGCTGGCACTTGACTCATGGTGACCCCTCGTAGAAATCCTGAGGGGCAGGTTAGCGCAACCTGTAACCGTCATGAAGCAGTGCCGCACACTTTGCCTGTTTCTCAAGCGGCCCAGGCTGTTTCCAGGGTCTGGCAGACGCCGCTGATGATGCTGTCGACGTCCTGCTCATCGATGATCAGCGGCGGTAGCAGGCGAATGGTCGTGCTGCGGGTGATGTTGATCAGCAAGCCATGTTCACGGGCGGCGATCAGTGCCAGGTCGCGGCAGGGCCTGGTCAGTTCGATGCCGATCATCAGGCCCTGACCGCGAATCGCCACGATGCCCGGATGCTCGCTCAATGCCGCCTTCAGGCCGTTCAGCAGCCGCTCGCCCTGGCAGCGGGCATTGTCCACCAGGCCTTGCCGTTCGATGACGTCCAGTACGGTACAGGCTACCCGGCAGGCGAAGGGGTTGCCCCCGAACGTGCTGCCATGGCTGCCGGGGGTGAATAATTGCGCGGCCTTGCCCCTGGCCAGGCAGGCACCGATGGGAATGCCGTTGCCCAGGCCCTTGGCCAGGGTCATCACGTCCGGAACGATGCCTTCATGCTGAAAGGCAAACCACTGGCCGGTCCGGCCGAGTCCGGTCTGGATTTCATCGAGCATCAGCAGCCAGTTGCGCCGACTGCAACGCTCGCGCAGGCCCTTGAGATAACCGGCTGGGGCGGTCTGCACGCCACTTTCGCCCTGGATCGGTTCCAGCAGCACGGCGACGATACGCGAGCCCCAGGTTGCACAGGCCTGATCCAGAGCGGCCAGGTCACCGAACGGGACTTTCAGAAAGTCCCCCGGCAGTGAGTTGAAACCGACTCGCACCGCCGGGCCGTCGCTGGCCGACAGGGTACCGAGGGTGCGGCCATGGAAGGCGTTGCCCATGACCACGATCAGTGGTTTCTCGATGCCTTTGTGCCAGGCAAACAGTCGCGCCAGTTTCAGCGCCGTTTCATTGGCCTCGGCCCCCGAGTTGTTGAAGAACGCCCGCTCCATGCCGGACAGTTCGCTGAGCTTTTGCGCAAGCCGTTGCTGCCAGTCAATGCTGTACAGATTGGAGGTGTGCAACAGTAGGCCGGCCTGATCGCGGATTGCTGCAACCACGTCGGGATGGCTGTGGCCGACATTGGTTACCGCTACACCGGCCACGGCGTCCAGGTACTCACGGCCGTCCCGGTCCCACAGACGGCTGCCCAGACCGCGCTCGAAGCATAGCGGCAGAGGTTGGTAAGTGGTCATCAGGCAGGCGGTCATGGGGTCAAGCTCCTTGAGGGTGTGAGCTTGCAGTATCGTTAGCCAGTCATGATGGATAAACACTGGTATTGTTCAAACATTTTAAATCCAGGATTGATAATGGATCTGTTCCAGGCGATGGCGGTTTACATACAAGTGGTGGAGGGCGGCAGCATGACCGCAGCGGCCCAGCACTGCGGGATGTCCACGACCATGGTGGGCAATCATCTGCGGGCGCTGGAACAGCGGCTGGGCGTGAGCCTGTTGAATCGCACCACCCGCCGGCAAAGCCTGACTGAATTCGGCACTGCCTATTACCAACGCTGTCAGGAAGTGCTTGGGCTGGTGGCCGACTCCGAGCGTCTGGCCGAACAACAGCAGGGCGAACCCCAGGGAACGCTACGCATTACCGCGCCGCTGACTTTTGGTTCCGAGCGCCTGGCCCCGGCCTTGAGCGAGTTCTCTCAGCGCTTTCCACAGGTCAAGCTCGATGTCGTATTGACCAATCAACGCCCGGATCTGATCGGCAACAGTTTCGACGTGGCGGTGCGTCTGGGTGCCGTGGACGCACCGGGGTTGATTGCTCGACCGCTGGAAGACTATGTCCTCAAGGTCTGCGCCTCTCCCGAGTATCTGCAACGCAATGGCACACCCCGACATCCGCAAGACCTGCAGGAACATAACTGCCTGGCATTTGCCTACCCGGCGGGGGATGACTGGAGTTCGGTGATCAAGCAATGGCAGTTCAGCAGTCCGGATGGCGATATCTTCGTGCCGGTCAATGGCTCTCTGGTGATCAATAGTTCGGCGGGGCTGCATCGGGCAGCCCTGGCCGGCATGGGCGTGGTGATGCTACCGGATGCTCTGGTATTACCGGATATTCGTGAGGGACGTTTGGTCGATCTGCTGCCGGGCTATCAACCGCCTAGCCGGCCGATGCACCTGGTGTATTCGCCGGATCGTTATCGGTTGCCCAAACTTAAGCACTTTGTCGATCATGCCATGAGTTTGTGGGGTAAGTAACCGAGGGTCGTGTGAGAACGAAAACGATCGGAACTGATTTTGTGGGAGATTCTGTGTTTGCTATAAAGCCAGAGCAGCCCCTTCGCGGATGAATCCGCTCCCACAGATCCGACGATATACACGCGCTACTGTGGGAGCGAATTCATTCGCGAAAGCTTTATTCCGGACGCCGCCAATGTGTTGGATGTATTGGCCCCTTCGCAGATGAATTCGCTCCCACAAGTACGGCTTTGCAGCGGATATTATTCAGGGCATAAACAACGGTAGTTTGTTCTGCCTGACGGGTGTTCAGCCGTTGGAACAGCCATTGCCCATGACCTGGTATTTGAGAATATGGCGCTGACCGTGGGAATCTTCATACGTCATTTCAACCGGGACAACGGCACAGACATTAGCCACTTCGGTGGATGAAATAACTTTATGGATATCCAGATTCATGCCGTAAGTATAGTTATCCGGGACAACATCCTGCACTGGCTGATTCGCTGTTGTGTCGTCGGCCATGGCAGAAAGACTCAGGCAGGAGACAGCGGCCGCGATCAGCAGGGCGTTAACGTTCATTACAGTTTTCCTTGGCTGTGATAATAAATCGGTCGCGCAAGTGACGAGACTGTTAGTTGTCTGTCTTGTTGGGAGGAAGTCTTTTATCGTCAAGCGTTTTCATGGCGCGAATGGTAGGGCGCGGCCATGAAGAGCGGTAGAGGCTTTTTTGATAAACACTTTTTGCAAAAGCTGCAACAATCCGGATATAAACAATTCGCTTCATGTATGAAAAAAGCGCGATATTAGACGTTGGTCGAAATGTGACGCCGGAAAATAATCGATAATCGGCCGTTTATTGGCCGATTATCCGGAGGGCTGTTCGATCAGTGATTAGGGTAGCGCAGGTTCATATGATCAATGACTCGTTGCGCCAGATCATCGGGGTGGAACTTGGCGAGGAAATCATTGGCCCCGACTTTCTTCACCATGGCCTGGTTGAATACGCCGGACAGCGAGCTGTGCAGGACTATATGCAGGCCGTGCATGCGAGAGTCGTTGCGAACTTCGGCAGTCAGGGTATAACCGTCCATTTCCGGCATTTCGATATCGGAAATCATCATCAGGAACTCTTCGGTGGGCTTCTTGCCTTCGTCCACCATGGCCTTCAGATACTCCAGAGCCTGGCGCCCGTCGTTCAGGGCGACCACTTCCACACCGATCTTCTCCAGGCAACGGCTGACCTGCTTGCGCGCCACGGAGGAGTCGTCGACCGTCAATACGCGAATGGTCTTGGCCTTTTCCTGCACCTGCTCGTCAATGACACCGGCGGAGATTTCTTCAGCCACGGGAGAAACCTTGGCCAGGACTTTCTCCACGTCGATGATTTCCACCAGTTTGTCGTTCACCTTGGTCACGGCAGTCAAATAGTTATTGGTGCCGCTGCCACGGGGTGGCGAGTGGATGTCTTCCCAATTTAGGTTGACGATATGCTCGACCGAATACACCAGAAAGCCCTGAGTCTTGCGGTTGTATTCGGTAATGATGACGTAGGCGGATGTTGGATCGGCCAGACCGGGCAGGCCGGTGGCCAGGGCCAGGTCGAGAATGGGAATGGAAACGCCGCGAATGTTGGCAACGCCGCAGATGTTTGAGTTAGAGCCCGGGATCAAGGACAGGTGCGGGCATTTAAGGACTTCCCGGACCTTGAATACGTTGATGCCATAGAGTTGGTGTTCATTGAATTTGAATAGCAAGAGTTCGAGGCGGTTCTGGCCGACCAATTGAGTGCGACTATTAACAGCATCCATTATCCCGGCCATAGGTACCTCTGACAGTGTTCAAGTGAGCAGTGCCCACTGATCATGGCATCAGATGCGGGCACTGATAAGCGGCACGGATCCCTGTGCAGGTGGTTTATTTCAACTCACCTTAGCGTGTATCGGCACGCTTTCGCTGTTGTTAAGGGCAGAGTAGGTGATTAGCTGTGAAAAAAACATTCGGCAGAAAATAAACTTGAATTTGGATCCAAATAACCTGAATCGCCCCTGCAGTTGCTGATGGCGCGAAGCTGCAGTGGCGCTGTCAAACAGCAGTTCAAAGGCTCTTTTGCCGAAAAATCAAAGCCTTCAGGCCGCCGTTACTGTCGGCATCGGCAAATTCCGGCGGATTGTCCAGGCGTTGTTCGAAATTCAGCTGCGGTGCCTCGATCGTCATCTGTTCGATAAGAAAATCCGGGCCGACGCTGGGGTCGTTCATGCAGGCGAGCACGCAGCCATCGACACTGAGCAGTTCCGGCAGGCGGCGCAGGACACGCCGGTAATCCTTGTCGAGTTCAAAGCTGCCTTTCTGAAACGACGGTGGATCGATGATCACCAGATCATAGGGGCCGGATTTCTTCACCATCCCCCAGGACTTGAACAGGTCATGGCCCATGAAGCCGACCCGGCTCATATCGTGGTCGTTCAAGCGATGGTTGTCGCGACCACGGTTCAGTGCGCCACGGGCCATATCCAGATTCAATACGTGCTCGGCGCCACCGGCGAGGGCGGCGACAGAAAAACCGCAGGTATAGGCGAATAGATTGAGGATGCGCTTGCCCTGGGCCTGGGCACGGACCCAGTCGCGGCCGTAGCGCATATCAAGGAACAGCCCGCAGTTCTGCTTTTTGCCGAAATCGACCTTGTAGCTCAGGCCACTTTCGTGGATCAGCCACTCATTGACCACTTCACCGCGCAGCCATTCGGTGGTGCTGTCCGGCAGATAGCGGTGCTGCAACAGCAGGGTATGGGCCTGACTTTGATGCCAGGTCGCGCTCACGCTCAGCTCCATCAGCAAGGTTTTCAAGGCGAGCAGTTCGTCGGCAGGCGGCTCACGAAACAGCGAGACCAGCACCACGCCTTCCATCCAGTCGACGGTAATGTGCTCAAGCCCGGCCCACAGCCGCCCACGGCCGTGGAACAGGCGGCGGGTTTCCTCGGGGACAGTGGTCAGGGCACTGAGCAGGTGCTGGTGCAGGGTCGCGAGTGCATCGGAGTTCATGAAGGCGCATCAGTCGATAAATGAGCGCGGCATTCTAAACCCATCAGGCTGCTTGTGCTTCGGCCTTGAGCGCGGCTTTTACCGCGGGGCGCGAACTTACCCGTTCAACCAATTGTGCAAGTGCGGGCCAGCGCTCCAGTTCCATGGTGAATACCGTTAGCCAGCCGAGCACGGTAAACAGATAGGCGTCGGCCAGGCTGAACCTGGCGCCGAGCAGGTAATCATGCTCCTGCAGGCGCTCATTCAGATAATCCAGGCGCTTGCTCAGCCTGTTTTCGAACAACGTCCGTATTTCGCCGACCAGCATCGGGTTGAACAATGGGTTCATGCCCGCGTGTACTTCGCTGTTGATGAAACTCAGCCATTCATTGAGGCGCACACGTTCGAAGGTGCCGCTGCTCGGGGCCAGGCCGGCCTCAGGGGCCAGATCAGCCAGGTATTGCAGGATAACCGGGCCTTCGGTGAGCACCTGGCCGTCGTCCAGTTGCAGTGCCGCGACATAACCTTTGGGATTGATCGTCAGGAAGTCATCGCCCTGGTCGGTGCGCTTGGTCTTGTTATTGACTCTGACCAGTTCAAAGGGCTGGCCAATCTCATGCAAAACAATGTGGGCCGCCAGTGAGCAGGCGTGGGGGGCGTAATAAAGCTTCATGCAAGTTCCTTGAGCACGGATCGAGAGGGCGCTCAGTATTTGCGCTTTGGTTACTTTTTTAAAGAAGGCAGATTAATGTGGTATAGGTACAAAAAATATACCGGGGTGATTTTTTGAAGAAGAATATATCCGGCTGTTCTGTGGAAGAGTCGATGCGTTTGTTGGGCGGGCGTTGGCGGATGCTACTGGTGTCTTATCTGCTTGACGGGCCCAAGCGCTTTAACGAGTTGCGCCGGGATATTCCGAATATTTCCCAACGCATGTTGACCCTGGATCTGCGCGCACTGGAGGAGGCAGGGATGATTGTGCGGACTGTTTACCCGCAAGTGCCGGTGCGGGTGGAATATTGTCTGAGCGAAGAGGGGCAGCGCCTGCGCAAGATAGTCGAGGTGCTCAAAGAGTTTGGTTTGTGGTTGAAGGACAGGCAGCCTCAATAATGTGCGCTTTATCGGGTTGTGGGACCGGCTTCAGCCGGGAATACGCTTTCCCGGCTGAAGCCGGTCCCACATTATTCGATGGGTTCTTAGGGCTTCATCTTGTTCTCTGTCCAATAGGCTTCGACCTGTTGCGTCAGTGCATCAGGCAGGGGTACGAAGTTAAGGGCGTTGGTCTGGGCCTTGCCGTCTTCCAGGGACCACTTGAAGAAGTCCAGTACCAATTTGCGGCGTTCGGGGTCCTTGGCCAGTTTCGGCATGACCACAAAGGTAGTCGCCGTAACGGGATAGGCATTCTCACCCGCCGCATTGATCATCGAAGTATTGAAGTCATGGGCGCTGTCCCAGTTGGCTGCGGCAGCAGCGGCCTGGAAACTGGCAACGGTCGGCGGCACGAAGTTGCCCGCCTTGTTTTGCAGCAGACCGAAGTTCAGATTGTTCTGTTTGATATAGGCGTATTCCAGATAACCGATGGAATCAGGCATCTGCTTGACGTAAGTGGCCACGCCTTCGCTGCCTTTGGCGCCGAAGCCGGTTGGCCACTTCACGGAAACGCCACTGCCGATACTGCCTTGCCACGCCGGGCTGACACTGGACAGGTAATTGACCCAGTTATAAGTGGTACCTGAATCATCGGAGCGATAGACGACGACTATCTTCTTGTTTGGCAACGTCACGCCGGGGTTGAGGGCAACAATCGCCGGGTCGTTCCACTGTTTGATCTTGCCCATGAAAATATCGGCCATAACTGCGCCGCTGAACTTCAGGGTGCCCGGTGCGATACCACTTAGATTCATGACCGGGACGACACCGCCGATCACCAGAGGAAATTGCCCCAGACTGTGGCTGGCCAGTTCTTCGGACTTGAGCGGCATATCACTGGCGCCGAAGTCCACGGCATCGGCCTTGATCTGGGCAATACCACCGCCGGAGCCGATTGCCTGGTAGTTGATGCGTTTGCCGGTCTTCTGGTTATAGTCTGCGGCCCACTTGGAGAGGATCGGATACACGAAAGTCGACCCGGCGCCGGTCACTTCTTCTACGGCACTGGCCGGGTTGGCAAGGGTAAGGCTCAACACCAGGCTCAGGCTTGCGGCCATCAGTGTCTTGGAAAACTCGAACATGCGACGACTCCCGGTCGGTCAATATAGGCAAAGGGGATAAACAGGGGCGGGCGGTCTAGGTTGCCCGCCTCTGGAATGGATTGCTGGAGCAAGGTTTACCCGCGAAGCGTCCGTAGACTCGACACATCGTCTTCGCCTGAAACATTGCTTTCGCGGGCAAGTGGGATCGCCGTGGCGCACACTCCTGCAACAATCACATCCAGGTCTTGTGTTTGTTCTAGTACACCGGCGGAACAATCAGCTCATTCGGTGTCGGCACGCGGGTGTAATCCTCGCGGCGCTGGCGCTGTGGCAATTCGATCACCGGGTGCTCGACCTCTTCGTAGGGCATTTGCCCGAGCAGGTGATGAATGCAGTTGAGGCGCGCTTTCTTTTTATCGTCGGCCTGCACGACCCACCATGGCGCTTCGGCGATATGGGTGCGGGTGAGCATGATTTCCTTGGCCTTGGTGTAGTCCTCCCAGCGCCGGCGCGACTCAAGGTCCATGGGGCTGAGTTTCCACTGCTTGAGCGGGTCATGGATGCGGCTGAGGAAGCGCAGATGCTGCTCCTGATCGGAGATCGAGAACCAGTATTTGATCAACTGGATGCCGGAGCGGGCCAACATGCGTTCGAACTCCGGCACGGTACGGAAGAACTCTTCGTACTGGTCGTCATTGCAGAAGCCCATGACCTTTTCCACGCCCGCGCGGTTGTACCAGCTGCGGTCGAACAGGACGATCTCGCCAGCGGCCGGAAGATGCGATACGTAGCGCTGGAAGTACCACTGGGTCTGTTCACGGTCGTTGGGCGCGGGCAGGGCGGCGACACGGCAGACCCGTGGGTTGAGCCGCTGGGTGATGCGCTTGATCACGCCACCCTTGCCGGCGGCATCACGGCCTTCGAAAAGAATCACCACTTTGTGGCCGGTCTTGACCACCCAGCTTTGCAACTTGACCAACTCACCCTGCAGACGGAACAGCTCGCTGAAATACAGGCGACGGGCTTCTTTTTCTTCGAGGCTGTCGAGATCGCCTTCAAAGAGTTTGTCGAGGCCGTGCTCGTCTTCGGCCAGTTCCAGCTCCAGTTCTTCGTCGTTGTGGTCCTGAAGCTCGCGGTGGATACGGCGCGCCAAGGTATCGTTGCCTGGATGCATGAGAGAAGCTCGCATGGTTATCGGAGGGCTCCGATTTTAGTAAGCACATGTGACGGGCTGGTGACGGAAGTTTCTTACAGATGTTAGTTATTCGATCACACATGCAAATGCGCGATGTCATCATCGTGTAACGAAACCGGTGGCAAGATCAGCCACTTCTTCACTTTTCATGGGCTTGCGCATCGCGCGTGGGTTGCTCGTGAACTCAACAGGAATTTGGGTATTGAAAAGTGACACTCCGCTGTTTGCCGCCGTGGATCTTGGTTCCAATGCCTTCCGCATGATGATTGGCCAGCCGGTCAAGCGTGACCAGCGTATGGTCATTCAGGAAGTCAAAACCCTGCGTGAGCCGGTGCGCCTGGCTGAGGGCTTTCAGGGCCGGGCGCTGGATCATCTGGCATTGGAGCGTGGCTGGCTGGCCCTTGAACGGTTTGGCAAGCGTCTGCGGCATTTCGAAGCCGGTCGTGTGCGGGCCGTTGCCACCAGCGCAGTGCGCGAGGCCGAGAACGGCGGGCTGTTCCTCAAGGGCGCCGAAGAACGTCTGGGCTTTCCCATCGATGTGATCTCCGGGCGTGAAGAGGCCAAGCTGGTCTATGCCGGCGTCGCCCATACCATGCCGGACGCCGAAGTCCCGCGTCTGGTAGTGGACATTGGTGGCGGCTCGACCGAGCTGATCGTCGGCCAGGGCGAACGCCCGTTACTGGCGCAAAGCATCGCCATCGGCAGCGGCACCTTCAGCAAGCGCTATTTTCCCGGCGGTCATATCAGCGCCCCGGCCCTGCAGGAAGCCGAGCGTGCCGCCATCGAACGCTTTGAAAAGGTTGCCCAGCGCTATCGCAAACTGGGCTGGCAGCAGGCAATTGGTTCGTCCGGCACGGCACGCATGCTGGCCAAGCTGATCAAGCTTAATGGCCTTAACAGCTTTGGCGAGACCGGCATCACCTATGCCGCTTTATTACGTCTTTCGGTGTGCCTGCTCGAGGCTGGAAACGTCCAGCAATTGCGTCTGATCGGCCTGCAAAGTCAGCGTATGAGCACCTTGCCCGGAGGTTTGGCGATCATGCTGGCGGCGTTCAAGGTATTCGCCATCCAGGATATGCAGCCGTCCGAGCCGGGTCTGCGCATGGGCGTTTTACATGGTCTGCTGGGCTTGCATAATTCGCCGTCGCGTAAACTGGCCTAACGCGGCATATAACGTTTTTGCCAGCGATGAGGAATCTTCAGCGACAGCAGGCCCAGCAGCGCTGCAACCAAGGCGCTGACCAGCAATGCCTTGAGTCCCAGTCGCTGTTCCAGCAAGGCGCCGATCACGGCGCCGAAAAACATGCCGAGCCACGGCACCAGTTGCACCCGCCAGCCATCGCGGCGCTCCCCCAGCATCCAGCGCCCCAGGCCGCGCCCGAAGCGCGACAGGGCGCCAGTGACATAGGTCAGACCCACCGGCAGGCCGTTGACCTGTTCCACTGCGGCATTGAGCATGCCCATCGCCAGAATGGCCGCGATCAGCGCGGGCAGTTGCGTATCCAGCGGCCAGGCCGCCGCCAGACACAACAACATGGCGATGCACATCAACAACGGCAGTGCGCGCCGACCGCTGCGCCGGGCGACCACGATACCCAGGGCATTGCCCATCACGAATGCCAGCAGCACCCAGAACAGCCGCAGCATCACTCCGGTTTCCCCGGCACTGATCGCCACCGCCAGGCGGGTGGTGTTGCCGCTCATGAAGGAAACGAAATCGCCGGTGGCCATGAAGCCGATGGCATCGGTCATGCCTGCCAGCACGGACAGACTCGCCGCCAGCGCCATACCGACGCGTCCGCGCCATTTCTGCATGTGCACGTGTTGTGGGCTGCTGCCGGTTCGGGTCGGGGCGGGGAGCATGGCGCGTCGTCAATCCTGCGGATTATTGAGCTTGGCGCGTACGATGCGCTTGTCCTTGATCTCATCGGCATAGGCCTTGAGCTGGTCGGCATCGCTGTAGAGGCGGTTGACCAGTTGCAGGGTCGCGGTCACATCGACATCCGGCATCTGCCCGGCGAGTCTGAGAATTTCGTTGGCGGCGCTTTCCAGATTGCTGGCCGAGCCGCGCAAGTGTCGTTTGAGTTCCTGGGTTGGCTTGTTGAGGGCCATAAAAGAGATTCCTGATCAAAGACGCAAATTACCTTGCGCGGAGCATGGCTTTTTCCCTCGTCGCGCGCAATGCCCTGACGCCCCGCTGATCAATCATCCCGCGTCAGGACTTCCAGCAGCTCGATTTCAAAAACCAGATTGGAGTTGGGCGGTATAGCCCCCATGCTGCGCTCGCCATAAGCCAGGTGCGCCGGAACTCGGAGCCTGCGCTTGCCACCGACCTGCATGCCCATCAGGCCCTGGTCCCAGCCCTTGATCACCCGGCCAGTCCCGATCACGCACTGAAAGGGTTTGCCACGATCCCATGAAGAGTCGAATACCGTGCCATCTTCCAGGCAACCGGTGTACTGGGTGGTGATCAGGGCTCCCTTGACCACGGTTTTGCCGGTGCCGGGGGTAAGGTCTTCTATCTGCAGTTGCTGGGTCATTTGCGGCTCGTACTGTGGTTAGCGATGACGGGCCGCTTTTTCTCAGGATTGTACGTGGCTGGCAACTGTTTTCATCACACCGGCTTCAAAACCACCCGTCCATACGCCGTCTGGTGTTCCAGATAGTCATGGGCCTTGGCCGCGTGTTCCAGATTGAAGCTGCGGTCGATATCCGAGGCCAGCGAGTGTTCCACCGTCAGGCGGTTGATGCCTTCCAGCGCCCGTTTCAAGGCTTCGCCGTCCTGGCCGATGTTGAATTCGGGCTTGCCGGTGAAGTTACACAGGCAATGGACGAAGAAACGGATGTTCTTCTTGAACGCTTCGATGGCCGGGAAGGGGGTGTAATTGCCGCCGCGCAGGCCATAGAGCACCAGGCTGCCGCGTGGCGCCAGGACGTCGCCGAGCAGGGACATCTGTGGACCGCCCAGGCCGTCGAAGATCGCTTCGACGCCGTGGCCATCGGTCAGTTTGGTAATGCGCATACCCAGATCCTGTTCGTCGGTGACAATCACCTGTGCGGCGCCATTGTCGAGCAGGTACTGGCGATCCTCGGGGTTTTTCGTCGCGGCGATGACACGCAGGCCCAGCGCGTTGCCCAGTTTGACGAAGGCAATGTTGGGGCTGAGTGTCGCCTCGGTGACGAGGATACTCTGGCCGGGTTGTACGCGAGCCAGGTCGACAAGGGCGAACCAGGCCAGCAGCAGCGGGTTGTAGTGCACAGCGGCCTGGGCCGGTGTCAGGTTGTCCGGATAACGGGTCAGGGTGGTACGCGGCTGGATGATCAGATCACCGTAGACCGGATAGTCGTTGGTATTCACAGCCTGGAAGCTGGCGACGCGATCACCGGGCTTCAGATCGGTGATCTGTGCGCCTACGGCCTCGACCACACCGGCCATCTCACTGCCCAGGCCAGCCGGCAGGCGTGCCTTGCAGGGCCCCAGGTCCTGACGCCAGAGCACGTCATCCCAGCTCACGCCAACGGCTTCGACACGGATCAGCACCTCGTCGGCAGCGGGTTGTCGAAGCTTTTGTTCCTCGCACTTGAGCACGTCGGCAGAGCCGAAGTGGTGGAAACGAATAGTGCGGGACATGGCATACCTCGTGGGTCAGGGGTGTTGAATCGTTGCTGACGACTCTATCTAGCCCACCCCCGAGGCACCATTAACCTGTATCGATACTTGAAATGCTCGCCATCAATGTGTGGTGCGGGAACTAACCGGTCCCACAGGTCGGTGTTTGCAGTCCGGATCAACCCAGCTGGACGCTAAGCCGCTGGCTGATCGCCTCTCTGGCCCACTTGATAAACGCCTGGCTACGCACGGAGTTACGCCGCGACGGCATATACACCAGGGATACCGGCACCGGCGGCGGCAGGAAATCGCGCAGGACCACCCGCAGCCTGTCGTCGGCAATGGCGTCGCGCACCTGATACGAGAGCACCATGCCCAACCCCAGCCCATCGATACAGGCGGCAATGGTGCCCGCAGCGCTATTGGTCTTCATGCGTACGTTATTCATCTTGATGACCACTGGTTTGTTGCGCTCCTCCAGAACGACCTGCGCGCCCAGGACCAGGGCCGAGTGCTGGATAAAGGGAACATCACTGATATCGGCGGGCTGTTCAATGGGGGGCAGGCTGGCGAGGAGTTCCGGGCTGGCGACCAGGTAGCGGCGGACCTGGCCCAGAGGGGTGACAACCAGATCAGGCGTCACAATCGGGGCAATGCGCACCGCGATGTCGATACCTTCCTCGATCAGGTCGGTGACCCGGTCCAGCAGGATCAGGGTCACCGTCACTTTCGGGTACTGCTTCATGAAGCTGCTCAGGCAAGGCATCACGTGGTACTGGCCAAATAGCACCGGCGCGCTGATCACCAGTTCGCCACTGGGCTCGCGGTCCTTGTCACGAAACACATCTTCAACGGTTTCGATTTCCCGCAGCACCGCCCGGGCCGATTCGGCGTAACGCCGACCTTCCTCGGTAATGCGCACCTGACGCGTGGTGCGTTCGAACAGGCGTACGCCCAGGTGCTGCTCGGTGGCGGCCAACACTCTCACCACGGTGGGCAGCGACGTCCCGAGTTTGTGTGCGGCGGCGGTCAGGCTGCCTTGCTCGGTAATCGCCAGGACCAGACGCATCGCTTGCAGCGTATCCATTACGGATTCCATTACTCCGAAATATGGAGTGAATATGTTCTTTTTACGGCATTTATTCAATCCTGTGATGTGACTAGGATTATCTCCATCGAAAGCCCATCCCCATCAATCAGCGAGAATCGACCATGAAACTGTTTTATTTCCCCTTGTCCGGCCATGCTCACCGTGCACAGCTGTTTGTGTCCCTGATCGGCGCAGACTGCAGTTTGATCGAGGTCGATTTGCCCAATGGCGCTCACAAGACCGAAGCGTTCCTCAAGCTCAATCCATTTGGCCAGGTGCCGGTGCTGGAAGATGACGGCCAGTGGATCAGCGATTCCACGGCGATTCTGGTGTATCTGGCAAAGAAGTTCGGCAAGACCGACTGGCTGCCCGAAGACGCCCTGCAAGCGGCACAGGTTCAACGCTGGTTGTCAGTGGCTTCGGGTGAGTTGGCGGCAGGTCCTGCGGCGGCACGCTTGATTACGGTGTTCGGCGCCAAGCTTGATCCCGAGACCACCATCAGCCGGGCCCATCGGATCCTGACGCTGATTGAAGACAACCTGAGCAGCAACGGTGCCTGGATGGTGGGCACGCAGCCGACCCTGGCTGATGTGGCGCTGTATAGCTATATCGTCGGCGCCCCCGAAGGCAACGTTGACCTGGCACCTTATCCACTGATTACACAGTGGTTGGGTCGGGTCGAAGCACTGGACGGTTTTGTGCCGTTCCCCCGCACTCAGGCCGGTTTGTACGCCCGGGCCTGACCTTGAAACAAAACATCGTCGGAGGTTCCCATGAACATGCTCGCTACCATCCCCGCTTCGCCCTGGCATGCCGGTGAACTGGCCTTGCAACGCAGTGCCGATGTGCTTGAACGCATGGACATGGTCGGGCGCAAGGTCATCCGCAATCATCTGATCGAACAGCATCAGGGCTTTTACCCGTTGTTACCGTTCATGGTGCTGGGTGCGGTGGATGGCGACGACGATGTTTGGGCCAGCCTCCTGGTCGGGGAGCCGGGTTTTGTCCAGGCTGAAGATGCCCGGCATCTGCGCCTGGATATTCAGGCCGATCCTGCAGACCCTGCGCAGACAGGATTGGGCGAAAACGCCGCCATCGGCCTGCTGGGCATCGACCTGCGGACTCGTCGGCGCAATCGCCTCAATGGCCGCTTGCAACGCGTCAACGGGCGGAGCCTGTTACTGAAGGTGGAGCAGAGCTTCGGCAATTGCCCCAAGTACATTCATCAGCGCCAGTTTGCCTATGTCCGGGATCCGGCAGTGGCGGGCACAGGTGAAGTGCAGTGCTTGAGTGAACTGGATGATGATGCGCGTGGCCTGATCGGCGATGCCTCGACCCTGTTTGTCGCCACTTACGTTGACCTGCCCGAAAGCGGTCGTCAGGTAGACGTTTCCCATCGCGGCGGCAAGCCGGGGTTTGTCCGGCTCAATGCCGATGGTTCGCTGACGGTGCCGGATTTCATGGGTAATCAGTTTTTCAACACTTTGGGCAATATGCAGCTCAACCCTAAAGCCGGGCTGTTGTTCATCGATTTCAAAACGGGGGATGTCTTGCAGATGAGCGGGGCGGCCAGGGTCGATCTCGACTCGGCGGATATTGCCAGGTTCGAGGGCGCCGAACGGCTCTGGCATTTCACGCCGCAACGGATCGTCCGTCGTCGTGATGCTTCACCGTTGCGCTGGATTGATCTGCCGGACGGGCTGTCGCCGTATGTCGAGGATACGGGGCAATGGTCATAAAATTTCTCATATAAATAAAAAGGGACGCCAATGCGTCCCTTTCTATATTGCCCGGCCTGAGCAAATTGCCTGCTGAATCAGAGATTCTGCGAGCTGACCACCATCGCTTGGGAGACGACTTCTTTCTGTTGCTCGCTCATTTCGTCCCACACGTGAACCTTGGCGTAGTAACCCAGGCCCGCGAGGATGTAGAGGCTCAGGGTAAATACGGCGAAGATTGAAACGAAAGTCCAGCGGCTGCCCTCGCTTTCTTCCCGGTTGAAGTCACGGGAGTAACCTTGACCATCCGAAGAGGTGTTGTCTTCAGGCGAGCGCTTGATCCATTGGTACAGGGAAACGACAAGGCGAATCATGGGGTAGACCTCTAAGTTTAATGTTGAAAAGCGTTAAAAATTGGTCACTTGCAGCGCGACAAAAGCTGAAAACGAAAAAAGCCCGTCGAGGACGGGCTTTTTTCTTATATAAGTGGGTCAAGTCGCCGGGTTCGAATTCGCCGATGAAAATCATCGTTTCGGTTCGATTCCACATCCGCTTGCCGATTGAGAAACATTTTAGAACAAATTATTTCTGAATACTACGGCATACATCTAGTCGTCAGACAACTGGTCGTGGGTTTGGCTGCGGCATGTTGTCGCAGTATTCGTCGGTGTGCCGGGATTGGCTGCTGTGGGACCGGCTTTAGCGGGGAAGGCTCCAATGAAAACGACACAAATGCTGTGAGTGTGCCGCCGCCTTCCCGGCTGAAGCCGGTCCCACCAGTGCACTTTCATGCCTGCACATCACGGCAACAACCCATGCTCCATCGCATACATCACCAGTCCCGCCGGCTTATCCACCTTGAGCTTGCGGCGGATGCTCAAGCGGTGGGTTTCCACGGTGCGCACGCTGATGGCAAGGTCCCGGGCAATGGTCTTGTTGTTCAGGCCCTGGGCCAGACCCACCAGTACCTGGACTTCCCTTGGGGTCAATTCGTTGTCGTCACTTTTTGGCGTGACCAGCTTGAGCGTCACGGCGGCACTGTAAAAGGTGCCACCGGTGGTGATGGCCTCAATGGCGGCGACGATTTCCCGTGACGGTGCATTTTTGAGTACATAGCCGCTGGCCCCGGCACGGATCGAAGTGGTCACGTACTCATGGTTGTCGTACATGCTCAGCACCAGAATCTTGATCTGCGGGTAACGGGCGCGCACCTGGCGGGTCAGTTCCAGGCCGTTCATGTCTTGCAGGCCGATATCCACCAGCAGGATATCCGGGCTGATCGCCCCGCACATTTCCAGCGCCTGGGCGCCACTTTCGGCTTCGCCGACCACCTCGAATGACGGACGCGTCGACAGCAGGGCGCGGACCCCATCGCGGACCAAGGCGTGATCATCAACCAACGCAATACGAATAGGGGCTTGAGTCGTCATGAGTTCGCTCGGGTAGGCAGGGTGACGATTATTTCGCTTCGCCCGGACATCGAAAAGAGGTGCAACTGGCCGTTGAAGTGCTCGACTCGCTCACGGATATTGCGCAGGCCGATCCCGCCCTGCATGCCCTTGCCATCCACTTCAAAGCCGACACCGTCATCGATGACCGCCAAACGCACCTGGGCGGCGTTGCTGCTCAGTTCTATACAGACGTTGCTGGCATGGGCATGACGCTCGATATTGGTCAGAGCCTCTTGCAGTATGCGGAACAGCGCCACCGGTGCGCCTTCGACCAGGGTCAGGTCGCCCAGATGCTGGCCGTAGTGGATATGCAGGCCGCTGCGTTGCTCGAACTCGTTGACCAGTTGGGTCACGGCGGCGGCCAGGCCCAGGGTATCGAGCAGGGAAGGGCGCAGGTCGTGGGAAATGGTGCGGATTTCACCGATGGCATCGCCCAGCCGTTCGGTGCCCTTGCGCAGGATATCCATGCCCGACTCGCGTCCGGCTTCCAGTTCCAGGCTGGCCAGTTCGAACTGGAACTTGATCGACACCAGCACCTGGCTGATGCCGTCGTGCAGTTCCCGTGACAACCGCGAGCGTTCTTCTTCCTGCAGACTCATGATCCGTCGGTTCAAACGCTGCAACTTGCTGTCGGCCAGGCGATGCTCACTGGCATTGAGGGTCAGGCCGCAGGCGAATACCAGCACCACGGCGATCAGGGCCACGGCGCCGATATCGAGCATGGTGGTGTAGATGCCCCGGGCGACCTCTTCCCGGGCCTGGCGCGTGGCGCGCTCGACGTCTTCCAGATAGATGCCGGTGCCCAGCATCCAGCCCCAGCGCTCCAGCATGACCACCCTAGCCAGCTTGTCGGTGATCTGCCCGGTGGAGGGCTTCTCCCAGGCGTAGTGCTGGAAGCCGTCACCGGACTGGGCGCTTTTCAACAAGGCCTGGATGACCAGCAGGCCCTGGGGATCGGTCATGCTCCACAGGTCTTTGCCGACCAGGGCGCCCTGGCGCGGGTGCATCAGGTTGCGGCCATTATGGTCGTAGACGAAGAAATAGCCGTTGATGCCGAAGCTCAGCTTGGACAACTCCTGCAATACCTGCTGCTTGGTCTGCTCGTCATCCTTGCCGCTTTCATACAGCGGGGCCAGGGCGCTCATGGCCAGTTCTACGTAGTTCTGCAGTTCCGCGCGCTTGCTGGCCAGAATGCTGTCTTCTATCAATTGCGCCTGTTGTTCGCCCAGGCGCTGGTTCTGCACGATCACCAGGGCACAGATCACCCCGACGGCGAGGATCAGCGGCAGGATGCCGAGGGCGACGATCTTGTACTTCAGTTGCATGACGACGGGCACCGGACGTGTGTTGTTTTTGTAGGTGCACATGGTATGCCCTAAGGCTGTTCATGTAGACCCACGTAGTACTACGTAGAAGAGACGGTAGTAATACCCATATTTATCCGGGCGAACAGCGGGGATAGTGGGCACGCTCCGTTTGCGAGCCCAACAAAAACAATTACGCCACAGGCCCCTGGCCCTGGCAGGAGACTCAAATGACCCGACTGACCAGACATCTGGCTTGGTTCGCTGTCGCCGCTTTGGGGGCATGCGCGCTTGGCGTCGTAGCGCTTCGTCGCGGTGAACCCATCAATGCCCTTTGGATAGTAGTGGCCGCCGTCGCCATCTATCTGGTTGCCTACCGCTACTACAGCTTGTTCATCGCCAACCACGTCATGCAACTGGACCCGACCCGGGCCACGCCGGCGGTGGTCAACAACGACGGTCTGGACTATGTGCCGACCAACAAACACATTCTCTTCGGTCACCACTTTGCCGCCATTGCCGGTGCAGGCCCGCTGGTCGGTCCGGTGCTGGCTGCGCAGATGGGTTATCTGCCCGGTACCCTCTGGCTGATTGCTGGCGTGGTCCTGGCCGGGGCCGTGCAGGACTTCATGATCCTGTTCCTCTCCACTCGCCGCAACGGCCGCTCCCTGGGCGACATGGTTCGCGAGGAGATGGGCCGCATTCCCGGCACCATCGCCTTGTTCGGCTGCTTCCTGATCATGATCATCATCCTTGCGGTGCTGGCGCTGATCGTGGTCAAGGCCCTGGCCGAGAGCCCTTGGGGCATGTTCACGGTACTGGCGACCATTCCGGTGGCGATGTTCATGGGCATTTACATGCGCTACATCCGCCCGGGCCGCATCGGCGAGATTTCGGTGATTGGCGTGGTCCTGCTGCTGGCCTCGATCTGGATGGGTGGGCAGATTGCCGCCAACCCGGCGTGGGCGCCAATGTTCACCTTCACCGGCGTGCAGATCACCTGGATGCTGGTGGGCTACGGTTTCGTCGCTGCCATGCTGCCGGTCTG
>NZ_JBGLYM010000149.1:0-231 GCF_047303955.1 Pseudomonas sp. Pseusp88 | reverse complement strand
TCACCGATGGCAAGGAATGGGGGCGCGAATCGGAACTGGCCTACGTGTTCCAGAGCGGCACGTTCAAGAACCTCAGCCTGCGCTGGCGCAACTCCAGCATACGTCGGGACTTCAGCACCAACGAGTTCGACGAGAACCGGATCTTTATCAGTTATCCGATTTCATTGCTCTGACGAGCATTGGCCCTGCCCGACAGGGACAGCCGGTAGGGCACGTCTGTGGGAGCGAATT
>NZ_JBGLYM010000148.1:0-234 GCF_047303955.1 Pseudomonas sp. Pseusp88 | reverse complement strand
CGGATTCATCCGCGAAGGGGCCGGTACATCCAACACATTGGCGGCGTCCGGAATAAAGCTTTCGCGAATGAATTCGCCCCCACAGTGGCGCATGCATATCGTCGGACTTGTGGGAGCGAATTTATCCGCGAAGGGGCCAGTACATCCAACACATTGTCGGCGTCCGGAATAAAGCTTTCGCGAATGAATTCGCTCCCACAGTAGCGCGTGCATATCGTCGGATCTGTGGGAGCG
>NZ_JBGLYM010000147.1:0-236 GCF_047303955.1 Pseudomonas sp. Pseusp88 | reverse complement strand
CTTCTCCTACGGCCTTTTGCAACACCCATAACAAACAAGTGTTGAGTCAGGTATTGAATAATTATGACCAGGAAACAACAGACTTTTACCGTTGGAGAGTCTGCTACTCCCAACAAGAACTCTCGGAACTGATTCATAAACGTTCAGGAATCGAGTTCGGAAAAATCATTGATTTGATTCCGGTCGAACGGGGAACTTCAGGACGGCTGGTCCGATTGAAAATAGTAGGAACGTTA
>NZ_JBGLYM010000146.1:0-237 GCF_047303955.1 Pseudomonas sp. Pseusp88 | reverse complement strand
CTAAGGGTGGTCTTGGTGGCGCGGATATCCACAAGGGCGAGTGTGAGTTCTTCGTGACGGTTGGCGAACTGGGCCGAGAACAGGCCGAAGGCACGCTCCAGGGCTTAGGCTTCGACGTCGACTACCTTGGCGGTCAGCCCCGACAGGGCCAGGGCGGCTTCGCTGACTTCGACGTTTTCCTTGCGGCAGGCAGCGAGCAGGACTTCGACACGCTAGGGATTGCGCACCGAGTAGCCC
>NZ_JBGLYM010000145.1:0-237 GCF_047303955.1 Pseudomonas sp. Pseusp88 | reverse complement strand
TCCAATCGATATCTTCCGAGGTTTGGCTTCCTCCGGCACGACCCGCAAAAGGTCCACCCTCAGTAAACCATTATTTAGCGAGGCGCCTCGAACCTCGATGTGATCTGCAAGACGGAACGACAAGCGAAACGCTCGTTGTGCAAAACCCTGATGCAAGTAAGTCACCTCCTTCTCACTTTCCCTGTAGCCACTGGCGACAGTTAGAACACCTTTCTCGACTTGTATGTCGAGATCGCC
>NZ_JBGLYM010000144.1:0-238 GCF_047303955.1 Pseudomonas sp. Pseusp88 | reverse complement strand
CCACATCTTAAAATGACGTTTGGGTGAAGCCGCCGATTAAATCTTGTGCTATCGCGATAGACAAATTACAGAAATCGCCTATAGCCTGGGATTTAATAGCGCTTCTGATTTTACCCGGGCATTCCGTCGACATTATGGAATGTCGCCACAAGACCATCTTTTTCTTGCTTTTGGTAAATTATGCGGATACCCTTTGACCCAACCGGTCTGAGTCATAATATTTGCTTTCTTCTATAGC
>NZ_JBGLYM010000143.1:0-238 GCF_047303955.1 Pseudomonas sp. Pseusp88 | reverse complement strand
ACAGTGACAAGGCTGCGGCGGCGAAAACGGCGGGAATAGCGAGGTGTAACTTCTTCACGGACTGCCTCCTGGAGCAGACGATGATCCAACGGTGGGAAGCCCGTGGGGCAGGTGTCGCCGATCGGGCCATAAAACTGTAACCCCTTCATGGAGAAATCGACACCTTAACGGTCAAACTGTTCCCAAGACGTGGGATCATATCGCCTCGACCTTGGGTAGCGCCAGCAATCCATAGGGC
>NZ_JBGLYM010000142.1:0-243 GCF_047303955.1 Pseudomonas sp. Pseusp88 | reverse complement strand
GCGACCGGATGCGGCGAAGATGGACGCGCTGAAGAGTCGCAATCACCTGCAATAATGAACCTCCCAATTGCAAAGAAGGCGACTGTGCGGCTCAGTGAGAGCTAATCAGGCGTCTTCTGTTCGCCTCGCTCATTTTCTGCTCGTTGTAGGGTTTGGTCTATTTCGTCGTTTGTGCTTTCATCCGGCGGTTTCCGGGGTTGCTTGCGAGAGTGGTGCCGACTGGTCAGTTGCTGTGCATAACTC
>NZ_JBGLYM010000141.1:0-243 GCF_047303955.1 Pseudomonas sp. Pseusp88 | reverse complement strand
CAATAATACTGGTTGCCAAGATACACGGCGGGCGGGAAGGGCGAGGAGGGCGCCGTCACCTCGTCGCACGTCGTGCCGAAAATGCCGCCGCCGTACGCCGCTGTGATGTCGCCGGAAAAGCTGCAGCGCCGAATCGTTGTTGTCTGGCTCGCGACACCTTTCATCACAATGCCGCCATTGAGACAGTTGCCCGTTATGCGAATATCTGAAAACGTGCCATACGACCCTACTGCTCCCACAACG
>NZ_JBGLYM010000140.1:0-243 GCF_047303955.1 Pseudomonas sp. Pseusp88 | reverse complement strand
AACAGTAACGACGCCGACACCGACGTCGTGGCAGGGCGTTACAGGGCGTCGAACTTCCTCGTTAGTGCGCAGCAAAGGCGTTGGCTGCGGCAATGGTGTCCAGCGAATCACGCAGCAACTGGATCTTGCCATCGTGCGCCACCAGTCGGCCTGCCTACGACTGTCGATAAATACGGCCTGTGGCAGGTACCAGGGCTTCCACATCAAATTCGGCAAAAACCTGGTCGGGCGTATCGATGAGGA